>NZ_JCACKQ010000113.1:32812-248455 GCF_059505465.1 Symplocastrum torsivum | reverse complement strand
ACTTTCACTCTATCTTCCCTGCTCCTTTTTCGCTTAAGTTGACACCAATGATGGCATACGCCCATTAAATGCATGTTCTCCAACAATCTGACGAATTTGAGCGGCTTGCTCCATATATTCAGTGTCAGTGAATACAGGCACCATACCTTCAAGAGAAAGTGGTTCAACCACATCAATCCATGAGCGACAGCCACTATACTCAGTACGGTAGGGAATAGTTTGTGCTTGAGGTAGTCGGTACGTCCGTAACAAGAGAATATATAGAGGCTGACGAGGTTTCCATTTTAGGCGATCGCTTACAAATTGCTCGTTCCAGATGTGATAGGGTAACAACTCTACAACCACGGACTCATCACTCACTAGCAAAATATCAGTAATCTCCGCCCAGCTACCAATCCCCACGGTTTCCGGATGCCAACCTGAGGTTACAGGGTTTACCAGAGGAGCATACTCAGCTTTTAGCAAGTTGGGCTGTTGATGCTCATAGGTGGGGTAAAGCAAAACTTCGTTGTGAGCAACTTTAAAACGGTTCCCCTCTTCCTTGATGCCCCCTTTGCGTAGCAGCATAATCGTTTTGCCCTGTTCTAGAGCCTCAACGGCAACAGCCCATTCTTTAAAAGCGTGTATTGTTGTAGCGTCCATCGGCAGATCCAATGAGTCTTTTCTTTTAGGCTAATCGCGATCGCAAAAAATAATACAGTGGGTGAAGAAATCGCCACTCACAGCTAATACCAAGTTGTTTTTAAACAGCGTACCTGGCTAAAAGCTATCAACTCTCACCTCAAAGCTGACCGCTGATGGCTGATGACTGACCACTAGTTGGTGTAAAATTCCAGTTCAAGAATTTTAGCCTTGGGCGTCGGGAAACCGTGCATCCTTAAAGACATCATGGCCATCATTGCCCTGAAAGCTTGGTATCTCCAGCAATATGAACCGATTAAAGAACTGGAGAAACGTCCTCACGACTTACGTCTGAGCAAAAATAGTTTGCTCAAGTCTGGTTTGCGGGCTGACTTTTTGGATGATAGCCAGGATGTCAAGAACTCGGAATGGTTTGGGCGTTACCTGGAAGGGGAAACTGTTGAATTTTACATTGAAGGCAGCGGCGGTTATGCCATTTCCAACATTGACTTGATCTCTCACGAGATTTACTTCAGCAAGCAAGAAGTAATGGGGCAACTGGAGCCAATTATATTCTTGAGCTACCAGACTGAATACAATGCTGCTAATGATGCTTTGCGTAACGCCCTCTCGAAGACACTGGAAGGCTTCAACAAGCGATCGCGTTTACCCCTAACTCTAGAAGAATCTCGACGCCCTGCGGGTGAACCGATGCGACTGAATAGCACTCAGATGCGTAAAATTCGTAAAAGTCTACTCTTTATTGCGGATGGGACACCGATAGCACGTATTGAAGGAGAAAAAACACCCCTACTAATTCCTAGCCCGAATGTCTGTATAGAAATAGGTTATGCCTTAACAGCCAAGCGTACAGAACAGATTTTGCTCACAAAGATGGAACGCCCAGATTTACCAGGGCAGTTTCCTTTTGATGTACCCAACTATCAGCAGTTGGTTTACGATGAACCCGCTGAGTTGAGCCAAACTTTACCCTCGGTGATGGAGGCATTGCTACAACGGTTTAATTTATTGACCTGATTCGGCAGTTATACCGTGATTGGCTAGTTCATTCTCGATAAAGTCTCGCCAAACACCATCTGGTTCCCAAATGTGATGGAGTTGCTTTTGAGCATCGCTAATACTCACACCCTGGCGAATCACTTGGTAGAGATACATAAACGCAGAAACCCTCATATTGAGAGCGCAATGCACAAAAACTTTGTTACCTGCATTTGCCTCCATGATGTGGAAAAAATTATCTAGATCCTTGCTGGTTGGGGCTTCCCACTTCACAGGCAGATGAACGTAAATCATGTCTTGAGAGGTGACTAGTTCACCCTCATTGGGTATCGCATTGGTGGAAGTAGGCATAGCCAAATTGACGACAACCTCGTATCCAGCTTCCTTAAGTGCCGGAAATTGCTCTTCTGTGGGCTGTCCTGCCGTGCCAATGTGTTCAGAAATCTTTAAGAAATTTTTGATCTGCTCCATACCCTGATTCTGTATCAGTTTCTTTCCGACAGTCAGACAAGCCTACCACTTCATAAAAGAGATTAGGGATTGGGGATTGGGAGAAAGAGAGTTTCAGCCCATTGCAATGGACTTGAGCGATGAACCGTGGAAATTAATTCGACGGCGGGAGAGTGGCTAGGGACAAACTCTCAGGCGATCGCATTAACTGTCTGACTTTTCAAACAGCCTCCGAGAAGCGTGATTTTCCGCCGCTTGGTCACTGATAATAATTTGGATACGGATTCAGTCAGGATAATTTTCCATGCCCAGAACCCCAGATGAATACGCTGTACATATCCTCTTGTCAAGTGGTCACCGGGAAGAAGTTCGCTTTGCAACAATTCAGGAGTTTCAGAAGTGGTACAGCGGTGAATTGATGCCAAAAGCAACCTCTAATGACTTCATTAGCGTACCGATCAAAAATGTCCAGGGCGAGTACATGGTGCTTCGTCCTTCTAGCGTTTCAGCGATTCGGGTGGAACCTGTTTTTGCAGGAAGCGTCGAACGTTTTTAGCCCAGCAAGGCTAAAGATCAATAACTTACAAAACATGAGGAGTAAGAAAGTTTGCTATTGAACCTACCTGATAGCCATTCCCTTTTCCTTAGTTAGGGAGTTCTATAGCCTTGCAACGTGCGATCGCTCTTTTGTTCTTGGTGAGTATGAGAAAGACATTAACTTGGCTTTCCCTAAGTTTAGGGATAACGCTTTTGACGGCTAACGGGATAATCGCCGCTGATGTGCCATTGCAACCGATTAACCCGGAGGCTAGTCAGACAGCACTGGACTCATTGGGTTTTGATGAGCAGTTGTGGGGGAATCCTGGTCAGCCAGGAGACTGGCGGGCAATGTTAAAGTCAATCGATTACAGCCTGCGTTATCTGCAAACCCCCACAGCGGCTCAAGCTTACCAGCGGTATCCAGTGCCAGGGATAACACGCGATCGCGTTCGTCGTTCGCTTGTCCGTTTTCGCCAACTCCTTGTCTCTTCTCCTTCGCCTGCCGAACTCCAAGCAGCTATCAATCGCGAGTTTGTCTTTTACAAGTCTGTTGGCAATGATGGTCAGGGAACTGTTGTTTTTACAGGCTACTTTGAGCCAATTTATGCCGCTAGTCGGACACCAAATGCGGAGTATCGCTATCCCCTCTATCGACTACCCGCTGATTTCAATAGCTGGGCAACCCCTCACCCAACCCGCGCTCAACTGGAAGGGGAAGATGGTTTAGGGAAGAACAGCCGACTGCGTGGGCGAGAATTAGTCTGGTTACGCGATCGCCTAGAGGCTTTTCTCGTTCACGTCCAAGGTTCCGCCCGACTCCGGATGTCAGATGGTAGCCTGATGACGGTTGGCTACGCAGGTAAGACAAATTACCCTTATAGCAGCGTGGGGCGAGAACTGGTTAAGGATGGGAAGTTGCAGCTAGATGGGTTGACCTTACCCGTTCTCATTGATTACTTTCGCCGCTTTCCAACGGAAATGAATCAATATCTACCACGCAATCAAAGCTTTGTTTTTTTCAAGGAAACCAACGGCGCACCCGCTACCGGAAGCATTGGCGTACCAGTTACTGCTGAGCGTTCCATTGCGACGGATAAATCCCTGATGCCTCCGGGGGCATTAGCCCTGATTCGAGCGACCATTCCCTACCCCAATGCGACGGGTCAGCTAGAATCCCGAATGGTGAGTCGCTATGTACTGGATCAGGACACAGGTAGTGCAATTCGGGGACCAGGCCGCGTCGATATCTTTATGGGAACTGGCCCACAAGCAGGCGATCGCGCTGGCATCATTGGTGGAGCGGGAGAACTGTACTACCCGCTATTGAAAGAGTGAGAAGAAATAAGGTAGTTCCTCTCCCTCATCAAAAGCTCTAAGCCGTCCTAGAATGACAGGGCTTTAGACCCAATTTTTTGGTAAAACATTAGCCACTGCTCAATTCGCGATCGCAATGGTGAACGAGGCTGCTGCCGCAAGTGCCGTTGCTGTCCGAACATGGTTCCAATTCGTCCAGTTGGTAAGGTAGCTGACCCATAAGCTTGCGCCATCAGTGCTGGCTGGGTCAACCTTCGCCAGCGCATCATTCAGCGGCACATTAAACATTACTTCATTACCGTAAAAGATGTCAAATGGGTTCTATATCGAGAACACCGCTGCGTGTATGATTTAGACGAATCGAATCGCTTGAATTGGTGGTTGTGAAAAATGCCCCAACAGAGGTTGAGTGTTGTTAAGTCTTGGCAGATATGGACAGCCATAGCCTTGACAGGATGTTTGGCGATCGCTTCCTGGGAAAATGATGCCTTGGCTCAGGTTACTCCTGACGAAACATTAGGGACACAAAATTCTGTTGTCACCCCTAATGTTTCTATCAATGGCACTCTCACTGACCGAATTGATGGGGGAGCTACTCGTGGTGCTAATCTGTTCCATAGTTTTGAGCAATTTAATATCGGGGAAGGACAGCGCGTTTATTTTGTCAATCCTGTTGGAATTGAAAACATTCTCACTCGCGTGACAGGTACTGAACCCTCAGCTCTTTTAGGCATACTGGGGGTAGACGGTAGGGCAAATCTGTTTTTCCTCAATCCGAATGGCATCATTTTTGGGGAGAAGGGATTGCTGGATGTTCAGGGTTCGTTTTTAGCCACAACAGCCAATACAATTCAATTTGGGAATCAGGGATTTTTCAGTGGTTCAACACCTGAAATTCCACAGTTACTGGCCGTCAATCCTTCGGCTCTTTTCTTCAATCAAATTGCCACTCAGCCCATTACCAGTCATGCACATCTGCAGGTTCCGAATGGTCAGAGCTTACTTCTATTAGGTGGAAATGTAATCCTCAATGAAGGGATATTAAAAGCCGGAAATGGTCGAGTAGAATTAGGTGGGCTAGCAGACTCAGGCAGCGTAGGGCTGAATGTGAATGGGAATAAACTAAGCTTGAGTTTTCCCGATGGTGTAGCGCGAGCCGATGTATCGCTCACCAATCAAGCGCGAGTGGATGCTAGTGGTGAGGGTGGCGGTTTTGTTCAAGTACAGGGAGAGCGCATTACACTTACCGATGCCTCAGCAATTGTTGCAGATACTGAGGGGAACCAAAACGGCAAAGGTATTTTGATCCAAGCCTCGCAGTTCTCGATCCAAGATGGTTCGCAGGTATCCGCTTCTGCTATAGAAGAAAGTCAGGGAGACAGTGGCGGTATAACGGTGAATGCCTCCGAGTTGGTAGAAGTGATTGGCACGAGAATCATCGGTCAAAGTGGTGGAACGGGAGGCAATGACAGACCTAGCCGATTGGCAAGTGATGCTCAAGGAGCTGGAAAAGCGGAGAACTTAGTTATTAACACAGGGCGATTGGTTGTTCGGAATGGGGGGCGGATATCCGCATCGACGATAGACACGACGGGGGGAGGAAGTCTCATCATTAATGCCTCCGAGTCTGTGGAAGTCAGTGGCACCTCAAGCCAACGGCAGCGTCCCAGTTCCTTGACGGTTCAGACGCGAGGGGTTGGGCAAGCCGGAAGCTTAATCCTTAACACGGGACAATTAATGGTTCGGGATGGGGCAGAAGTCTCAGCATCTACCTTTGGTACCGGGGGTGGAGGCGATATCATCATCAATACCTTTTTGTCTGTGGAAGTCAGTGGTACCGTAATGACAAGAAATGGTGAATCGCCTAGCCGAATCGTTGCTGACACGGGGCGTCCACTCGACTCGCAGGATGTGGGGACGATAGTCGGTACGGGCAAGGGAGGAAGCCTGAACATTACGACAGGGCAATTGATTATTCGGGATGGCGCTGAAGTCACAGTGAGTAGTCAAGGGCTAGGAAATGCCGGTTCACTAACTATTGGGGCAGATTCGATTCTTCTGGAAAACCAAGGCTCGCTACGCGGCGAAACGGCATCAGGTCTTGGCGGTAACATTACCTTAGATGTGCAAGATTTAATCCTGATGCGTGACGGCAGTGCGATCGCCACTACCGCCGCTAACAATGGTAGTGGTGGTAATATCACGCTCAATGCCCCTTTCATTGTTGCTGTCCCTTCTGAAAATAGTGATATCGTTGCCAATGCCGATCAAGGCTTTGGTGGTCGGATTGACCTTACAGCTACAGGCATCTATGGGCTAGAGTTTCGCGAGGATCTGACAACAGAAAGTGATATTAATGCTAGTTCTAATGTGACTGGACAAGACGGTATTGTAAAAATCAACACACCGGAGATTGATCCTAGTAGTGGGTTAACCAACTTGCCTACAGATTTAGTTGATGCCTCTAACCAGATTGCTCAAAATTGCCGAACAGGTAGAACACAAGTTGCTCGAAATGAATTCATTATTACCGGACGGGGTGGGTTGCCGGACAATCCCAGCGACGCACTTAGCACTGATACTATTTGGACAGATTTGCGTTCAACGCCAAGGACAACTCTGAGTCGCGCAAGTTCTCAAGATGTGATTGCAATTGCCAACTCGACTCGCAAGCCGTTGGTAGAAGCTCAAGGGTGGGTAATCAACGACAAGGGCAAAGTGGTACTCATGGCTCAATCCTTCCCCGTACTAGCTCACAGCCTTTGGCAAACGACAGGCGAGTGTCCGGTTCCGTGACAAACTTGAAGATCGGCTTGAGTTGAAAAAAAGACGAGGATTTTACCCATGTCTGCCAAAACCACTCAACTTCCATTTTCGGCAAAGTCACCATATCGGAGCAGGGTGAGACGGCTTTGAGTACCTTAATTTAGGCTCCGTAAGATGTCAAATGGGTTCTATAACGGTTTTGAGATAACACTTCAGTACTTTTTCGCTGAAAGCTCACAGTCCAACGGCATTTTAGCCGTACTAATGTACTAAAATCAACGACGTTTTCTTGCCACGATTGGGGTTGAATTGCGTCGCCACTGAGAGTTGGAAGTTATCAAACATCCTCCATTGGACTCATTGCAGTTTCCTCTCCCAAGGATGAGGGTGAGCTGAAAAATTCCGAGAAAACTTAATAAAGTAGTTTATGATACAAAAATGCCGCATCCCATCCAAGTACCAGAACGTTCCTTGGGCAAAACACCCACGATCGCTACTATCGCATCGCTATGTCTTGCTCTGCTCTCGATCGCTTCTGCCGCAATTTTCATCAAATTCAGTGAACAGGAAATTAGTCCCTACGCTACAGCATTCAACCGTTTTTGGATTACCACAGTCATTTTGGGCTTGTGGAGCGGTGTCAGCGCAGTACGCCGGAAACAGGAGAACAGCGAAACCCCTAAATCATCCCCTTATACAGGAGCGATCATCGGGCAGTTATTTCTGGTAGGGTTCTTTTTAGCGGCTGACTTGATTCTGTGGGCTTGGTCACTGACGCAAACTAGCGTAGCTAACGCAACGTTACTGGCAAACCTCACGCCCGTATTCTCCTGTTTAGGTGGATGGTTGTTCTGTCAGAGACGCTTCGATCAGCAATTTCTGCTTGGCATGGCAATTGCGATCGCTGCCGTTTTTGTGATTGGATGTAATGATTGTCAACTTGCTAGTGGCAAATTTCTTGGAGATATTGCTGCTTTAATTGCTGCTGTGTGTTTCAGCGTCTATCTGTCGGTACTGGAACGGCTCCAAAATCAGTTAGGGGCTACAAAGATTGTGTTCTGGAGTTCAGCGATCGCAACATTGGTATCGTTGCCGATTGTACTGATTGATGGAGGTCAAGTGTTTCCCACCTCCTGGCAGGGATGGCTAATAGTCATTTCTCTCGCTGGTGTTTGTCAAATCCTGGGACAGGGAATGCTCGTACACTCTCTCAACCAGTTGTCATCAGAATTCGTGGCGTTATTCCTGCTTTTAGAGCCAGTATTGGCGGGAGTTGGAGCTTGGGCATTGTTTTCAGAACAGTTGGGTTTGTTGAATCTGGTGGCGTTTGCGATCGCGTTGGTGGGCGTATATGTTTCTCTCTCTAGTCCATCTGCACTCAGAGATGAAGCAATTCAACCCAGTTTAGTAACGTTGCAGGTAGAAACTGACCCGAAAAATCGAGAGCAAGAAGTGGTCAAGGCTGTACTCAACAGTTGTATTGCCAAAAAAGAAATTTCCGTGCCAGAAACAGCATTAGTTGGCATGAAGCGGAGCTAGTACTCTACCGTAGATTTCTTAAACAGTTTGGATGCAACACCTCTTAAAATGTGTGGCAATAGTTTTAGACCCGGTAAGAAGACAATCCCTATCTGCTGCATCAATCCGAGTGCATCGCCTTGCCCCCAATGCTCTATGATTTTTCCGTCCTCGACTCGATCAATGTGCATGATCGACAATTTAATCCGCTTGCCCGTTGGCGGCAAGCCTTGAAATTCTCCAAGGTGCGTGGCTGTAAACGTTCCGCACGTCACAACTCTATCGCCTGCAACCACAACCTCATCAAAAATGTGTTGACCCTCGCTGAAGGCTAAATAAAACGACATCCCGAACTGCTTGAATCCCTCTCCATCCAATGGTTCAGGCATACCTGCCAGATGAGCAACAAAATTCGGAGCAAGAAGTTCTAAGGCTTGCTCCATTTTGCGATCGTCGAAGGCTTTGTAGAACTGGAGAACGATCACTTTGTTTTGTTCAGTCAGCATACGATCCTAACCTTTATGACGACAGCTATAACTAAGGATTACAGTACATACATTGAGCTGGGTCGGCTTTCTCTATCCCGTCTGGAAATAAGATTTCTTGGTTAAAACTACACTTTTTACATTGATAAATTTCCAACAGCGTCATACTGCTAGGCAAGTTGCACCACTCACAAGGTAAGCCTTTTTTCCTCTGGACTACATCAAAACCAGGACAAGAACATTTAGGACAAATTTGCTTAATTTTTTGGATTAAATCGCGAGTTGCTTTTTCAATATTTTTCATTCGAGTAGGGTTATAAAGCGCTCGCATATCAGTTTCTATCTGTACTTTCCCATTGCGTGATTGAGCTAAAATCAATTCAACCGCTTCAATCAGTTGTTTTTCAGTTATTATTCCTTTAATAATTTCCTGCTTGCCTTCATCTGAAGGCTCCATAACGACTAATCCATGTTCGGGAAAGCCAACCTTTTGGGCAAATTCAAAAACTTCCTCAATGGTTTGTATGGTTTTATGACTAAAATTTGTGTCAGTTGAAAACTCTTGACCAACAATTTCTATTTCATTGATTGTGTCGATTAAAACAACAATTTCTCGATTGCGAGAAATATAAGGAAAAGCTGGATGAGGAGCAAAAGTTCCTTCACTGGCAAAGGCTAAGGTTTCACCTGTGAGTTCCAAAGCTTTTTGTGCTTTGAGTTTTGCGGCTTGTAGTTGGTCGCCAGTCCGTTTGATTTCTCGCGTGAAAGTCCCGAAGGTGTCAGTATCAAAGTTTTCTGGGACTACTACTTTAATTCCTAATTCCCGTTCGAGGAGAGGTGCAATTACCCTCTCTTTTTGGTGCATGGTGGCGAGTACTCCCACGCGATCGCCAAATAATGAATGCTTTGTCATCATTACCTTGCATCTATGTAGAGACGTTCCGGTGGAACGTCTCTACCAAAAGAAATTTTCTGTTTTGATGGTCTAAACCCATTCCTAATTTACTCGTCGTGAGCGAAGCGGTGGAAGAGGTAGTCTAGGGCGTGATTACGCAATCTGTAGTATTCTGGGTCTTCCATAATGAGGGCGCGATCGCGGGGACGCGGGAAAGGAATGTCCATAATCTCACCGATATTTGCTGCTGGACCATTGGTCATCATTACCAAGCGATCGGCTAAAAATAGTGCTTCATCAATATCGTGGGTAATCATTAGAACCGTGCAGCGGTGGTCGTTCCAGATTTTCAGCAGTTCTTCCTGTAACTCTTCCTTGGTGATGGCATCCAAAGCACCGAAAGGTTCATCCAAAATCAAGACTTGGGGACGAACCGCCAAAGCCCTGGCGATAGAAACCCGCTGTCTCATCCCACCGGACATTTGCGGTGGCTTTTTATCAGCCGCCTCCGACAAACCCACCATCGCGAGATGTTCCCGCACAATCGCTCTTTTTTGGGCCTGCGACTTGTTGGGGTGAACGGCGTGAACAGCTATGTAGATATTTTCAAACGCTGTCCGCCAAGGCAGTAGCGCGTAGTTTTGGAACACAACCATGCGGTCTGGCCCTGGCTTGGTGATGGGCTTCCCTTGCACGCGCACTTCTCCGGTGGTAGGAAAGGCGAAACCCGACACCATGTTCAGCAGGGTCGATTTGCCGCAGCCAGAGTGACCGATAACGCAGATAAACTCGCCTTCTTCTACCGTCAGGTTAACGTCTTGGAGTACCGGGTACGGGCCCTTCTTCGTTGGATAGACCTTAGAAACGTTTTCGATTGTTAGGAATGATTCGGGCTTAACTGTAGTTGTCATTGGCTGTCGGGCAGTGGAAGTCTGGCTATTGGTAAAGGCTAGACGGTTAACCATTGGTTTAGTTGTTGGTTATTAGTTGGTGGTTATTGATTATCGGTTGTTGGTTGTTGGTTGTTAGTAAAGGGCAAATATAGCAATCAGCACTCAGCTTTCAGCGGTCAGCTTTCAGTCAATTAGGCTCTAGCGAAGGAACGCAAGCTCCCGTTAATGTCCTAACCTAAGTAGCTACTGCTATAACAAACAACAAACTAATGACTAAGCAGCGACCGTAGGACGTGGTAAATCGAGGATGACTTCCGCAATGCTGAAATCGCGTTTAATCTTCAAATTGTTGAGATAACCAATCGGGTCGTCAGCAGTGAACGTGGTGCCATCAAACATCGCGATCGCGCCACTGGTATATTTCACATCCAACAGACCCAGTTCTCGTGCGGCGGTGCTGAACACGCTTACCCGGCACACCCGTTCCATGATTTCCACCCAGTTTCGAGGGAAGGGCGTGTGGCCCCAACGTGCCAACTGAGTCATGTGCCAAAGGTGTTCAGTCCGACTGGGACGATTCACGCCATCCCCAAAGAACAGGTGATGGGCAAACTCTCGCATGGGTTGATCGAGACTACAGAATGCTTCATCGGGGTTGCCGAGGTGGATGTAAGCAATATCTGTATTCACGTACTCCCGCTGGGCAACAATCTGACGCACCTCTAGTTCGTTAGCACGGTCAGTACAATACTGAGATGCCTCTAGCAACGCTTTGACTAAGGCAATGTGGGTGTTGGGATAAGCGTTTGCCCAGTCTTCGCGAACACCAAGCACTTTTCCTGGATGTCCGGGCCAAATCTCCAAGTCTGTGGCAACAGTAAAACCAATCCCTTGCATTGCCGCCCGCGTGTTCCAGGGTTCCCCAACACAGAAACCATCAATGGTTCCCCCTTGCAAATCGACGACCATTTGCGCTGGAGGGATGCTCTGAAGCGACAAATCGTAATCGGGGTCGATGCCACCACTCGCTAACCAGTAACGCAGCAGCAGATTGTGCATTGAGGAAGGATGCACTAACCCCATCCGGTGCTGGCGTTCCGGGGAGTCGAGCAGCATTTTCTTGAAATCTGCTAGGGTGCGTACCCCTTGGTCATAAAAGCGTTTATCCAGGGTGATGCCATTGCCGTTGCGAGTCATGGTCAATGCACTGACAACGGGCAAGGGTCGGTTGTCATTTCCGCCTAGGGTAATCCACAGAGGCATCCCCGATGGCATTTGAGCCGCATCTAAATACCCGCCACTGATGCCATCCATAATGCCGCGCCAACTCGTTTCGCGCACGAGGTTGACTTCATCTAAACCGTGTTTCTGGAAGAAGCCTTTTTCTTTGGCAACCGCTAGAGGAGCACAAGCCGTTAGTGGGACAAAACCAATGTCGAGGTTGACTTTTTCCAAACCATGACGCGCAACCACGGCTGTTTTTCTCGCCCGAATTTTCTTAATCCGCTTCTGCTGGTTGAGGAAGTAAATCATCTCACTCCGCAAGCTGTAGTAGCTAGGATGTTCCACCACTTCCATCCGCTTGCGAGGTCGGGGGATGTCCACCTCTAAAATCTGACCAATTTTGGAACCCGGTCCGTTGGTAAGCATGACAATTCGGTCAGACAGCAGCACCGCTTCATCGACATCATGGGTAACCATGATTGCCGTGACTTCGTTTTCTTCGCAGATTTTCATTAACTGCTCTTGGAGGTTGCCTCGTGTGAGAGCATCCAACGCGCCAAAGGGTTCATCAAGGAGCAGCAATTTGGGACGGATGGCAAGGGCGCGTGCGATCGCAACCCGTTGTTTTTGTCCACCCGATAGCATCGTAGGCTGTTTGTCCGCATGAGGGCGTAACCCAACCATATCAATGTGTCGCTCTACAATTGCTTTGCGCTCAGCAGCAGGCAAATCCTTCATCACCGAGTCAACAGCTAAGGCAATATTTTGCCGTACTGTCCGCCAAGGCAACAGAGAATAATTCTGGAACACCACCATCTTGTCTGGCCCTGGCTGTTTAACTTTTTGCCCTTCCAGGGTAACTATCCCATCACTCGGCAAATCTAAACCAGCAATCATGTTCAACAGGGTTGACTTACCGCAGCCGGAGTGACCGATGAACGAGATAAACTCTCCTTTTTTAATGTGTAGGTCAATCCCTTTTAAGGCAACGTATTCCCCACCACCAGCTAACGAAAAAACTTTATCAACTTGGTCAACAGCAACAAAAATACTCATTAGTCCTTAGTCCTTATCAGTCATTGGTCATTGGTTAGTTTTTATTAGTTATTAGTTATTAGTTATTAGTTATTAGTTATTAGTTATTAGTTATTTGTTGGTGATCAGAAACAACTAACAACACATAACTAACAACACATAACTAATCACTACTTCTTTTCCTGTGGAACAATCCTGGACTGCAAGTACCCCATGGCTCGGTCTAGAAGCAAGCCTACTGCACCGATATAGGCAACAGCCAAGATAATTTCACTGACATAGTTCTGTTGATAGGCATCCCAGATGAAGAAACCAATTCCGACAATACCTGACATCACGATTTCTGCTGCAATAATTGCCAACCATGCCAATCCAATCGCGATTTTCAATCCTGTAAAGATGTAGGGAAGAGCAGAGGGAAATAGAATGTTCAAGTAGTATTCCTTGCGTGAAAGCTGTAAAACTTTGGCGACGTTGTTGTAATCGTCGGGGATTTGCTTCACGCCCTCAGTCGTGTTGATTAAAATCGGCCAGACTGAGGTAATAAAAATTACGAAAATAGCAGCGGGCTGGTTTTGTTGCAAGGCGACCAGAGCAATCGGAACCCAAGCTAAAGGCGCTACCATTCGCAGGAACTGAAAAACTGGGTCTAAAGCTTTATTAATCAGTGGATTCGTTCCCACAAAAATGCCTGTAGCAATCCCGACAATTGCCGCTAATGAGTAGCCTTGGGCAACCCGACCCAAGCTTGCCATAGTCTGCCAAAACAGACCTTTGTCAATACCGCCTTTATCATAAAAGGGATACAAAAGTAGTTCTCTTGTCCGTTGATCTGTCCAAACACTGAGTGGCCCTGGCAGTCTTGTCAATCCAGACCAGGAAAATATTTGCCATACAGTTAAGAACCCTAGAACGCCCAATACAGGAGGCAAAATATCCTTAGATTGCTTTTTCCAGAAAGTCTGGATTGCGTTGGTTGAACTAGCTCTTGAATTGCGGTTGATTGTGTTGACAGTCATTTTCCTTTCCTCTATGTTGCTTTTAGTTTTGACGTTTGAACCTGTGAATGCGTGACTTTACCTAAACTCTCTTAATCGCAAGGCTATTGAGGTAAGCCTCTGGATTTTCTGGGTCAAATTCTTTTCCATCAAAAAATCTCTCAACACCTCGTGATGTACTTTGGGGAATCTCAGAATTAAAACCTGCCTCTTTCGCCGCTTCTCGCCATAAGTCTTCGCGGTTGACGCGATCGATAATCTGCTTGGCTTGATCAATATCGTTAATCTTTCCTTTGTGGAAACCCCAGCGCATACTTTCGGTTAAAAACCATAAATCGTGGCTCTTATAGGGGTAGGACACGCTACCGATATCGTCTTTCCAATACATCGGCCCCATCTTGAAGTCACCAACGTCTGCTTTGCCATCACCCATCGCATACTTCCCGGCATATGGGGGTTGGAGAATCCTTATAGGCACGTTGAAAAAGTTTCGCTGGGAGACAATTTGAACCAACTCCTCTCGGTTCTTGGCTTGATCGCACCACTGCTGCGCTTCCATTAATGCTTTTAAGACGGCTTTGGTTGCTTTGGGATTCTTGTCTACCCAGTCAGCTCTGATGCTTAAATATTCCTCTGGGTGGAATCTCCAGATTTGACCAGAAACTGCTGCCATGTGACCAATATCATCGGCAACGATACGATAGGGCCAGGGGTCACCTGTACTGAAGGCATCCATCGAACCGTTCCGCATCCCTTGCACCGTTTCAGCAGATGGCACTGCCAACAGGTCGATATCATTATCTGGATCAACACCACCTGCGGCGAACCAATAGCGAATCCAGAGGTCTTGGTTCACTTGGGGAAAGGTGTGTGCGGCTTTAAATTTCCTACCGTTGGCTTGTTGAAACCCTTTGATGTAGTCGGCAGCACCGGAAATGTCTAAACCCAGTCCTTTGCCTTTGTGCATACGAGCGATCGCAATTCCATTCCCCTGCGTATTCAACTGAGCTAAAACATACATGGGAATTTTTCGCCCGTTGGTGATTATGCCTTCACTAATTAGATGAGGCATCGGCATCTGCCACTGACCACCATCAATACCACCATTTGCTGAACCAATCGTCACATTGTCCCGTGCTGATGCCCAGCTTGCTTGCTTTGCCAACTTAACGTCGGTCATGCCGTACTTGGCAAAAAAGCCTTTTTCTTGAGCAATCACCAGCGCTGCCGCCTCGACAATGGGGATATACCCAAGCTTGACTGTTGACGTTTCCGGTACCTGTTCTGGACTCAGTTCAATGGCTTCTGCTTTCGGCGATAGTGCCGCAGGAGAAGGTGGGTTTCCCAAACAGCCTTTAAGGAATACAGAACTCGCCGCCGTTGCACCAGCCGTTAATAAAAATCTCCGTCGCGAAAAATTACTCATAAAATCTCCTTGCAGCTAATCCTATGTTCTGTAGGGCTACTAACAAATGGTTATGTTCTTGGAAGTTGAAAGTCTTAACTAAACTCTCTTAAAGTTGGTCGCTATTATTAATCAACCTTCAGGTTTATAGAAAATAGCGGCTATCCTCTTGACAATTTCGCTAACATTAGAGTTGCTTAAATCAGGATTTAATTGGAGCCTAGTTTTTGGTGCAGAGTTCCTCTCATGCGCCATTAGGAGCGGAGCGCTCAACCTTGAAGATTGGCTTGCTTCGTTCGCGATGACGTTTTGTTTATTGATTTGCAACTTGAAATTAGCTTACCATCCCTAACGATTGAATTGCGCCTATGGACTAGTCAAAGTTAAATAAAATATTAAATGGTATCAATAAGTATTCTTTTAGTGTCTTAGTTCTCAAGGCTTTGAGCCACAATCTACTGGCAACTATCTATAGGAACCATTGAACGCAACGATGATTAGTTGTTTTTGTTATCTTTAACTCATCAAACTATGAATAAAAAATGAAAACAGTCATCTTATTAAAGTCATTTCAATTCCGTTTAAGCAGCCATCTTATTAAAGTCATTTCAATTCCGTCTAAGGAGTCGGCATAAAACCTACGACCAAGATAAGCGGCGGCGACAGATAAATCTCTCAACCGTCCGCTTCATGGACTTGTTAAGTTGCGTCACTAGCGATCGCTCTTCATTGCTCTTTAGCCTATAAACTGCTTGTCAGAGGCAAGCCGCAAATTGGCTTTTGTGGACATCAACCAAGCAAAGCCAATTAATGACGAATAGCCCCCAAATAAAAAGGCTGCATACCGCCCTGCTGTTTCGGGTTGCATATTGCTCATTAACTCGGAAAAGCCAGCAAGAATCGGAATTTCACCCAGCATCCCAGGCAAAGCCATACAAATTGCACCTTGCAACCAATCTTTCTGCTCAATGCGCCGCCACTTCATCAGCCCCAAAGACACAACAGAATACAAAATACCTGTGACAATCACGTTGAGCCAGTATGCAGCAGAAGAACCTTCAAAGAAGTACGAACCAGCCATGCGATAAACGGAAGTTCCTGCTGCCCAGATAACGAAGCCGAGTAAGACGAAGCCAATTCTGTCTTTTGTGTTCATGGTGATTTCCCTATTGAACGGTGTTAACGTAATAGCCGTTACGCTAATCATTAATGTAATAGCCGTTACGTTAACTGTCAACCCATGAGCCGACCCACTGAGCCTCAGAAAAAGGAAGAGCTTTTAGAACGATGTCTAGCTGTTGCCATCGAAGTAGGAGCATTGGACACTAGTATCAACGCGATCGCTAAGAGAATAGGGACTAGTGGACGAATGCTCGTTTACCACTTTGGCTCTAAACAGGAATTAGAGCGACAAATCATCGGTCTTTTGGAGACTCGCTTGCGCGAAAGATTATGGTCATTTCAAGGCGTGTCACTTGAAGGGGCAGATTGTCTAGCACAACCCCTGCTTGAAATGTGGAGGCATTTGACTTCACCAGAGATGCACGGCTTGCTGAAACTGACGATGGAACTAAATCAACGTGCCATACAAGGCGACTCAGAAACACAACGTTTCTTAGAGCAAGAGAGTCAAAAATGGGTAGATTCTCTATTTAATCTCACAAATGACAAAACTACTGCTTTGTCGCTATTTCACTTATTTCAGGGCGCAATCTTGGACTTTTTGACGACAGGAAACGCACAACGCGGACAACAAACTATTAAGGCTTTTACCGAAACTCTGCGGTAACTTGAACCTGAGCATTTACAGACAATGTCGGTTTTCTAAAATATTGCAAGCAAAAGAAAGCTACTCTAGAGTGCTGTAGACTATTGCGTAGCTCTCTCATCACTCTCCTCAACTAAGCGTGCAAGACAGACGTAACTCTGAACCCTCTAGACGCCATCAACGTTTGCCTAATCAACGGTGGCAGATTGCGTCTCCAAAAGCCGAACAAGCAACTCAACTAGCTTCGTCAACAGGACTTTTACCGCTACTGGGTCAGGTGCTGATTAATCGGGGAATTGAGACACCAGAACAGGCACAGGTGTACTTGTATCCAGAATCTCAGGCGATGCCTTCACCGATGGATGAATTTCCTGACTTGGCAATCAGTGTGGAAATGCTCAAAGAAGCGATCGCCTCTGAAGAAAAAATCGCGATTTGTGGTGACTATGATGCGGATGGCATGACTAGCACCGCGTTATTACTTCGTGCCCTACGCTGGTTAGGTGCAGATGTAGACTACGCGATTCCTAGCCGCATGAAAGATGGCTACGGCATCAATACCCGAATTGTTGAGGAATTCGCCTCGGAAGGCGTGGCGCTGATTCTGACAGTCGATAACGGGATTTCTGCTCATGACGCGATCGCAAGAGCGCTAGAACTAGGAATGATGGTGATTGTAACTGACCACCACGACCTACCACCGGAACTTCCAGAAGCGGATGCTATTCTCAACCCAAAACTGATTCCCGAATTCTCGCCTTATCGAGGTCTTGCCGGAGTTGGTGTTGCTTATATTTTGGCAGTGTCTCTCGCGCAAGAACTGGGTAAGCTTCCGGGATTAACGAGTCAACTCTTAGAACTTTTTACACTAGGAACGATTGCCGATTTAGCTCCCTTGAATGGGATTAACCGACGTTGGTTAAAGCGAGGCTTAAAGCTACTACCTCACTCTAAACTTGCAGGTGTTCAAGCCTTAATCCAGATGGCTGGGGTGAGTGAAGACCAAAAAGCCTTGAAGCCAGAGGACATCGGCTTTAAGCTAGGCCCAAGAATTAATGCGATCGGTCGTTTATCCGACCCTCAGATTGTCATTGAACTGCTAACGACAACTGAACCAGGAATCGCTTTAGAACGTGCGATGCAGTGTGAGCAAATCAATCAAAAGCGCCAGCAACTGTGTGAGCAAATTGAACAAGAAGCGATCGCATTCATCGAAGCTAGTCAGATAGATTTGCAACAACAGCGTGTCTTAGTGATTGTTCAACCCAATTGGCATCACGGTGTTATTGGTATCGTCGCCTCCCGACTCGTAGAACGCTACGGTGTCCCCGTATTTATCGGCACCTACGAAGCGGAAGATGCCAATCACATCCGGGGTTCAGCACGGGGAATTCCTGAATTTAATGTCTTTGAAGCACTACAGTTCTGCAAAGAATACTTAGGAAAATTTGGCGGACACCAAGCTGCTGGTGGTTTCTCCTTACCCACCGATAACTTGGACGTGTTTCGGCAATCTCTTAGTGAATTTGCTAGAACGTGCCTACAACCCGAACACCTCAAACCGCTAGTTGAGATTGACGTACAGGCTGACTTTAGTCAAATTACTTCCAACCTCTACCGACAAATTGACGTGCTGCACCCCTGCGGTATTGGTAACCCTGACCCAGTTTTCTGGACACCTAATGTTAAAGTAGTCGATCAAAAAATTGTTGGTAAAGGACACCTGAAGCTCACCCTGAGCCAAGACAACCAACCAACAAAAATTACAGCAGTTGCTTGGCGCTGGGGCGAATACTTCCCCCTCCCGTCACGAGTGGATATTGCCTACAAACTCAAAGAAAATACCTGGAACGGTAACACAAACATTGAGTTGGAGTTAGTTGGCATTCGCTTACCCACCTCTGTCTTGACCCCAACTGTGCCACCCAAGAAAGCGGAGTTCTATCACAATGAGCGTCACTACACCTGTAGCCTATATGAGTCTTTAAGTGAGTTAAGAATTAGAAATGCTGAAGGGAAGGTTCTAGCGATTCAGAAAGGACAACGAATCGGACTTTTAGGCGCTAGGCGAGAAGACGCGAAAGAGGTTGATGTTACAAAACCTCACTACTATCAGTTGATTAAAGCCGCTACTCACGCTTTAGCAGTGAGCGAATAATTTGGGAATTTAGCTATCAGCAATCAGCTTTCAGCAAAAAAACTAGCTAACTGCTACGACGAACACCTTCTAAAGATGCGCTCAAGGTTAACGGATGCTGACGACTTTAATTTAAAAGCTGAAAGCTGATAGCTCAATGCTTCTCTCTAAAGATCGCCTTTGAGAGCAGCCAACGCAAAAATGACGATTGGACCCGAAAGTACGACAGCCGCTAGCATGGTCAACTGTGCAATGACTTCCCAGTTGACGTTGTTTAAAAAGCTTAAATCCATTTATCCTCCCAATTGACCCAACGAATTTGATGGCGAAACTAAAAAATTCTTGTTTAGATCTTATCCGGTAGTTTTCTCAGTCTTTTAATTAAGTTTACAAAACTATATAAAACGCAACAAAATCCGATGCAGCATCTGCCAGAGGTGAAAACTCGCTAAGCTTGAAGGGCATTAAATTTGTAGCTCCTGTTTAAAGTAATGGCAACTTGGCTTTGTGTAAAGCAATGTGGTGCGTGCTGTCATCTTGACCCAACTGAGCGTCCAGATTTAGAGGAGTATCTTTCTCCAGAGGAGTTAGCGCTTTATCTGAGTCTGGTGGGTGAAGGGGGATGGTGTGTGAATTTTGATCATTCAACCCGTGAATGCCGCATTTATGACAAGCGTCCTCGCTTCTGTCGTGTAGAAGGAGATGCTTTTCAAGAGATGTTTGGTGTGGAACCAGCAGAGTTAAATGACTTTGCAATTGATTGCTGCCGTCAGCAGATTGAGGGGGTTTATGGCGATCGCTCTTTAGAGATGATCAGATTTGATCAGCAAGTCGGTATTTGATTGGAAAGAGGCTAGAAAATGCTCTGCTTATAGTTCCGATAAGCAACATTAAGGGTTGCTATTTTATGTAAATTTCTGAGAAGATGAAAAGAATATGAAAGCTAGTTAACATTGATACAGGCTCCCGTGAAACTCTCTTCCCTGCCTTTGACCAGTCCTGTCCTGTCAGCACCCCCAACTTTGATTGAGCCAGCGTCAAAAAATGACAAACTTCGTTCTCAGTCGCCGTCTAAGGCTGAGCTAACAAAAGATTTGTCACTAACCGCTCTTGCCAAGCCACAGCAGGCTCAGGAGCGTAATCGAGGTGTTTGGCGTATCTTTAGCTCCACATTCTTAACGATTTTTCTAGCAGAGATGGGAGACAAAACCCAGCTAGCGACGTTGCTAATGAGTGCAGAATCTCATGCTCCGTGGGTTGTTTTTGCGGGGGCTGCGATCGCCTTAATTGCAACAAGCTTACTTGGAGTACTTATTGGTCGTTGGCTAGCTAATCGGCTTTCTCCTAAAACGTTGGAAATGTCAGCCGGAGCGCTTTTGCTCTTCATTTCCGTCATGCTGCTCTGGGATGTCGTGCAATTCGCTGGCTAACAACTGTTTTGAAAATAGGTGTTAGGTGGTAGGTGATAGGTGATAGGGATTTTCATCCTTCGGTGTAGGCAATCACCCGTAGAAGTCTAACAACGAACTACCAACAACCAATAACTAATAACCAACAACCAATGGACTGGCAACTTCTCGGATTGAGTTTCATAACGGTGTTTCTAGCAGAAATTGGAGACAAGAGCCAACTGGCAGCGATCGCATTGGGTGGTAGCCTCAAGTCTCCCCGTGCTGTGTTTTTTGGCTCTGTTGCTGCACTGCTTTTGGCTAGCCTAATTGGTGTTCTGGCAGGGGAAGGAGTCGCGCACTTATTGCCCGATCGGATACTAAAAGCGATCGCAGCTATTGGCTTTGCACTGATGGCAATCCGTCTGCTATGGCCCTCAGAAGTAAACGACACCCAAGAGTAAGTTTTGCGATTTCAATTGAACTAGCTCAAGAAAAAAGCTCCTCACAACAGCGAGGAGCTTTCTTGTACCCGGATAATGTTCTATCTAAGCAAGCTTACGCAAATCGCCGTAGCACCAGCCAAGCAGAGTAGTACCTGCTGCTAACTTAATAGCTTCAAGTACCCAATACCCCTCATGCATCTGAAGCATTCCCGCAGGCATCCCAGTCGTTGGCTCCAAAAGATTCAGTTGGAGAGCCAGAGCGCTCATCTGCGGCGTGATGATGTAAGTATAAATGAGTGCAATTGCCAGCAGAAGGACAGCTAAGAAGATTGACCAGCGCCTTACCTGACGGTAAAGATTGGAGGGACCACGCAGCGCTAAGAGACTTGCTAACACAAGAGCCGCACACAGCAATTCGATACGATTAAAAGTCCAGAAAATTGAATAACCTGCTGCTGCAAAACTCGATTGGGTCATCATACCAGCCGCTGATAGACCAGGCATGATCACAAAGTCCAAAATCAAACTGCTACTCAGCCAAAAGCCCAAGGCAAACATTATGATCGTCTGCCATGTGGGTCGCTTTACACTAACGCCAAAATCAGCGTTCATAGAATTTCCTCTATCGTGTCTTAATCTTTAGCTTAACCAATTATTTTGAGAAAAAATATGAAGTAATCTTTCATTAAATATGAAATAAAGCTAAAGAGTATTTCCAAAATTCAAGCTAATTTTTCATTAGCTAAGAATCTTTGAAAACCCTCTAACCTCCATAAATACTAATAAGTACTTTTGCTTAGGAAGTAGACGTTAAGCGATCGCGTAGAAAGACATCTGATGTCACTCACTCTGGTCAGCCAGATGTACTGTGGTGTTCTAAAACTAAAGTAAGGGCTAAGTCGGGATTCTCGTCATTCACCTCGCCCCTCTAAACCAATGCGCGTTTCAAGTTTATTCGGAGTAATGACATTAGTCGCCAGTCTTTTGGGCGTTACTACTTCATCAATTCAGGCAATTCAACTAGCCGATGGAACAGTTTCATTTGAGAAGCCTCCTCGCTTAGTTAAGGCAACAACAACCTACAACCAAGCTGATATATCGGGAGCGACCTACTACTTCACAATAGAATTACCAGAAAATGCTGGCGAACCCCTTCAGAAAGTCACAATTAACCAACGTCAAGGATTTGATGATATTCGATTTGATCTCGATGATAGTCGTGCATTTGAAGGGACACCTCGGAACAAAGGTGAGCGGTTAACTCTGGCAGCAGTAACCAAGGATGACGAAACCCAAACAATTTCATTAACATTTGACCCACCTGTAACACCCGGAAAAACGATTACCGTTGGGCTTCGTCCTAGGCGGAACCCGTGGACTGGCGGAGTATACCTTTTTGGCGTTACAGCTTTTCCGGCGGGAGAGAAGCCCTACGGATTGTATCTCGGTGTTGGGCGTCTGCACTTCTACGACAATGACAGAGATTTCCCCTCTGATTCTTGACTATGTACCCTAGTACATCACAGCCGAAATGAGCCTACCATCTGAAAACTTGCTCAAATCGTTAGAAATAAAGCTTGTTGACTTTTGACTTGGGCGTAGCAGTACTAGATGAGTTCATCGGAATTAGAGACAGGGCCTCCACAGAGCATTAGGGAGAATTGAAAAATGCGTCATCATGACAATTTTCCTTCTCCTAGAGAAATACTAGGCGTAATAAGTGAGAGAGTCGCCATGATTAGCACTTCTGTTGTACAAAAACTCTTTACAGGGCGACTGACTCCTTTCAATATCGCTGCTCTTTATGTCCTCATTGGTGGGCTATGGATTCTCTTTTCTGACGAATTGCTGATTGCCTCAATCCACAATTCGCAACTCCTAACATACCTTCAAACAATCAAAGGTTGGTTCTATGTCATCGTCACGGGATGGATGCTTTACGCCGTTATCAGTCGTAGTGTACGAGCGCTCCAGCAATCGGAAGCGTCACTACGAGCAAGTGAAGAGCAGTTCCGCCAGTTAACGGAAAATATCCGTGAAGTCTTTTGGCTGAAACCCCTGAAAATAGACCAAGTAATTTATCTCAGTCCGGCTTACGAAGAAGTTTGGGGGAGAAGCTGCGAGAGTGTATATGAGGGAGCAATGTCTTGGACGGAGGCGATCCATCAAGAAGATCGAGATCGCGTCATTACTGCCTTTGAAAAACAGATCTTGGGAGAGGGAGACTTTAATCAAGAGTATCGGATTGTGCGACCCGATGGAGAAGTACGCTGGATACGCGATCGCGCCTTCCCAATCTACAACCGCTCTGGGCAAGTTTACCGCTTAGCAGGTATCGCTGAGGATATCACTGAGCGGCAGCAAACTTTATCTGCACTACAAAGGCTCAATGAAGAACTACAACAAAGCCAACAGAACCTGCAAGCGATTATTGACAACACTACAGCCGTCATCTACCTGAAAGACTCAAAAGGGCGGTTCATGCTCATCAATCGCCAGTTTGAAAGTTTGTTTCACGTAACCCGTGAGCAAGTGATCGGCAAAACCGACCATGACGTTTTTCCTAAAGATTTAGCTGATGCTTTCCAGGTAAATGACTCTAGAGTAATTGATACGGGAGAAGTACTGACGATTGAGGAGGTTGCTCCTCAGCACGACGGGTCGCACACCTACCTCTCGATTAAGTTCCCCTTGTATGATGGGACTCATTCACTATATGCAGTGGGTGGCATCTCTACTGATATTACTGAACGCAAACAGGCAGAGCAGAAACTTCGTGATTCAGAACACCGCTTCCGTAGTGTGTTTGAGCAGGCTCCATTTGCCATTCAGATCTTTACCGCTGATGGCTTCCTGGAGCAAGCGAACCAGACTTGGGAACAGATGTGGGGGATAACACGAGATAGCGTAGTAGGGTACAATCTGCTGCACGATCCACAGGCAGAAGTCATGGGTCATCTGCCTGATTTCCGCAAAGCCTTTGCCGGGGAAGTTGTCAGTCTCCCACCTGTCTATTACGAGCCCGCTTTAAGCAATAATCAAGGGGCTTCTCGTTGGATTGAAGTTCATCTCTATTCAGTCAAAGACGAGGCTGAAAATGTACAGGAAGTCGTGCTTATAACTCGTGACATTAGCGATCGCAAGCACGCCGAGCAACGCTTGCAATCGTCTGAAGAACGGTTCCGTCGCGCTATCCTTGATGCTCCCTTGCCCATGATGCTTCATGCGGAAGATGGCGAAGTGGTGCAAATTAACCGAACTTGGACGCAACTGACAGGCTACACTCATTCAGACATTCCGACAATCGCGAATTGGAGTGAAAAAGCCTATGGGCGTCGAAAAGAATTAGTTCAAGCAGATATTGAACGCTTATACAACCTTAATGGACGAATCTCGGAGGGAGAATATAAAATTACTACCCGTAACGGTGAGGTGCGAATCTGGGAGTTCTATTCTGCTCCCTTGGGGAGGTTACCTGATGGGAGACGTTTGGTTATTAGTACAGCCATTGATATTACAGAGCGAAAGAAGACTGAAGCCGAAATCCGCCAACTCAACGAAACTCTGGAACAACGGGTAATCGAACGTACCGCTCAACTGGAAGAAGCGAACCAAGAACTAGAGGCGTTTGCTTACTCGATTGCTCACGATTTGAGGGCACCTTTGAGAGGAATGCAAGGACTAGCAGAAGCTTTACTAGAAGACTATGGAGATGCTTTAGACGCACTCGGTCAGCAGTATACCCATCACATTGTTACTTCCGCTCAACGCTTGGATGATTTAATCAATGATTTACTGGCTTACAGCCGCCTCAGCCGCAGTGAATTAACAGTTTCTATTGTTGATTTGAACTTGGTTATGTCGAGGGCGATGAGCCAGATTGAAGCTGACTTGAAACAACAGCAGGCGGTAGTAACTATTCGATCAGTACTCCCGAAAGTAATGGCTCATTACGGTACCTTAGTTCAGGTACTTACCAATCTGCTGTCCAATGCGATCAAGTTTGTTGAGAATGCCCAACCCCAAGTGCAAATTTGGGTTGAAACACACGATGACTGGGTACAGCTATGGATAGCCGATAATGGCATTGGCATTGCACTAGAGCATCAGCAACGCATCTTTCGCGTTTTTGAACGTTTGCATGGAATTGAAACCTACGCTGGCACGGGCATTGGTTTAGCCATTGTTCAAAAAGGGATAGAGCGCATGGGTGGTCAGGTGGGCATTGAGTCCGAGCTAGGAAAGGGCAGCCGATTTTGGATCAAATTAAGGAGATATGTAAGATCAGAGTCACTATGAATCATACTATTTTGCTGGTAGAAGATGACCCAACTGACATTCTTTTGATGCAACGTGTATTCCGCCATGAAAACTTATCTAAAATCACACTACAAGTCGTTAGAGATGGAGATGCTGCCGTTTTCTACCTAAGTGGGGAAGGGGAATACTCGGATCGCGAACTTTATCCCTTACCTGTGCTGATTTTGCTAGATCTGAGACTACCTCGGCGATCGGGTCATGAAGTCCTTGCTTGGTTGCGACAGCAACCTGAACTGAAACGCATTCCTGTAGTTATTTTGACCTCTTCTAGAGAAGCAAGAGATGTTAACCAAGCTTATGATTTAGGTGTTAATTCCTATTTAGCTAAATCGTCTGGTTTGACGGCTTTATTAGAAATGATGAAAGCAGTTAATTTGTATTGGCTGGTTACTAATGTCAAGCCGGAAGTTCAGCCAAATTGAAGAGCGATTAGGTGAATTTTTAGAAGACAGTTTTATTTGTACATCCTGATGTACCAGTATCTAAAGACTCGTTATCTTACTAATGCTACATGTCTTGGTCATTGATGATAATCCTACCGATCGCCTCCTTGTGATTCGGGAATTGGAGCGAGAATTTACCTCACTTGAGGTAAAAGAGATTACAGATGCTAAAGCTTTGGAAGAAGTAATTACCGAAGGAAGTTTCGATGTTGTCGTTACAGACTATCAACTTGGCTGGAGCGATGGTCTTGTTGTTCTTAAGAAAGTAAAATCTCGCTATCCCAACTGTCCCGTGATTATGTTCACCAATAGTGGGAACGAAGAGCTTGCGGTAGAAGCGATGAAATCGGGACTGGATGATTACATCATCAAGGTTCCCAACCGCTACAAACGGGTGCCTGTTGCTCTACGCTTGGCAATGGAGCGAGCTGAAGTTCGGAGTCGAGCCGCTCGTTTAGAGAAAGAGCGATCGCAACTTCTGGAAAAAGAACGGGCAGCACGTCAGGAGGCAGAGGCAGCTAACCGTCTGAAAGATGAATTTTTGGCGACTCTTTCCCACGAACTACGGACACCACTCAATAGTATGTTGGGCTGGGCACAGATGTTACGCCTCAAGAGACTGAATGAAACTGACTACGATCGAGCAGTTGAGAGTATTGAGCGTAACACGAAGTCTTTGACACGCTTGATTGAAGACCTGCTCGATGTTTCACGCATCATTACAGGTAATCTTTCTCTGAATGTGCAACCTGTTGAACTTGCCTCTGTCATCGAAGTGGCTCTGAGTGTTGTGCGTCCGGCGGCTGAAGCAAAAGCGATCGCGATTTCTTTTCTCAGTGATCGAGAAGTCGCTCCCGTCTTAGGTGATGCGATTCGCTTGCAACAGGTGATATGGAATCTCTTGTCAAACGCGGTCAAGTTTACGCCATCTGGTGGACAAGTAGAAATTCGATTGAAGCAACTGGACGATAGTGTATTGATCGTCGTGAGCGATACAGGACAAGGGATTAAGCCTGAGTTTCTGCCCTTTGTCTTTGACCGCTTCCGTCAGGCAGATAGCAGCTCGACTCGGCTTCAAGGAGGCTTAGGTTTGGGGTTGGCAGTTGTGCGACACTTAGTTGAACTTCAGGGTGGTACTGTCACTGTAGAAAGTCCAGGTTCCGCACAAGGTACAACCTTTACCGTACAATTTCCGACTCAACGCCGTCAGACTCAACTAACAACGGCTGAGGTGGAACCTGCAACAGTTGAGTCAAGTGCAGTCTCATTCAAGGGGTTACGAATCCTTCTCGTAGACGATGAACCCGATACACGAGAGTTGCTAATGTTCGTCCTTGAGCAGTATGAAGCCGAAGTGAAGGAAGCCGCTTCGGTTAGGGAAGCCATTGAAGTGCTTAAAGGGTTTGTGCCGGATGTACTCGTTAGCGATATTGGGATGCCAGGGTTAGACGGCTATACCTTAATTCGCCAGGTTAGGGCAATGCCCGAAGCCTCCTTAAGTAAAATCCCTGCGATCGCGTTGACAGCGTATGCCAGTGATTTAGACCGGGATCGCGCTCTGCAAGAGGGTTTCCAAATGCACCTTTCTAAGCCAGTCGAGTCGGATGAGTTGGTAATGGCGATCGCTTCCTTAAAAAACATGAGCGGAAGTAATTAGCGATCGCTTCTCACTTCAATTGCCCGCATCCTTTGCCAAACGGTAAACCCTAAAAGAACAACAATACTAATAACCGTTGCATAAATCACTATCGGTGTCATGCCTTGCAGCATCATCGCTAGCCAGTTGGACACTAAGGTAATTCCCCAAAGCGTGAGCGCCGCACGACGCTGGGAGAAACCCCAAGCTAGCAAGCGATGATGCAAGTGGTCTTTTCCTGGCGTACTCAGTGGATTTTTTCCAGCCATCAACCGTCGGACAAAAACCTGCGTAGTATCTAGCACAGGCAAAAGTAAAAAGAATACCGGAGGTACTAAGGCAAACACAGTGGTTACTTTAAGATTGCCGATGATACTGGTCGCCGCCAGCACGTAGCCAAAAAAGTAAGCTCCAGCATCACCCATAATGATGTGAGACGGATGGAAATTATGCCGCAAAAAGCCCAGCGCTGCCCCACCCAAAGCTGCTAAGAGCAATGTCGCCGCTGCACGAGTTGGAAACTGGGCGGAAACGGCTAAAAGGCTCATCGCCGTGATGAAGCTGATTCCACCAGCCAATCCGTCCATCCCATCCATCAGATTAATCGCATTTGTAACCCCCACGACCCATAACACTGTAATCAAAATTGATAAAAGTGAGTCGATTGGGGAACCAAATGGAGTTTCGATGCGGATATCGCTAGCAATCAGCAAAAGTGCTGTGAGAACCTGAGTAAACAAGCGAATATAAGGAGGCAGACCAAATTGGTCGTCAATAAAGCCCACTAGCACTAAAATGGAACTTCCGAGCAGAATCGTCAGCACTTCTGCTAAAACGCCTTCAATGACAATCGGTCTTAAAAGTGTCGCCAGTATCAGTGCGGCGACTACCCCGGCATAAATTGCCAAACCGCCTGCATTCGGTAAAGGTTCTCGATTAAGCCGCCGTGCATTAGGTTGGTCAGCCCAACCCACTCGTAAAGCAAAAGAGCGTACCTCTGGAATAAAACGCCAAGTCACTCCGCAGGCAAACCCAAAGGTGAATATCACCGCTAGCCAACCAGTACCAGTGGGGTTGGCAATACCGAGAGACTCAAGGAAGTCATAAAAATTCATCTCCCAATTCCCGCCCAGACTGCCAATAATGAACATTAGCCTCAACAGTACACGAATAAACTCGTCAAAGTGGTCTTATGTTTTGCCCCTCGTGGCTTTCCAGGAAAAGAATTGGAGGCATTGAATCCGAGAAAAGTACACGCTTGAAGTTTACCTTAGGTCGGAGAGGATGATTCTGGTGAATTTTCAGTTTCTGGAGGACTTTGAGAGGTAACCGGAACAGCCTCAATATATTGGCTATCCAGCAAAAACGCCCCTTGAGAAAAGCGAATGCCCCAGTATCCTCCTGGACGCCGATCAAGAACGATACCCTCTTCTCCAAGTTGAATGACATTGGGAGGTCGCAGCATCGGGATGGGTTCGGCTGTTTTAACGTAGCGAGGTAATTCAATCACCCGGACGCGATCGCCAACGGTAAATTCTTTAGACATAAGTCAGATACAAAAGGTTTTAACTATCGGTTGTAACGTTAGCAGGTCAGCAGAAATAAACCTATTAGTAATAGCTATCAGTCAATAGTACTTAGAGGATGAAATTTTCTATTACTGAGATTTTGCTCCTACTTACTCCCCCGAAACGGGTTTAATGATGATTTTCTGAGCTACGAGGAGTTGGGAGGCTAGATCTTAAGAATTCGCAGTAGCATCCTCGTTCAGCCCTGATGGGTAATAGTGTAAGTGCAAGATGGCGATCGCTAACCACTAAATCTTTGCACCTACTTACTTAACTCTATTTTCTGTTCAAAACTCGAAGCTCCGGATAGTCAGCGTTTCTACTTCTTGAGAAAAAGCGATCGCCTACACTTTAACAAACCAGCAGCGTCGATACATTCCGTACCCAACCACCCACCAAAATGCCAACGTTAGCAGGGCAAATAACAACGAACCGTTCATCGCCCCTGCCCAAGGAACAAAAAGATGCTCGTAAATCCAGGTGGAAGTTGTGGGTGCGTTTTGACCAGTTCCGATGTGGGTTTTGACCAAGATTTTAATCAGCAAAACGGAAGCGACAAAGAGGAAAATCGCATTTAACCCGATAATCTCGAACGGCTTTCCCCAACGGCGTTGCTTACGCACCTCTATCAGTTCATAACAAGCTGCTAATAAAAGTAACGCCCAACCTGTTGTAAAAACAACATAAGAACTCGTCCACAGCTTCTTGTTAATTGGAAACCAAAAGCCCCAAAGTTGCCCCATTCCCATACAACTAAGGCTCAACAGTACCAAATTCAAACTCGTGCGCGACTTAATTGGCTGTTGGCGTAACCAGTCTCCTGTGAAGTAGCCAAACAAGACGCTCACGACAGCAGGAATTGTGCTAAATAATCCCTCTGGATCTCCTTGTGAGTTGAAGTTATCCCCCTTGTACAAATGTGCTGTACCGATAACTAAGCGATCAATATAAGCACCTAAATTCCCTTCCCGCGATAAGTTACCTATCCCATAACTTGGAACAGGAATAAACGACATCGCCAGCCAGTAGCCAATTAGTAAGAGTATTGCAATCGCCCACTGCCCCTTTCGCGGCACCTTGAGAACAATTAAGGCAGCGGCTAGGTAAGCTAAACTGATGCGCTGCAATACACCCATTACGCGGATTGTCTCCCAGTCGTAGTTCCAGAAGCCATTGAGGAATAACCCCAAGGCAAATAAAATCAAACTGCGACGGACAATCCGCCAATAAACCGTTGGAATGGGCTGATTTTCCTTGGTGTTCGATAGAGAAAATGCGATCGCTACACCAACAATAAACAGAAAGAAGGGAAAAACTAAATCGGCTGGGGTGCAGCCGTTCCAGTCAGCATGAAGCAAGGGTGGATAAACTTGCTCTGCCAGCCCTGCCATATTCACAAGAATCATCCCAGCGATCGCAATTCCTCGAAATACATCGAGTGATATCAGGCGCTTGGCTGGTTGTTGTTGCTCGTGAGACACGTTTTGTTTTATAGACTAACTACCCAAAATTCAAGGCAATCTCAAAGAGAATGGGTAAAAGATGCCATCACAACGCGATCGCGTCCTTGCCTCTTTGCACGGTTTAACGCCGCACTTGCTGCCTGAATAATGGCTTTTCCTGTTACGCCATGCTCTGCAAAACTTGCGACTCCACAAGAAATCGAAAGAGTGCCAAGCGATTGATTTTTATAGGCAAGATTTAGCTGCTTAATACTCTCCCGCAGTTGTTTAGCTCGTTGTTGGGTATTCTTCAAAGATGCTTCCGACAACAGCAGCAGGAACTGTTTACTCCGGTAACGGCAAGCAATATCTGACGCACGAATTTGCTTGGGCAAAAACTTACCGATTTCTCTGAGTAGGAAATCACCCGCTTCATACCCGAACTGCTCATTGATGCGCTCAACGTGATCGACATTGAGTAGGATAATTCCTAAACTCTGGGGATGACGCTCAGCTTTTCGGATCTCACGCTCCAGTGATTCTTCCAGGTAATGCCGATTGTACAGCTTAGTGAGTGGGTCACGAAGACTATGGTTGTTGAGGGTTTCTCGAAGTTTTAAGTTAGCTAAAGCGAGTCCAATCTGTTTTGCGACACTCACTGCCAGTTGCTTCGTTTCGGTAATCCGTCCTCGATGTAATGAACCAATGTACAACACTCCTAAGGGTTCTCCGTGTACAGTCATGGGTACACAAAACGTTTCAACAGGGAGAGAATTTGGTCGAATATGTTGACAAGTTAAACCATAGTGTGTATCTTCAGCTAGGTGAGCCTGTCCCCGTCGTAAGGCTAAACAGTCACAGGGAGTAAAGATTGGATCACTTGTTAAAGGTGCTGAACCCCAAGTTGCGATCGCTTCCAGTTGATTTTTTGATGGACTTACAACATAAATGGCACCAACTTCATTGGGAAAGAGTCGTTGAACCAACGGTTTAATCGCTGTGTACGCCTCTTCAACAGAAAAACAGGCTTGGAGTAAATCGATTAGCTGCTCTAGCAAGTTGATATTTAAACTATTCAAAGTAGTTAGCATTCAACGGCAAGGTAGTAGTGTTGAGGTTTGATACTGTAGTGATGCGCCCCTGCACGATTGTTCAACGTTTGCCCTGCCACTGATGTAGCACAAGCCAAATAAGTTATTGGTAGGTTAGTTCACAGATAACCTACAGCTTTAGTACGAAGTTTTCCCCTTGCTACCCTGAAAAATAGAGGAAAACATTTACAGCATTCCGTGTGTTAACAGACACGTATGCATCTGTCCTGTAACGGCACGCCGTTCGGGATTTGCAAAAAATTAAGCTGATCTGACAAGCGGGTTGTAAAGATTGAAACCGCAGATGCACACAAGATTTACACAGACTTCAGTCATCGTGAAAGGATTTTTACCAAACCCTACGCTTCCAGATAAGCTGCATTGAGGATGTCAAGAACAAATTGTTCCTAAGCATCCTGCATCGGCAACTCCTCATTCACCTTAATTAATGCCGTTTCACGACGATTTATTTTATTTGTAGAGGATTGTATTCCTCTTTTCTGTATTCATCCTAAGCTGAGATGCCTAAAACATCGCATAATTTTCTCCCCCTGGCTCTCCACCCTGTAGCCTAAAAGCCGATTGGCTTACAGCCAGGGACGAACCTCAAAAGCCGACTGGCGAGCAATACGCACGTAAAATAGTTGGTGAAATCCTTCGGCGTAAGTTGGTCGCACTAACTTCTTGATTGTTGAGTAGATGGCGACATCTGGCACTTGGTCTTTCCCCACACGTTGCTCGTTGCGCTTACGACACAAACTTACGTGTGATTCAAAGTAATAACCAATAATCTTGGCACCATAGGTATTACCTAGATGAATCAGTGATGCTCGATCTTCGAGTGTCGGATTGGTGTTGTCAACAACAACAGAACGTCCGGCTTGTAGTGCGGCTTCGATGAGCTGTGCTTGTCTTCTTGCCCGATTTTTATTGTTACGCATCAGGTCTTTGCTGACGTGTTCGTGTGTTGTCGCAAAGTGTGTCCGAAAGAATGTACTTTTGCCAGACGCTTGTAGACCGATAAAGATGACTAACTCCATCAAGGTACACCTTTCTTGTCGGGGCGCACACCAAGAGCGCCCTTAATGTATTGCTAGTGAGAGCTTTGATAGTTCCCTTTATTTCTGCTCATCTCCTTAAAGACTTTGATTAGTTTCCTGAAAGCGATATCTCCTTAAGAAGTTTGTAATAGCCCTACTCTCAAGCTACATCTTTGTTTATGGAATTTACCATTGTTGCCAGGTCAACCAAAAAGGCTAAGCTAATTGTCGGAATTTTACTTCTCACGATTTTGCTGAGTGGATGCCGTGTTCCGATTAGGCAAGGAAGCAGTCTCCAGGCATGTAGAGATGCAGAAAAAGCTGTACAGAATGCTCAGCAACAATCTGACGAGGCGATTCAAGTTTTATCCCAAGCTAAAGATAAAAACACATCTAAAAGTATTGCTGCAAACTTACAAAGTCTCCAAGAGGCGGAGGAGAAAGCTTTTGAGAAGTGTTACAAGGTTAAGTGATGTAAGCTTTACATCTAGCCTTATCGTCTGGACCCAGCAACTTGAGTTTCTAGTGCAACAATTCGTTCCTTAAGTTCAACCACCAACGTAGCTAGGCGCTTAAACATTGGATCGTCTCCCAACGTAGAAAGGGGAGATAGGGAAGGATTTGGTGTGATTCTTGGTGCTGGCTGATTGACTCGCTCAGGTTGAGGCCGTGTTCCCGCTAGTCTATAAACTTCAGACTCTAAACGACTAACTTGCGATCGCAATTGAGAGTTGTCTGATTCTAGTCTGGAAATGCGTGATTCCAGTGCAGATGACGCTGACACTGGGGTAAAACTTCTTTGCAAAAGAGTCAGTAGCACAAGTGCGAAGATGACTCCAAGCACTCCTAAAGGTTTAAACATTTTATTAAAGAGGTTGAGGTAAGAAAGTCTACTAAGGTTGGGTGGATAACTGGGAGATAATTTTGGCTAGATCGAAGTCTTTCTGTGTCAATCCTCCCGCATCATGAGTTGTCAGGCTAATACTAACTTTATTGTAGGAAATAGCAATGTCTGGGTGGTGTCCTGCGGTTTCTGCTGGCTCAACCAGGCGATTCACAAAATTAATGGCTTCAACAAAGTCTTTAAATTGATAAGTGCGGCAAAGTTGCTGATTCTCAATTGTCCAACCGGGTAGGTTTTCCATGTGTTTGGAGACTTGTGTTTGGCTAAGGAGGTGTGTCTGGGTTTCTAAAACTTCTGTTGCATCGGTACTATTTGCCAGCACCAAAATCAAGCTAGCCGTGATGAAACCCAGTTGCATTGTCTTCGAGAGAGGGTTTGACATGGGTGCTTTTACAAATCCTGTCTAGTTATGCGATCGCACTAGCTAGCTTGCACAGTTTGAACACTATACTTTTAGCGTATCGCTCAGAGGAATAGAAGAGGAATAGGGGCAAGAATAAATTTTTCTCACAATAACTTTAGGGGCGCAAGGTTTTGCGCCCCTAAAAAGGTTCATGGAATTTTTCTGGCAGTTCCCAAAAGAGCAAGCAAGATGCCTACTCCTAAGTGAGAGTTAGGTTTGATAGTTAAGGCAACTAACTCGCCCTATAACTTACCACTTACCCTTACTTGACAGTTACTTTTGCGCCAGCTTCTTCCAACTGCTTCTTGGCATCCTCAGCGGCATCTTTTGCGATCGCTTCTTTAACAGGCTTTGGAGCAGATTCCACCAAGTCTTTAGCTTCCTTCAGACCTAAGCCAGTTAGCGTCCGGACTACCTTCAAGATGGCAATCTTCTTATCAGCCGGAACGTCTTCCAGAACGACATCAAACTCAGTTTGCTCTTCAGCTTCTTCCGCCGGGGCAGCAGCCGCACCAGGAGCCATCATCATCATGCCACCAGCCGGGGCAGCAGCACTTACGCCGAAGGCTTCTTCAATTTGCTTGACGAGATCGGCAGCTTCCAGCAAAGACAGTGTTTTTAGCTTTTCGAGAATTTCATCAGTTGCAGCAGACATGGATAAACTCCTTGAGATTAATAATTCGGTCAGTTGTTAGTTGTCAGTTGTTTTGCTCAGCAGATTTGTTGCCACTGATTATTAAGCAAAATCCCAATCCCTAAGGGATGAAGATTTTTAAGCCGCATCACTTCCGGAAGCACCTTCTTCCTTCTCAGAGATAGCTTGGATGCTTCGACCCAGAGAAGCAGGAACTTCATTAATACCCACAGCAATTTTGGTTGCCAAGGCATTAATTGCACCAGCAATTTGGGCAATAAGTTGTTCCTTCGAGGGCAAGTCACCAATGGCTTTGACTTGGGCTTCATTTAATGCCCGTCCTTCCATGACACCGCCACGAAGTTCTGTCTTCTTGGTGGCTTTCTGGAAGTCTTGGTAAGCCTTGATTGCCCCACCCACATCATCTTTGACCAGCATGACGGCAGATGAACCAGAAAGAAATTCTGACATCGGTTGCCAATTGTCATCACCATCAATTGCACGCCGCATTAGCGTGTTTTTGGTCACCTTGCATACGGTACCTGACGGACGTAGACGATTGCGTAAGTCTGTGATTTCAGCAACAGTCAGCCCTTGGTATTCGATGACTACAGCAAGTTGAGACTCACTCAAGGTTTGCTTGAGATCAGCCACAACGTCCTGTTTATTTTCAAGTGTTCTACCCATCCTTTATCTCACCTCCTTTGTGGTTTGTTTTTTGTTGATGGTTAGACCAACAACGCACAACCAATAACAAAACCCCGGACACTATGCCGGGGTTGCACTTTGTATCTTTTAGACCCTGCCACTCACATTTACAAATGCCGGTGGCACGGCGGATACTCAGGGCATTGACCTCGGCAGGTTATTAAGCGATTCGCTCCTGCTGTCTATGGCACAAGCCGATTCAGTTTTTTGACGCGAGGATTTTGGATTGGTTGAAAATCTAGACGTTCTTCTTATGCCGCGTCACCAAATTTTAGGTCACGTAGGGCATTAATCTCGACTTCAATTGATGGTCCCATTGTCGCCGATACAAACATACTACGCCAATAACGACCTTTTGCGCCTGCAGGTCGGTTACGATCGATTGTTTCCTGCAAGGCTTTGAGGTTCACTAGCAGGTCTTCGGCTGAGAAGGATGCCTTGCCAAACAAAATATGAACGATACCTGTGCGGTCAGCACGAAACTCTAATCGACCCGCTTTGACTTCTTCAATCGCTTGCACTAAGTCGAAGGTAACTGTTCCACCTTTGGGAGAGGGCATTAGACCCCGTGGGCCTAAAAGACGCCCCAGTTTTGCGACCTGTGGCATCATGTCTGGCGTTGCAATTAACCGATCAAAATCCATCATTCCTTTTTGGATTTCTTCGATTAAATCTTCGGAACCAACTACGTCAGCACCCGCGTTGGTCGCTTCCGTAACTTTTTCACCCCTAGCAATCACAGCAATCCGCACGGTCTGACCCGTTCCTTTTGGCAGCGCTACTGTTGTCCGCAACTGCTGGTCAGTATATTTTGGGTCAATTCCCAAGCGGATATGGGCTTCTGCTGATTCCGGGAACTTCGCTGTAGCGGTTTCTTTTAAGAGAGTCAGGGCTTCTATGGGCTGGTAGGGTCGCTCTTCGACTTTAAGAGCTAGTTCTTGTAGTCGGCGCGATCTTTTTTTTGGCATTTGTATCTCCTGGGGTCGTCTAACGAAGCGATAGCTTCTCCCCCTAATTATGTTTACAGTGTTTTAGGTTAGTGGAGCAAATCAGGAATTTTCCAGCCGTAAAGACATTCTTGGGAAATTCTCTACTAATCTGCGATCGCAACACCCATGTTTCGAGCTGTGCCTTCAACAATCTTCATTGCTGCCTCAATATCATTGGCATTGAGGTCAGGCATTTTTGTCTGAGCAATTTCTTGCAATTGAGCACGAGTAATCGAACCTACTTTCTGTTTATTCGGTTGACTCGACCCTCTCTCAACACCTGCTGCCTTCCGAATTAAAACGGAGGCAGGTGGGGTTTTGAGGATAAAGGTAAAGCTACGATCCTCAAAAACAGAAATTTCTACTGGCACCACCATACCAGCTTGGTCAGAGGTCTTGGCGTTGTACTCTTTGCAGAACGCCATAATATTAACCCCATGCTGACCCAATGCCGGGCCTACTGGCGGTGCAGGGTTGGCTTTCCCAGCCGGGAGAGCCAACTTAATCATCGCAACGACTTTTTTTGCCATTTCTAGCCTGTTTTTTCAACCTGATTAAATTCCAATTCCACTGGCGTATCCCGTCCAAAAATCGAGAGTAGTGCTTTGAGCTTGCTCCTTTCGGGGCTGACTTCAATAACTTCGCCTTCAAAATCTTTAAACGGACCCGATAGAACGAGGATTTTATCTCCGGCTGCCATATCAACTTTGACAACTGGCTCTTGTTCCTGAGCTTGTTTAAAGATTCGTTCGACTTCTCCAGGACTTAGTGGCATTGGTTTGACATGTCCACGTCCGCGTCCGTAGCGGCGTTTCTGTTCTGCCCCGACAAAGTTAATCACATTTGGTGTGTTTTTGACAACCTGCCAAGCATCGTCGTCCATCACCATTTGGACTAACACATAGCCAGGGAAGACTTTTTCTTCTGAGTGCTGTCGAGAACCGTCCTTCCGAATTTTCACGGTTGGTGTCTGCGGAATCTGCACTCTTAATATTCGATCCGCTACATCCAGAGTTTGGATGCGCTGCTCTAGGTTCGTCTTGACCCGTTTTTCACAGCCAGACGCAACCTGAACCGCATACCAATGGGCAGCTTGGGGATCGGCTGGCTGTTGTTCGGAATCGTAAGGTTCGTCTGTTGCAAAACTCATCAAAATACCTGTTGGGATGCCCAAGAGAAGAAACCATCCACCAAGTAAATCATGGTGGCGGAGAGAATAACCATTAGTAAGACAGCGGCTGATTCGCTAATTAGCTGCTGCCGACTTGGCCACACTACTTTGCTAAGTTCATCTTTAGTTTCCTGAAAGAACTTTGTCGGGTTAAAGCCCGATTCTGTTTCTTGAACTTCTGCTTCTGCTTTAGTCTTCTTTGCCACAAATTTTTATCTCCCCCCTCTATGAAGCTGTGAGGCGTCTACCGGTGGGACATTTGGCAGCCACTCACACAACAAGTCTACCCGAAATTTTTGACTTTCATGAGGTCGCGCCAGCAATGGCAATTTCTTCGGGCAGACGCTTGCACCTCGGCTTTTTTATTGTATTAATTTTGAGCGCGCCCTGGAGGACTTGAACCCCCGACATCAGGTTTTGGAGACCTGCGTTCTACCAACTGAACTAAGAGCGCACAGGGTGGCTGGAGTGGAATAGCCCGACTCCTCGCTCTAATAAGTTTAGCGCAATCAGTGCATCAACACCAATCTACAGACTACGATCAAAGCGTTGTTTAACGCGAGTGGCTTTACCAACGCGATCGCGTAGATAATACAACTTCGCTCGACGCACTTTACCACGACGAATAATTTTAATGCTCTCAATCCGAGGAGAATGCACTAAAAATACCCGCTCAACACCAATCCCTTGGAAAACACGGCGCACGGTTATCGTTTCATTGATGCTACCGTTCCGCATTGCTATTACAGTACCTTCATAAGGCTGTACCCGTTCTTTACCACCTTCTCGAATCCGTACACCAACCTTCACCGTGTCACCAACATGGATAACAGGCAAGTCAGATTTAAGTTGTTCCGCTTCAATTGAGCGAATAACCTCTTGAGCTTTCATGTTTTTTAATAAAATTCACAGCCTCTAATCATAGCGCGAGAACTGCCCAGCGTCTAGACCGAAGTTAGGTGATACAGTTTGGAGTCTTTGGTATGGGGTTGGCTAATCGTTGAGCCTCGGCAGGGCAACTCCCAACAGCCAGGTTGTTCCAAATCTCTTGCAGTTGGGATTCTAGTACGGGACGCTGTGAAGCGATCGCTAAACGTCAACCCTAAAAATTGCTTATTATTTGGGTTGAGCTGAGCCGAAGAAACTGACAATACTGCTTCAACAACTTGCAACTCCTCCGTCCCGACGTTGATCACTAGCACCTTCAATCAATCCTTCTGAAGTCTCTAGGACAGTATGAACGCCGCCGAAAAAGAGATTTTTTTCTTGCCATCGCACTAACTGCCTCTGAGGGGAAGCTGCCAACTTGTTAACTTCCTCCTCCACAAACCCAGGTTCCACATAAAAAACCTCATTCTCCCAGTGAACTCTCGGACTATCTACCGCTTCACTTAGGGGCATCTTAAAATCCAGAATATTAGAAATAACCTGTAATATAGCCGTTCTAATCCGCTTAGAGCCACCAGAACCTAAAACAATTTCGGGTTGATTATTTTTGAGGACTATTGTTGGAGACATCATCGAAGAAATTCGCACATTTTCTTGCCACTGATGGAAGCCTTGCGGATTTAAATCGTCTTCTCCCAGCATATTATTAACCATAATGTTAGTTTTGGGAATCACATAACCAGAGCCTTCTCCATTAGATGTAGTAACACTGGCAGCATTTCCTTCACCATCTACAACACTAAGATGCGTGGTACTTCCCCACTTGTTGATACTTTGTTTTAAGTTAGCCGTGTAACTAGCTAGATGTTCATCCGACAAGAACTTGTCAGCTACGTTCTCTTGGTAAAGATAATCGTCATATCCATCTTTCCTCGCTTCATTTGTCAACTGCATTACCTGAGCTAGGATTTCTAGATGACGTGCTGTCCCAAAACCAATATCAACTAAGTTTATGTTTGATAAAAGTTTTAAGGCAAAGGCGATTAATGTACCGCCAGAACTAGGAGGGGGGTTAGTTAATAAAGTATTACCACGGTAATCTATCAGTAACGGTTCTCTTTCAACTACACGATAATCCTTTAGGTCATCTAAGGTTAAATGACCACCTAAATCCTCACAATCTTTAACTAAACGATGAGCAATCTCTCCTTCATAAAATCCCCTGGCTCCTTCTTGAACTAAGTAAGTTAAAGCCTCGGCAAATTCTTTCATAATTAACATTCCTTCTGGCTCAATTAACTCACCAGTCGGTTTATAGATTTGCTTCCCTCCTTTGTAATCAATAACAATTGGCTTAAGAACTGAGGCTAAAGAGTAATACTGAAACTTAGTAAGTTGCAATCCATTTTTAGCATAAAGTATCGCTGGCTCCGCAACAACTTCAAACGGTAGCCTGCCCAGTCTTTTGTGAACATGAAATATCCCTGCAATATTTCCTGGAACTGCCATAGATCCAAGCCCAACATGAAACTCTTGGACTGCACCACCAAAATCCATTTCAACTGAGTAAAAGTTAAGCTCATCCAGTTTTCTTTTTCGTCGAGGTGTTTGAGTAAAAAAATCAAATAATATATTGTGATTATCTTGTGTATGCGCTAGTAGAAAACCGCCTCCAGCCGCAGAAGTCAATCCAGGTTCAGCAACGAAAGAAGCTAGAAGGGCGGCAACAGCAGCATCAAAAGCATTTCCACCACTACGCAATATTTCAACACCCGCTTCAGCAGTTTTGGGATGTCCAGCAGCAATAACGCCGGAAGTTTTTTGACTCATGGATTTCGGTGTATAGCAGCAATGATAGGGTAGGTTATTGATTTTTAGAAATTATTCGCTGCCTCTTATTTAGAATCAGGATAATTCAGTTTAGTTAAAATCACTAGGGCATAATCAGCCATCTTTTGCTCATTATCTTTAGCTTTAGAGTCATAGATGGCATCATGAAACCATGCCGCTAGTTGAATCGTAGGGAAATTGATGGCAAGGGAGCGCATCTGTTCAATTGTCTCTAAAGTATGCTGAGTATTCCCGAAATAATTTGGGAGGATGATGGCTGATGCGATCGCACAATAGAGAAAGGATGCGATCGCATAAGCTCAAATGTATGACCAGTAAACGCTTGTATCACATTGGCTTTGGGCGAGATGACCTAGGCTGGCAACCTCCTACAATTGCTTTATTATCCGGTGACCCAGAACGCGCCCGTCTAATTGCTCAGAATTATTTCCAGGATGTGCAATTATTGTCACAGAGTCGGGGACTCAATAGCTATCTAGGTCGCTTACCCAATGGACGCACCATCTTATCAGCTACGAGTGGCATGGGTGCGCCGTCTCTTAGCATCGTGGTCAATGAGTTGGTACAAGTAGGAATTCGACAGATTATTCGGATTGGGACTTGCGGTTCAATTCAAGACCATGTGCCAGTTGGGAGTATTGTAATTAGTAGTGGGGCATTGTGTCGGCAGGGTGCGGCGAATGATATTGCACCTGTTGAGTATCCAGCTGTCGCTGACCCTTTTCTGACAGTCGCCTTGGTTAAGGCAGCACGAGAATTAGACGTTGAGCATTACATTGGCATTACAGCATCAGTAGATACATTCTACGAAGGGCAAGCACGTACTGATTCGGCTAATCCTTATTTAATGCGATCGCTTCAGGGTATCACAGAAGAATACCGACGTTTGAACGTACTCAACTACGAGATGGAAAGCGGCACACTCTTTAAAATGGCAGGAGTGTATAAGTTTGCGGCAGCTTGTATTTGTGGTGTAGTTGCCCAGCGTATGAAGAGCGAAAACGTCATTTTAGAACAAAAAGATGTTGCTGTTAAAAATGCGATCGCGGTTGCCGTATATGCAGTAGAGAACTTCGAGGGACGCTTTAGCTAAATTTAACTAGTTCTGAACTTACGCTATCTACCTTTGAATCGCCATCTGTAGGGGCGCAAAGCCTTCATTGGTGTCAACTTAAGAGGATTGGGCGGTTGAAACCGCAGCTACACAGACAAAACCCGCCTACGCGGGTTTCAAAACTGTTGATTTTCCGTTAGTCCGCGCAGGCGGACATCGTTGGTATAGCCGCGATTTACAAGAGGCTGTTGGCGAATTCGGAAAACCTAACCCCCCAGCCCCGCAACCCTCGCAAGGGAAGGGGGAGTCCGGAAGCCCCTCTCCGCTTCGGGGAGGGGTCACACCCCTCGCTACTTGACCAACAGTATCTTTCTAATCGCTAGGGCTTAAGTTGACACCAATGAAGGCTTTGCGCCCTTACCATATATCACGTCGGTGCGTAAGCCTTATAGTTAACTTGTTAGCGATAATCAAAGCAGGTTGAATTCATAACCTAATCATTTTTCAAAACAATTATGGTACAAACAATTCAAGCTAAACAGATAGATTTACGGTACTTAATCACCCACTTCGGTATTCAACTTGTAGAAGATGAGCAATTTTTCCGAGAGTGTGTTGATGATTTACCAGAAGTTACGGAGTTAGACAAACAACTTTTAGATAAAGTAAGGGCAGGATATCTCAATCTTCTCAATTACCCACCCCTACTAGAAGATATAGTTAGAATGGCAGTGCTAGACCCCATTCTCTTCATCGGTGACTTTTATCTTTCTCCCTTTGATGTCAAATCCGAACAATCGATTGATATTGCTGAGGAAGATGAAGGAGTAATTATCAAAGGAAGAATTGATACCTTAGTTTTAAGAAACCAATTCTGGGTAATGGCAATTGAGTCAAAACAAGCTTCATTCTCTATTGAGGAAGGACTTGCACAGCTTCTCGCTTATTTGTTAGGTAATCCTCATCCTGATCGACCAAACTATGGCATGATTACAACTGGTGGAAGTTTCATCTTTGTTAAATTAGTGAAAGAAGAAACGCCTCAGTACGCTACATCTAAGTTATTCGCTACCCGTAACAAGCAGGATTTGTATAGTGTCCTCAGTATTTTGAAGCGCCTGAGTCAAATTGTAACTACCCGTTAATTATTTGTTTTATGCAACTGATTTAAGGCATTAAAGTTTTTCAACCCACTTTTCTAAAGCTATATTGACTAATGTATATAAAGAATTGGATTCCTCTACTCTACCTGTAATCTTATAATATTTTGCAATGGGTATAGCTAATGAACCTGACCAATACGATTTTTTTGCATCTCCATGTATCCTTATCCAAATTTCTTTATAAGCTTCATCTTTTAAATAAGCGTCTCTACGAGAAGAATTACTTGGAGGTAGAAGCTTGGCTAAGGGAGTTACCGTCCCTAACTTCCACTCAGTTTCCGTGAGAATTCTTCCTAAGCTCTCTTTGACATAACCAACATCTGTAACAATTTCATAGTTAGTCCAAACTCTCATCCTCGCAATAAATCTTTTATTACCATGTACACTTACAAAAGGTAACCATATAAATAAAGCCAAGCTATTTCTCTGGGGGTCAAATCGTACCTCAGCAATAGGCTTAGTTTTTCCTCTTCCATATTTTATATAACCAGATTCAGGAATTTCCTTTACACGTCGATCAAAACAAAGAAGCTTTTCCCTAAGCTGCAAAAAGCCTTTTTGTTCATCTTCAGGGCATTTTCTAAGAATATTGATAAGAGTTCTGGGGGGATTCGGTATGTTTTCAGGTTCCTCTCTCTCTTGATAGGGGATTTCTAGCTGTAAAACTTTCTCTGTATCTATATCTTTTAAATATAGGTAAAACTTTTCATTTAAGTTAATAATTTTAAAATCTAAGAATTGAAAGGCAAGAGTATGATACTTTTTATCTATAAGATTGTCTTTATGAAAACTGGGTGTAATAGCAACCAAACTAATCGCTTTACTGTAGTCTATTTCTTCCTTGAATGGCTTTTCTTCTAGCAAAGCATCATAATAAGGAGTTAGCTGCTGGACAATATATCTATCTTCACCGTTTTTTAACTCCAGTACTACTAATCGCTTATTTTCATCAGTTGCTAAAATGTCACAAATTTGACCTTTAACCCAGTATTGCCGCTTCAGAGGAGTCAGACCTAGTAGCTGCTTTAAATTATCCCAAGCAAAATCTTCTAAAGCCGCTTCGCTCTCAAATTCCCATCCGGTACCTGTTTTCCTTAAGTTCGCAAAACCCAGCATGACGCTCCTATTGCAGAAATTTGAGTAAATTAATACATTTATATCTATTTGCTATAAATTTAGTCCAATCTCAAAAATACCTAAAACCCTTGTAATCTAAACAAATTAGAAGCTTGAAACAACGACTTGATACGTTACTAGTAGACCTTAACCTCTGTTCGTCCCGACAACTGGCGCAGCGGCTGATTCGTGCGGGTGAAGTGATGGTGAATCGAATGGTAGTTGATAAGCCGGGAACTGAGGTTGAAACCACTGCACAAATTCAGGTTAAAGAAAGGTCGCCTTATGTTTCCAGAGGTGGCGAGAAGCTTGCTAAAGCCTTAGAAGAGTTTGGCATTCCTGTAGAGGGACGGATTTGTCTGGATGGTGGCATTTCAACAGGTGGTTTTACTGACTGCTTGCTACAAGCTAGGGCAAAGCGAGTCTACGGCATTGATGTTGGCTATGGACAAGTTGCCTGGACTTTGCGGAATGATGAACGGGTTGTTTTGAGGGAACGCACAAATCTGCGGAATCTTCAACCTGCGGATTTGTATGGTAATTCACCCCCCCTAACCCCCCCTAATCAAGCAGGGGAAACAGAGAACATCTATGCTGATCTGGGTGTTGTGGATGTATCGTTTATTTCTTTGACCAAAATTCTCGATGCCTTGTGGAATCTACTGCAAGCCCCTCGTGAGGTTGTGTTGTTAGTAAAACCACAGTTTGAAGTTGGGCGCGAACGTGTTGGGAAAAAAGGTGTGGTACGTGACTCCAATGACCATGCTGATGCGATTTACCAAGTCTTGCAATCAGCCCAAAAGCTTGGCTGGGTCTACAAAGGATTAACTTGGTCACCAGTTACAGGCCCAGCTGGGAATATTGAGTATCTTCTCTGGCTAGCGATGGATAGCCTTGTGCCACCTCCTGATTTAGCCATCATTAAGCAAATTACTCAATCAGCAGTTTCTCACTTTCGGAGTAGCTTGTAATAGTGAAAAATTCTGTAACTTTGGCTACTGTTTAGATATAAACGTGTAAATTCTTCAACAGAAGCGCGTTGTAGCAGTCAAATAGGGAAACAGAACATGAGTACAGAAGAACAAGCACGAGAATTAATGACTCAGCATCGTCACCACAATGAACAACTCAAAGAGTCAATGTTGAATCGTGCTGAAGCTGAGGTCGATGATCCCAATACAGCCGACAGCCTTACTCAAAAACACGCACGGGAGTTGGTTGCCCAACACCGTCATAACGATGAAAACTTGCAAGAGGCGATGTTGAGCCGCGCCAAGGCTGATATAAGCATTTCCAACGACACCACTGACGCTTCTGCCAAGTAATCTTGAAGCTACTTTGCCTGACAGCCTGTCCTGGCTCTAGGACATTATTTCATCGCACTTAGCAAAGCGGTGAGAGTGCTGTCTTCCTTCGCATTGACTCGCCGATCTAGCAAAGCAATACTAACGGCTTTTGGTAGGGCAAGTGCAGCAACATCGGGGTCGAGTCCCTCAAGTAATTGGTCTAGGGACTGGGGGACTTTCAGGGCTGACTTAATGCCGTTTAGTAAGTCTTCATCGAGATTTAAAGTCTTTAGCTGTGGATACAGAGTGTCCCAGTTGACCTTATTATCTGGATCGCCCACTTGAACTAAATAAGCGAGTAGCCGTTGTAGTTTACTCTGCTGCTTGGGAGTCATCTGAGCATAGGTTGTCTCGGAAGATTGAGAACTATCAGCAGGTTCATTGAGATTGTGGAGAATCTGTTGCCAGTCACTAGACTCACAAGACTCTGGCTTACCGACAGTCAGAGAAACCTGAATCTGCCCAGAACTAGTAGAAAGAGAAGTGACCTGAGCGTGTACACCCAGATAGCCAAGCCATTGAGCAATTGTTGAAATCAGTGTTGAACGAGTTGCCTGAGTGTTAGCCAGTAACCGGATTTGGGTGCGTACCAATGGGCGCACAATTTGTGAAAGCATATCGTTAGGGCTAAAGGGCTAAAGGACAGATGCGATCAAGGATACCTTGAGGCGCTTAAAGAGAATATTTCTTCACGAAGCTGTCAGCTATTAGCTCTTGGAGAAAAGCCTTGCACAGGTTGCAATGAGAACGCTGCTTCACGAACGGAGGCAACCCACCAAGCCGCCAAGAGTAGGTGGCTTCATTTAAAGCTGACGACTGAAAAATATGAAGATTTGGTGAAATTATCACTCGTGCCAGTTTGACAGAGAGAACTAGAGGAAAGAGGGGTTTTTGAGCGATCGCACTTAGTTAACATCAAATCTTGACCCTTCATAACTCAACGAAATTCAGTACATAGAGACACAATAGTAACTATGTCTAAAGAGCTAATTCAAACGGCATGAAAAGCTCCGTTGAAAAAAATATTATTACAACTCTATTGGGGTTAGCCTTGCTAATGGTCTGGAGTACGGCTACACAAACTAACAGTACAAGTTTGCTCGTGTTCTTCGGCTCCTGCTTCGGTGTGTTGATTTTTTTGTTGGTGTACGATTTCTTGAGTCACCAATTAAGGAAGTATCCGCTAGTAGAAGCCAATTTTCAAGACCTCTACAACAATGCGCCCTGTGGGTATCACTCCATAGCTCCAGACGGCACCTTTATCGCCATCAATGATACAGAACTGCGTTGGTTGGGTTACAGCCGCGATGAAGTAATCGGGAAGCTTAAGATTACTGATTTGCTCCCTGACGAGTATGCGACCTTGTTCCGGGAAAATCCCCACAGCTCAGAACAAGGCTGTATCAAGGATTTGGAAATGCAGCTAATGCGGAAAGACGGTACAACCTTCCCTGTCCTCTTCACCTCAACAGGAATTCGAGATGCAGCCGGAAATTTTGTCGCAACTCGCACCACTATTCTTGATCTAACCGAGCGTAAGCAAGCTGAAGGAAAGTTACAGGAGAGCGAACAGAAGTTCCGTCAGTTAGCAGAAAACATCAATGAAGTCTTTTGGCTGAGCAACATAGCAACCCAGGAAATTCTTTATGTCAGTCCTGCGTATGAGCAAATCTGGGCACGCAGTTGTGAAAGCTTATACACTAAGCCTCAATTATTCCTTGAATCGATTCACCCAGACGACAGGCAACAGCTAATTTCATGCCTTGAGCAAAGATTTGCTGGAGAGGTAGAGTATCGCGTTGTCCGACCTGACGGGTCAGTGCGCTGGGTTCGCGATCGCGGATTTCCCATTCGGAACGAGTCTGGAGAGGTTTACCGAGTAGCTGGGATTGCCCAAGATATTACTCAACGTAAAGAGGCAGAGGCAATCCTGCGACAGGTCAACGAAGAACTAGAAAGCCGAGTCGCCCAGCGTACAGCCGAACTACAAGAAGCTAACGACCGCCTCCAACGTGAACTATTTGAGCGCGAACGAGTGGAACGTGCCCTACGGCAAAGTGAAGAACGTTGGCAGCTAGCGATACAGGGTAGCAATGATGGCATTTGGGATTTGGACATTAAAAACAATCACTGCTTTCACTCGGCACGGTGGGCCCAAATACTGGGTTATGAAGAACATGAGGTTTCAAACCCTCAAGATGGCTGGCAGATGCGAGTTCATCCCGATGACATTGAACAGGTGATGCAAGCTCGCCAAGCTCATTTGGAACGCAAAACGCCGCATTACATCGCAGAATACCGGATGCGGTGTAAAGACGGGAGCTACAAATGGATATTGTCACGAGCGCAGGCGGTGTGGGATGAAGCCGGAAACCCAGTACGAATGGTCGGCTCCCATAGGGATATTAGTGATGCCGTGGCGGCGGCTACGCAACGCAAGCTTGCTGAAGAAGCACGACAGGAGAGTGAAGAACGCTGGCAGTTGGCGTTGCGCGGTAGCAATGATGGGATTTGGGACTGGAATGTAAAAACGAATGAGGTCTTTTTCTCCAGCCGCTGGAAGCAGATGCGCGGCTTTGAAGAACATGAAATCGGGAACAATGTAGATGAGTGGTCGAAGCGAATTCACCCTGATGATCTCGATAGAGTTATGCAAGCGGTGCAAGACCACTTTGCCAAGAAAACGCCATTTTGTATCACTGAGTATCGGGTTCTGTGTAAAGACAATACCTATATGTGGGTTTGCGATCGCGGACAAGCACTCTGGGATGAGGAAGGTAATGTGGTGCGAATGACAGGTTCAGAAACTGACATCACCGAGCGTAAGCAGACAGAAGAGACTCTACGCCAGCAGGCATGTATCTTTGAAAACCTATACGATGCCGTCATCTTAACCAACCTTGAAGGTTGTATTATTGACTGGAACCCAGCAGCAGAAAGGGTATTCGGCTATACCAAAGCTGAGGTATTAGGTAAAACGCCTGCAATCTTACATCGGTTGAAAGAGTCTCCCGTTCTGGCTGGAGAAATTCTTGCAGAATTGCTAAATTCTGGTCGATGGGTCGGCGAGATTAACTTTGTCCATAAGGATGGTACTCAGGGCGTATGCGAAACTGTTGTTGTGCCTTTGTACAACGAACAAGGTGAGGCGATCGCTACCATCGGAGTCAATACGGACATAACCGAACGTAAACAAGCCGAGGAAACCCTACGGCAACAAGCCTGTATCTTTGAAAACCTCCATGATGGCATCATCCTAACGGACTTAGACGGTCGCATCATTGACTGGAACCCGCGAGCGGAAAAGATGTTCGGTTATGCCAAAGCAGAAGTATTAGGCAAAACTCCCAACATTTCGCAAAAACCAGAAGACTCCGATGAGTTGACACACAAGATTATTGATGAAACGCTAAACGCTGGTCGCTGGACTGGGGAGGTTAACTTCATCTGTAAGGAGGAAACAGAAAGCATCTGCGAAACCGGCAAGGGTGGCACTAAGAGCGTCTGTGAAACAGTGGTTGTGCCGTTACACAACGAACAGGGTACTGCGATCGCAACAATTTGGGTGAACCGTGACATTAGCGATCGTAAGCTTGCTGAAGCCGCACTACGCCGAGCTTATGATGAGCTAGAAATCCGGGTTCAGAAACGAACTTTGGACTTAGCTAAAGCCAATGAAGAGTTACAGATTGAAAATGCTGAACGGCGGCGGGTAGAGGCAGAGCTAAAGATTCGCGCTCAACAGCAAGCAGCGGTTGCTGAACTAGGTCAACAAGCCTTGGCAGGTAACCAAGTTTCCCACCTGATGGATCAGGCTGTTGCACTCATTACTCAAATCCTTGAAGTAGAGTACTGCAAGGTTTTAGAACTCCTTCCCGATGGAAATTCTTTACTCCTACAAGCAGGTGTGGGTTGGAAAGAAGGATTGGTAGGACAAGCAACATTGAGTGTTGGGTTGGATTCCCAAGCAGGCTACACCTTTCTTTCGAGCGAACCCATTATCGTTGAAGATCTACGCGCAGAACAACGATTTAGTAGTCCTTGTCTGCTCCATCAGCATGGAGTTGTCAGTGGTCTAAGTGTCATTATCCCAGGACAGAATCGTCCTTATGGAGTTTTGGGAGCGCATACCTCTCGGAAACGGCAATTTACTAAAGATGATGTACACTTTCTGCAAGCAACGGCAAATGTCTTGGCGACAGCCATTAATCGCAAGCAAGCAGAAGCAGAACTACGTCGTGCCCACAATGATTTGGAAGTCCGAGTTCAGGAACGAACATTAGATCTAGCCAAAGCGAATTTAGAATTACAGCAAAAAATTATTGAGCGTAAGCAGGTAGAAGAAGAACGAGCGAAGCTGGTAGCGATTCTTGAAGCTACCCCTGACATTGTTGGGACAGCAAGCATTGATGGGCGAACTCTCTACCTCAATAGTGCTGCCCGGAAGATATTTGGTTTTGGAGAGAATGAGAATTCAACTCATTTCACCCTCTCTCAGGCACACCCTGAGTGGGCGTATGAAATTATCCTCAATGAAGCAATTCCTAGTGCCATACGTGATGGGATGTGGGTTGGTGAAACAGCATTTCTGAGCCATGATGGACGAGAAATTCCAGTAAACCAGCTTCTCCTTGCTCATAAATCATCAGACGGCAGTATCAATATGCTTTCCACGGTTGCTCGCGACATGAGGTACCAACAGCAAATCGCGGCAACACTGGTTGAATCAGAGCGACGTTGGCGTAGCCTTTTAGAGAATGTACGTTTAGTCGTTGTAGGGCTGAATAACGATGGGGCAGTTGATTATGTCAATCCCTATTTCCTGGAATTGGTTGGATACACGGTAGCTGAAGTGGTTGGTCAAAACTGGTTTGAGACATTCCTCCCAGAACACCAGAAGCAGCGGGTGCAAAACAACTTTATAGACTTACTACAACAGGAATTCTACACCCATAATCAGAATGTCATCCTGACTAAGGATGGTGAAGAACGAGTGATTGCCTGGAATAATACTCTACTAAAAGATTTGCAGGGCAATGTTATTGGCACGCTGAGTATTGGGGAAGATATCACAGAGCGCCAGGTGATCGAACGGATGAAAGACGAATTCATCTCAGTTGTAAGCCACGAACTCCGTACTCCCTTGACTTCGATCCATGGCGCACTAAACCTGCTATCAAGTGGTTTAGTCAATACCCAGTCTGACAAGGGGCGGCGCGTTATTGAAATTGCGGCAGAAAGTGCTGAACGGTTGGTGCGACTTGTCAATGATATCCTTGAATTGGAGCGCTTGGAGTCAGGGAAGATTAGTCTGATCAAGCAAACCTGCAATACGGCTGAGCTGATCAATCAGGCGATCGAGATGATGCAGGTGATGGCAAATCGAGCTGGGATTAAACTTTGTGCCTCTCTTGCCTCTATCGACTTATATGCTGACCCCGATCGCATTATTCAGGTGCTGACGAATCTAGTGGGTAATGCCATCAAATTCTCCCCTAGAGATTCTACCGTTTGGTTAACTGTTGAACGAGGAATTGGGAATGGAGAAGAGGGCGATCTTCCTCATCCTCCGATATTATTTCAAGTGAGAGATCAGGGACGCGGCATTCCAGCGGAAAAAGTTGAAAGTATCTTCGAGCGCTTTCACCAAGTTGATGCTTCTGATTCCCGAAAAAAAGGGGGTACAGGTTTAGGTTTAGCGATTTGCCGCAGCATTGTGCAGCAGCACGGTGGACGCATCTGGGTTGAGAGTGTTCTGGGTGAAGGTAGTAGTTTTTACTTCACCCTGCCTATGGCAATCAAGGATAACAGCTATGACAACCAAGCGAATCTTGGTAATTGATGATGAAGACGGTATCCGCGAAATCATTCAAATCTGTCTAGAAACAGCAGCCGGATGGGACGTTTTCACAGCCGCTTCGGGTAGCGAGGGGCTAGCAACCGCGCAAGCCGAGCTACCTGACGCGATTCTCCTGGATGTGATGATGCCTGATATGGACGGGCCGACGACGTTTCGGCAGTTACAAGCTAATGCAGCAACGAAACACATTCCAACGATTCTGCTGACAGCCAAAGCAAAAATTAGTGAACAACGGCAGTTTATTGACCTAGGTGTAACGGGTGTGATTACAAAGCCCTTCAAGGCGATGGATTTAGTTGACCAGATCTGCAAGATTCTTCACTGGAGCAATTCACAGTGACCAACAACCAACAATCAACAACCAATAAGCTGACTTCCTTGTCTTTTTGAGATATTTTGAGGGATGGGAAGACCTTGCAACCCATGCGCCTTATCGTTAGCTCTCCTAGAGACGCTAGCTGTAAAATTGGCAGGAAAATACATTTGTCTTTAGAGACTAGAGGAAAGCAAAAATGAACATACCCTTTATTTTGGTATCCCTTGGTGTCCTCTATCTGGTTGTCCAGCCTGACTTCCTTACTCCAGAACTCGTTTTCGCGATAATTGCTTTCGCAATTATTTTTCTGCTAGTGACACCTGAGTTTATGAAATAGCCCGATTTTGAAGAAGAGGATGTTGCACTAAACAGTAACATCCAGCTCTATAAATAGGCTTACTAACTTTAACTTCCAACTCCTAGTTTTTTGCTTATGGAGTTGTGATTATCTATTGGAGTTAGGATTAGGATAAAACTTGAGAACGCTCACTCAGTAAGTGCTGGTTGCTGAGATTTGAGTCGAGAAGTAATTATTTTTATGATACTTTTTCACGGAGCCAGCAATCTAGGGATTAACTATCTTTAATAAACTTGAGTGTTGAGCCGTAGCTAATTGGGGAAAGGTGACTTGCTTAGATGCTCATAAATGCCGCTACTAATAAATTCTTCTAAGTTAGGTTTCGTTCCTCAACCCAACTCTAAGGTTTGTCGGTTGGGTAACGCTTACGCTCTACTAACCGACATGAGTACTACGTGCTTGCGCTGACATGCTCCCCAGATGAAGCGATGATTGCTGCTGCGTGTCGCTCAGCTTTTACTCTTCCGTAAATCTCAAAGGCATCCGGACAGCCACAGCGTTGGTTCGTAGATTATTAATGTGTCTGTGTCACCGTTAGAGCAACTAGTTGTGTCTAACAAAGAGAATGTATCTATAAAGGGCTTGTATGGTGTGCTTAAACGTTAAAGCGCTCTCGAACCCTACAGCTAGAGAAAAAAAGAATTGATGAACAGATAAGCTTTTTAGTTACATCAAGTGAATTTAATGAGAATAATAAAAATATCTCATTCAGGATTAAACAAGCTTACAACCTGAATCCGAACAGAGATTGGAAAGCAATTAAACTTAGATTGGTAGTTCGTCTTAATAATTTTAGTTGGATACTTTACGCTCTTCGCCTTTAGATAATTTTTGCAATAATTTTAATGAAAAATGTTAACGAAGCGAACTATAGTTACAGCAACCACTCTTTTTATTATTACAGTAATAGCCTTAACATTTAATTGCATTGTAGCTTCTATCTACACTTACTTCAATCTTCCTGTCAAAGAATACATTGCTGAAACAACGTATAATTACGGGGAAGCATTACAAAAATCTATTTACTTCTACGAAGCTCAACGGTCGGGAAAATTACCGAAAAACAATCGAGTTGAATGGCGGGGCGACTCTGGTTTAAAAGACGGTTCCGATCAACGAATTGACTTAACTGGCGGGTGGTATGATGCCGGAGATCATATGAAGTTTAGCTTTCCCATGGCAAGTTCTACTACTCTACTGGCTTGGGGAGTCATCGAATACGAAGAGGCATACCAGAAGAGCGGCCAATATAACTATATGTTGGATAATCTCCGCTGGGTAAATGACTACTTTATCAAAACACACTCTTCTCCAGATGTAGTTTGGGGTCAGGTGGGAAAAGGAAGTTTAGATCATGCTTGGTGGGGACCCGCTGAAGTGATGCAAATGGAGCGTCCCTCCTACAAAATAGATGCCTCTTGTCCTGGTTCAGATTTAGCCGGAGAGATGGCGGCTGCTATGGCAGCGTCTTCTATAGTGTTTAAAAAGACAGATACAACCTACTCAAATACACTACTCAGGCACGCTAAAGAACTCTATGACTTTGCTGAAACTTATAGAGGCAAATATTCGGATTGTATTACTGATGCTAATGATTTTTATAAGTCTCAAAGTGGATATGATGATGAACTAGTTTGGGGAGCCGCATGGCTTTATCAAGCAACCGAAGGAAAAGAATATCTTGATAAAGCTGAGCAATACTACACAAATTTAAGTGATAGCCCAAACTCAATTAATTCTTACAATTGGACTCATACTTGGGATGATAAATCTTATGGAAGTTATGTGCTTTTAGCCAAGATAACTGGGAAAGAAAAATATACAAAAGATGCTGAACGTTGGTTAGATTATTGGGCTGATCGATGCCAGTGGAAAAGAATTTACGAGACTAAGGGAGGTTTAGCTTGGCTAGACGAATGGGGTTCTCTTCGGTATGCATCGAAGACAGCGTTTTTAGCCTTTATCTACGGAGATTGGGTTAAAACTCCTTATAAAAGAGTAAAATACCATTCGTTTGCTGAGAAACAAATTAACTATATGCTTGGATCAAATCCTAAGCAAAGAAGCTATGTAGTTGGTTTTGAGAATAATCCTCCGACTCAGCCTCATCACAGAACAGCCCATGGTTCTTGGGCGAATAGTAAAAGTATCCCAGAACAGTCACGGCATATTCTTTACGGGGCACTAGTTGGTGGACCCGATAAGAATGACAATTATAAAGACGATCGCGCTAATTTTGTCATGGCTGAAGTCGCTACAGATTATAATGCTGGCTTCACAGGAGCTGTAGCTAAAATGTATGCCAAATATGGCGGACAACCTTTAGCAAAATTTCCAGAACCCGAAAAGAAAGACGATGAATTTTTTGTAGAGGCAAAAGTCAACGTTAGTAAAGATAAATTTACTGAAATTCGAGCGATTGTCCACAATCAGTCTGCTTGGCCGGCAAGACTGGTTCAAAATCTATCCTTCAGATATTTTATTGATATTAGTGAACTATTGAAAGAAGGTCGCAAGCCTTCGGATATAAAAGTTAGTTTGAATGATAAGCAAACTGCTACTGTTTCAGCTTTAAAGCCTTGGAAGCAATCTAAAACTATTTATTATGTTCAAGTTGATTTGGATGGCTCCAAGATTTATCCAGGAGGAGAACAGCATTACAAAAAAGAAGTTCAATTTAGCTTCAACAGCCCTGGTGCCTGGAATCCTGATAATGATTGGTCTTATCAAGACCTAAAAGACAAGGTTGATTTAGTTAAAAATGAAAAACTTCCAGTTTATGATACTGGAAAATTAATTTTTGGCACTGAGCCAAACAATTAAGTAAGTTACGGTTCCTTTGAAACTTTCTCTAAACCTTCCAAAAATTGGGTAATTAGGATAGGACGAAGCTCGTTTATTGTCTCTAAGTCTACCCAGCTACAGCGTTTATGTTCCTGATTTAATGTAATGGCTGGTGGTTCATCGATTAGCAAGCAGAAAATCTCGAAGTGAATTTTTAGCTGAGACTGAATCAAGGCATGAGTTCCACAATACTTCAACATCATGGAGTCGCTGATTGTCCAACCGATTTCCTCCTGAAACTCCTGAATCAGGTGATCGCGGCAAATTTGACTAGAGTTCTGGATGATTTCAAGGTCATCTATGTAACCGGAAACCGTTCCCCAGCAAGCGCCAAAATTTACCAAAGGCGATCGCTCCAAAATTAAAACCCGACTTTGATCTAAAACGTAGCAAGTTACACCAATTTTAATGCCCAGGTTACGGTAGTTGAGGCGTTTCCCATCAGCCGTGACTTTGAGATTTGCAGGTTCAGATGCCGCCTGAATAAGATAGTTTTTGATCTCAGCTTCATTGTCAAAGAGTTTTGGCATGGAGAGGTGTGCAGTATTGATTTCGATAACTTGTTAGGCTGGAGTTTAACTAAGGCAAATAGGGCAGCAGGGGTAAGTCTAAGGCAATGGGAATCATTCATCGCACTACTGACTGGCTAGAAACTCATTGGGTAACACCTGCCTATGCAGGTTGGCTTTTGGGAGGCGTTGCCTTGTGTTTTTTTGGGGCAGCAACCAATACAATGGCAGGCTGGCTGTATGTAATCAGTGGGATTATTTTTGCTTTATTGGGGTTGGCGGCTGTTCTACCAGCGCGATCGCTTAAATCCATTCAAGTACGCCGACACCCGATTCCACCTGTCAGTGTAGGTGACGACTTAACAATTGAATTAGAGATAGAAAATCCAACCCCCAAGCCCAAAACCCTGTTGCAAGTTCAGGATATTCTCCAAGCCGAACTAGGAAAGCCAGTGGAGAAACCCGTAGAAGCCATTGCCCCTCAAAGCGTTTATCGCTGGACTTACTATCATCCGACTCGAAAACGGGGTATCTATCGCTGGCACGAGGTACAGCTAAGAACAGCAACACCTCTAGGTTTATTTTGGTGTCGTCGTGCTTGGGATGCGCCAGTTGTGGCAGTGATTTATCCTACTGTGTTACCCCTTACAAACTGTCCTTTAGTCGATAACATTGGGAAAGATGATAGTGCCCAATTTTATAGCGATCGCCGTTCTCATTCCGCAACAGAAGACCTCACAAGAGCATTGCGACCTTACCGAGTGGGTGACCCAACTCGTCTGATTCACTGGCGCACCAGTGCGCGTTATGGTGAATTGCAAGTGCGTGAGCTAGAAATCTTTACTGGCTCTCAAGAAGTTATTATCTGTCTCGATAGTGCTGCGCTGTGGCGTGGTGAAGACTTTGAGCAAGCCGTTATTGCCGCTGCCTCCATGTACTTCTACGCTTGCAAAAGTCAGCTACAGGTCAAACTATGGACAGCACAAACAGGCTTGTTACACGGTAATCAGGTTGTCTTAGAAGCGCTTGCTGCAACTAATGCAGGAGAAGAGGCGACTGCTGGTAATCCCCCCAACAGCCCCTTAATTTGGTTGACACAAAATCCTGTTAGTCTCAACTCCCTACCTCCTGGCAGCCGTTGGGTTTTGTGGAATTCAGTTTCATCTGAAGGTAACTCCGAAAGACCGATAAAACCTTCTCAACCCGGTCTTGTCATCGACACCGCACAACCTTTACAACGCCAATTACAGCAACCCTTGAATTAGCCATTAACCTTAGCGTCGGCAGTGCCTCAATATATAGCAAAAGGCAAAAGGCAGAAGGCAGAAGGCAGAAGGGAAAAGGGAAAAGATTGAATGAAAATTCTTCTCCCCCTGCTATTTTCAGGTTAGACACATTTCCTTAACTATTCCTATGGCGTAGATGCCCTGACTACTGCTGAGTAAAAGCCTTGCGATACAATGCAAAGACGTTGACTGCTAATCTGCCGAACCTTATTACATGAGTACATCAAAAACCTCTAACCTCTCCAGTGATAAAAACCTGGAGGCGATGAAAAATTTTTCAGAAACCTATGCCAAGCGTACAGGCACCTACTTCTGTGTTGACCCTTCCGTAACGGCTGTGGTTATTGAAGGACTTGCCAAACACAAGGACGAACTCGGTGCGCCCTTATGCCCTTGTCGCCACTACGAGGACAAAGAAGCCGAAGTGAAAGCTGCCTATTGGAATTGTCCTTGTATCCCCATGCGTGAGCGCAAAGAGTGCCACTGTATGTTGTTCCTGACACCGGAAAACGAGTTTTCGGGTGACAAGCAGGATATTGCGATGGAAGAAATTCAATCGGTGCGAGACAGCATGGCATGATGCCCGTCGTACCACCAGAAGAATTTTGGCAGGGTGTCGAACAATTCAATCAGCAGGAGTTTTACGCCTGTCACGACACCCTAGAAGCCTTGTGGATGGAAGCCTTTGAGCCGGATAAGCAGTTTTACCAGGGGATTTTACAAATTGCTGTTGCTTGCTACCATCTAGGTAATCTCAACTGGCGAGGGGCTGTAATTTTGTTGGGTGAGGGAATCGGTCGCCTCGGAGACTATCAGCCAGTTTATGAGGGGGTTGATGTGACTGAGCTAATGACGCAAAGTATTGAGCTGTTGAAGGCATTGCAAGAAACTGGAGCAGAGCAAGTCGCTGATTTTGTTAAACAACTGGCAGTAGCTGAAACTAATGATGCTACATCGGTAAGTGGTAATGCTGTTGGTCGTTTGCCAAAAATTTCGCGAGTTGACTAGACAAGCAACTAGGCAATAGGTAATGGGTATAACCTTGAGTAATCAGCCTCACTCATTAACTCTCTTACCCTAGTTCTTTTGGAGTGGCTAGAAACTTATAGTAACGATTGAGCGTCTATAAGGCTTACAGATCGCTCTAAGCTGAACAACTTTATCTAAATTCTGGTATTTTGTCCTTAGGTTAAGGATGACTAAAGACTGATGAATCATGAAGCGTTCTGAGTTAAAAGTTGTTAATTCATAACGCATAATTCCTAACTCCCAACTCTTTAGACCAATGAAGTCCTCCTCTCTACTCACTTCCAAATTGAAGCAACGTCTGAGTTTAGCGTTATTACTGCCAGCGACTTTAGTAGGCGCGATCGCATTTCCGTCTCACCTCCAAGATGCCCAAGCCCAAACAGGTGACGGACGTGCCCTCACCGTTCGCTCGGATGTTCAGGAAGCCAACTCTCAAACTGGCGTTGTCACTGCACGGGGCAACGTACAAATGGACTATCCCGCTCGACAAATCCAAGCAACGGCAGCTCAAGCGCAATACTTTAGCCGTGAACGCCGCATCATCCTTAGTGGCAATGTCTACGTTTTGCAGCAAGGCAATAGCTTGCGCGGCGAAACCATCACCTACTTAATTGATGAAGGGCGGTTCGTAGCACTGCCTAGAGCGCAGCAGCAAGTAGAATCCATTTATCTCGTTGCTGACCCAGAAGCTCCCGCACAACCTGTAGCACCACCTGTGACTCCCCCCTTCAATCCCAAGCCTGCTTTCAAGACTCCTGTCAGTGAACCTGCACCGGGGCAATAACCCAAGTTTGTTGTTTGTTAACGGTTGACTATTGACCGTTAACTTTGTTAGTTATCAGAACGTGGGTAAACGGGTAGGCAGAAGCTCTCGGAGCATTCAAGCGCGAGAGGCACAACCGCTTATCCGCTTAACTAACAGAGCCTAAAGAGGTAGCGTTCTTGAGAATCGTATTAGAGAATATCCATAAATCCTATGGCAAGCGGACAATTGTCAATCGTGTCAATGTTTCCGTCGCTCAAGGGGAAGTGGTGGGGCTACTCGGACCAAATGGTGCTGGGAAAACGACAACGTTTTACATCGCAACAGGACTAGAAAAACCCAACTTGGGTACAGTCTGGTTGGATGATCTAGATATCACAACGTTGCCAATGAACAAGCGAGCGCATCTGGGCATTGGCTATCTCGCTCAGGAAGCTAGTATCTTTCGGCACCTGAGTGTACGGGATAATATTCAACTCGTGTTAGAGCAAACGGGGGTACCGCGTCAGGAGTGGCGGATGCGGCTGCATAACTTACTGCAAGAATTTCGCTTGGAAAAAGTCGCGAATACTCAAGGAAATCAAGTGTCTGGGGGAGAACGGCGACGAACTGAACTGGCAAGAGCCTTAGCCTCTGGAGTAGAAGGGCCAAAATTTTTGTTCTTGGATGAGCCATTTGCTGGGGTTGACCCAATTGCTGTAGCAGAAATACAAAAAATCATAGCCGGATTACGCGATCGCCAAATGGGGATTTTGATTACCGACCACAACGTTCGAGAAACCCTAGCAATTACTGATCGAGCCTACATCATGCGAGATGGGCAAATCCTCGCCTCTGGCAGTGCTGAAGAACTTTACAACAATCCTTTAGTACGGCAGTATTACCTGGGTGATGAGTTTCAGCGATGAAGATTTGACACTCCAAACTCGTCAACTCACAACCTTAAAAAGCCCGACGCTTAAGCAATGACATTCGGTAAATCTCAGCCCTTTATTTCCTTGTTTCCTGGCTTATCAGTCATGGATCGGTACCTTACCGCCCAACTAATTCAGCCCTTGCTGTTTGGTATTGGGGCATTCTCTTCTGTTGGTGTTGCCATAGGTACCCTCTTTGATTTAGTGAGGAAAGTTACCGAGTCAGAAATCCCTCTGGCGATTGCAGTACAAGTGATGCTGCTGAAGATGCCGGAGTTTATCTCCTATGCCTTCCCGATGTCAATGCTCTTAGCCGCACTGATGACCTACTCTCGATTGAGCAGTGATAGTGAGTTAGTTGCTCTACGCAGTTGTGGAATCAGTGTTTATCGGCTTGCCGTACCTGCCATAGTTTTGAGCTTAGTCGTCACCGGGATGACGTTCTTGTTCAACGAATTAGTGGTTCCTGCTGCTAACTATCAAGCCTCTACTACCTTAGACAAAGCCCTCGATGAGGAAAAGCCAGACTTCAAGGAAAACAATATTTTCTATCCCGAATATGGAGAAGTCACTCAGCCCGATGGTGAAAAAATTCGCGCACTGAGGCGTTTATTCTATGCCGACCAGTTTGATGGCAAGGAAATGAAAGGTTTAACCGTACTTGAGTGGTCTCAGCAAGGGCTTAACAAAATCGTCACCTCTAAATCAGCCGTTTGGAATCCGACTCAAAATGCTTGGGATTTTTTCAACGGCACGATCTATCTCATCTCTCCCAACGCTTCCTACCGCAACATTCAACCCTTTGAAAATCAACAGCTCAAACTTCCCAAAGCGCCTCTTGACTTGGCAACTCAAAGCCGTGGATTGGATGAGATGAACATTGCCCAGATTTTGGATTATCGAGAGATTGTCAAGCTAGGTGCCGATGAGAAAAGGCTCCTCAAGGTCAACGTGCGCCTTCAACAAAAATTCGCTTTTCCCTTTGTCTGCCTGGTTTTTGGGATAGTTGGGGCGTCGCTAGGAACTCGTCCTCAACGCGCTGGTAGAGCCACAAGTTTTGGTATTAGTGTGATAGTAATTTTTGCGTACTACTTATTAGGGTTTATGTCTGGAGCATTTGGTCAGCTCAATATCCTCTCTCCCTTTATGGCAGCTTGGTTACCAAATTTCTTTGGTTTAGGAGCCGGGGGATTTTTGTTATTCAAAGCCGCTCAATAGACAAAGCAATAAGTGTCAGCAGTCAAAATAAGAATCCCACATCTTTAGGCGTGCGCGTGTCAAAGACTCTACAATTTGTGTAGAGTTCAGCTGAAGGCTTGTGCGATGTCATTTCCTAATCACCATCCTGCTTACCTCCGCTATCTCAAAGCTCGACTAAAGCCATTCAAACGACCAGCATTTTGGGCATCAGCTTCAGGGCTTTTGTTAGTGCTGCTCTTTACGTGGGAGTACTGGAAAAACCCAGAGTCGTTCAGTATCCTTGGCGGGGCTTCAGTGACTGGTTCAAATACTCCAGACGTTAAACCAACACTCCCTGCTGAAGAACTCGCCGCCATTACAACTGACATCGATAATTCTTCAGTGTTTTTGGAAGAATTTAATCGGACAAAGGCTTTATCGTTAACGACCGCATCCAACCAGAAGCCTCAAAGCTCAAATACAGGGGGATTGTTTACTCAAACCCTGCCTCAGACAGAAGTAACTGACTCCAATCCTGCCTCAAACAGCCAAACCTTGTCACTCAAGCCGCAGCAGACAGCAAACACGACTAATCCCTTTGCTAAATCTGCTCAAGGACTTTTAAATCCTAGTTCAGTTTCTGAGAGTGTCCTGTTTACGAATCGGAACCCAACTAATCAACCGTCTTCCTCGACAGGCACAACGGCTGATTCTCCCTTGGGGTTTAACACTAGCCCAGGTACAGTCTCGGTAAGCCCGCTACAAAGTGCCCTTGACCGAGTTGCTGCTACTAATGCTCTTCGTGCGACTAACGAGACTCAGACACCCACTAATATCCAGAGACAGGCCTCACCAACTACAACCTATCAAGGACAAACGACTTATCCAGCAACAACTGTACCTGGAACAACTGGCTACTCTGTTGCCCCTACAACGCCCCCAAACTCCTTTACCTATCTGGTGCCCCCCCAACCAACTACCAATGTGCCAGGGGCAATACCAACGACACCCGTAGTACCGACAACGGCGGGTAGCTATGGGCAATACTCTACCCAACCACCAATTCAAGTTAACGGAATGACTAACCCTGGATTTAACTCAACGCTGACTAGTCCAGGCTCACAACCAAGTCAACTGAGTCAACCGACCTTCACCACTCCTAATCCAGTTCCAGGGCAATATATTGGCGGAGGTCAGATTAACACCTTCTCCAATCCTTAGACCTTTGCGACGAAAGTTGCCCACCAGTTCTAAAAGCAGGGGAAGTAACCTCTGTAGGGGCGCACAGCTGTGCGCCCTTACCCTACTCAGCTCTTTCCCTTGAACTCTCAAGAGCGAAATGCAACTTGAACGCACGTTAGCTTTAGCTATGGAAGTGCTTGATGATTGCCTCGGCAAACTCCGAACACTTTAACGAGGGTTCAACGGGAGGCTCCATTAAGCGGGCTAAGTCGTAGGTTACTTCTCGATTAGCGATCGCACCACCCAATCCATTCTTAATCAAATCAGCCGCTTCCTGCCAGCCCATAAACTCCAGCATCATTACCCCTGACAGAATCACAGAACCAGGGTTTATCCGATCTAACCCTGCGTGTTTTGGGGCAGTACCATGTGTTGCCTCAAAAATCGCACAAGTGTCACCAATATTCGCCCCTGGCCCCATCCCCAAGCCGCCCACAATCGCGGCGGCGGCATCAGAGATATAGTCTCCGTTCAGGTTCATTGTGGCGAGAATTGAGTACTCATCCGGTCGAGTCTGGATTTGCTGAAAAATACTGTCAGCAATCCGGTCATTTACCATCACCTTTTCTTTCCACTGACCACTGCCATGAGTGTCCCAGATGGCATTGAGGACAGATTCCACCTCACCAGCAATATCAGCACGTTTCTCTGGTGTCAGGGCATCGTAGCCCGGTTCAATCTGACGGGCATTCTCTTCTAGCGTGATATCGGGATTGCGCTCTTTGTTGCTAAGAATCCAGGACTCCCGTTCCGTAACACACTCCGCCCGAAACTCGTTGACAGCAAGCTCATACCCCCAGTCACGAAAAGCTCCTTCGGTATACTTCATAATGTTGCCCTTATGCACCAAAGTCACCTGTTGCTTGCCTTTCGGTAGCCGTAAAGCGTGCAGCATGGCACGGCGTACCAAACGTTGGGAGCCAGTTTTACTTATTGGTTTAATACCAATTCCAGAGTCAAGAGGAATCTGCTTTTTCCCGTGTTCTGGCGTGGCAGGTATCAAGTCTTCATTTAGCAGAGCGATCAGCTTATCACCAATTTCGCTACCTTGACGCCATTCAATGCCCAGGTAAATGTCTTCTGTATTCTCCCGATAGATAATCACATCGAGCTTCTCAGGGGTTTTGTGGGGAGAAGGTGTTCCTGGGTAATACTTACAGGGACGGACACAAGCATAGAGATCATTAATTTGCCGTAGGGCGACATTCAATGAACGAATACCACCCCCAATTGGGGTTGTTAATGGCCCCTTGATCGCAATGCCATAGTCTTGAATCGCTTGTAACGTATCTTGAGGCAAATATTGATAAGTGCCATATTTCTCACAAGCTTCGTCACCAGCATAGATTTTAAACCAGCTAATGCTGCGCTTGTCACCATAGGCTGCTTGGACAGCAGCATCAATTACCTTCTGGGTAGCAGGCCAAATATCAACACCTGTGCCATCTCCACGGATAAAGGGAATAATCGGATTGTCGGGAACGATGGGTTCACCATCTTTGAAGGTAATGCGAGAGCCTGTATCGGGTGGTGTGATTTTCTCGTACATAGAGCAGTTTGGTTAAGTCAAGGTTAGCGTCAGCAGTAATTATTCAGGAAAGTTAGCAGATATTCTACAGAAGGAGGAGCTGAATTAAGCTTTTTTGCAGATAAGTCATCACGATGACGCTGTACATCATCACGAACATTAAATAATGGCGTAGAAGCCTTGTCATCTTTGGTAATGCGAGGAACACTTAGCTATCCGTCAGTGAAACGTTTGGCTTTTGAGGCTAGATATCAAAGAACTGTTACAGAATGTTTGAATAAATTGAGTTTGTTTAAGGATTTGTAACAGAATTTGTTGTTCTGTGTCGTTAGTTATAAGCTAGCCGTGAAAAACAAAGGTTGCTTAATGATAAGGCTCCCTGACCAAGAAGAATACAGGAGTGGCTGTGTTCAGAAGTTCAGAAGTTCAGAAGAATTCTGAATTTAGAACGAACTGAAGATAGGAGCGACCTCATATGGAGCAGGGGTCACAAGCCCCCACTGAACTCCTGAACTCCTCCGTTCTGAACTCCATTCAAACAGAGTATCCGTCTTTAATCAGATGCTGCTCTGACTTAGATATGCCTCAGTTTTGAAGGCTTTGGTGCAGCTAAGGATTTTGTCAAAACGTCAACGACAAGGGAATATACAAAGCCTTGCTAAACAGGTACAGCTTTTAGGCACGGCTTGCAATCAGCCATTATGCTGAAGTAGGGCATCTAAAGTAGACGTTAGTGGCAGCGCTAGCTCTCGCCGGACTCAGTTCAGCGTTAGTCAGCGTGATCGCACTCTTCAAGAGCAGGGTGCTTGATTTAGCTAAGGCGACCTTTCCTTATTGAATCGCCCAGCCCTCGTCAGGTATTGGTGCAGCAGACGCTTCACGAGCGTTAGTTCTTTCCCGACTAAGTCAGGCACTAGTTGAGACTACTTACCGCTATCTCTTGGAGGAGCGGCTACGCTAAGTAAAGTTATGGTGCTTAGCTCATTGCTTCTCTCTAAAACCCTAATCCCAAACGCACAAGATAAATTGCTTCTCCCTAGTTAAATTGGGATTTGGCAGGAAAGGTGGCTCCGGAAGAATATGAAAAAGATTTTAGTGGTTGACGACGATAGAACAATGCGAACTGTCTTGACACGCTACCTCGAAAATCGAGGGTACCAAGTTGAACAGGTTAGTTCTGGAGTTGAAGCCTTAGTCGCTTTTGCCAAAAATCCACCTGACTTGGTGGTTTCTGATGTCATGATGCCAGAGATGGATGGTCTAGAATTTTGCCGCCGACTACGAGCTACTCCCTCTGGTCAACTGATGCCATTTATCTTTTTATCGGGTAAAGGAGAATTAGAAGACCGAATTCATGGTCATTCAATTGGAGCGGATGATTATTTAATCAAACCTGTTGACCCTAGAGAACTAGTTGCCAAAATTGAAGCCCAGTTGGAGCGATCGCGTCGAATTCATTCGGAGATTGTCCGGTTGATGCAGATGACTGTTGGAACCTCCCCTCCCCAGCTAGAGAATGAATCCTCAGCTCCAATCCCAGAAGAGGGAGCCTTAATCACGAGTGCCGAGACAACACCAACCCCTATCCGCTTACCGTTGACACCCGCAGAAGAGCGAGTTTTTTGGGAAGTGATTCAAGGGTTAACGAATAAGCAAATAAGCGATCGCTTATTTATCAGCCCTCGCACCGTTCAAACTCATCTCAGTAGCATTCTTAATAAACTAGGAGTAGAGAATCGCGCTCAACTCATTCGCTTTGCTTATCAAGAGGGGTATCAATATCCCACCCAAAGGTAAGACAGTGAATGTATAGAGAAAAAGTGACTCCTCCAGACTGATGACAAATGACCCAATGATTCCCTGCCTCTATAGCTTAAGTGAATTACAATATGCGATCGCAGCATCCCCTGACCAGTGGCGACCCCTAGTATTTACGAACGGCTGCTTTGACCTGCTGCACGCGGGTCATGTCCGCTACTTACGAGTTGCCAAATCCTTGGGGCGATCGCTCGTCGTGGGGTTAAATAGTGATCAGTCAGTAAAAACGATTAAGCCCAACAAACCAGGATTTCCTCCCCGACCCCTCGTTCCCGAAGCACAACGGGCAGAAGTTCTCGCAACTCTCAAACCCGTAGATGGTATCGTGATTTTCTCTGAAACCACAGCCACTCGTTTAATCCAGGCACTTCAGCCAGACATTTATGTAAAAGGGGGAGACTATAGCCAGTCAACGCTACCAGAAGCACCTGTTGTTCAAGCCTATGGGGGACGGATCGAATTAGTGAAAGTGGAAATTCCAACCTCAACCACCGCACTTATTGACCGTATCCTCCATACTTCAACTGAGTAAGCAAAAGGAAATGGGAAGAGGGAAAAGAGGTTATTAGTTCTCCGTTGTTGCTTATTCCTATCTAACAACCAACAACTAACAACTAACCAACAAGTCGCTGCATGACAGACCAAACGACTGCCTCAGTATCAGAAGCTTCTACTAAGATTGCCGAGCTAACGCGCCAGCTCCAGTCTAGTTCTGAAAAAAAACAACTTCAGGTCATTCCAGAACTGGTCAGCACGGGTGCTGCTGGCTTAGAAGTCTTGATGGAATTTTTAAAGGAGCAGTCAAACCCTGCTAACCTTACGGCTGGTGTTGTCTACCAAGCCCTCTATGACGCTGACACCCCAAGCACAAGAGAGTTTCTACAAAACCATTTCCCGACTGGCGTTGTGCCTTTGCGTTCCGAAGACGGCATTGATTACACAACCCTGCAACAACTGCTCGTTAAGCAAGACTTTCTTGCCGCTGACCGACTTACCTTAGAAAAACTCTGTGAGCTAGCAGGTTCAACCGCCCTTCAAAGAAAGTGGCTGTACTTTTCGGAAGTAGACAACTTTCCAATTGCTGACTTGCAAACCATTAATACTCTTTGGTTAATTCACTCTCAAGGTAAATTTGGCTTTTCTGTTCAGCGGGAGCTTTGGCTTTCTTTGAGCAAAAACTGGGAAAAGCTATGGCCTAAGATCGGCTGGAAGACTGGAAATAATTGGACTCGATACCCCAATGAGTTTACTTGGGATCTCAGTGCGCCCAGAGGTCATCTACCTCTTTCCAATCAGCTACGAGGCGTGCGGGTGATTGCATCTCTACTCTCTCACCCCGCTTGGACGACCAAAAGTGAAAATTGACAAAGAAAGACAGGAGGCAGATGGCAGAGGGCTTTTCGGCTTGCTTTTATGCCCAATTGCCATCTGCCTTCTGGCACCCGAAAGGGAGCAAGGGTATCAAGCCCCCTCCAAATCTTTGAATTGGAGGCTCCCAATTGGGTAGGGTCTGAATCCCCTTCCAATTGGTTCCATAAAAGCCGTCTGCCTTCTTCAACCAAGCGATAACTCTTGCATCAATAATGTTTGTTCTGAACATTACTAGGGAACGCTATATATAGTGATTCACACTTCAGGCTTTCTGAGGTTGTGATGCAAGCAGTGATATGGGGGTAAGGGTTATTATGGCAAACCCAGAAAACAGAATCTTTTGTCGGCTTGATGGGTTGACACCAGGCGCACGAGAACAAAAACGACTCACGACTCTTAAGGAACTCGATTTGCTCGCCGTTGAGACAGTCGCTTTGTTTGATGAAGCAACTCAGATAGCCGCTCGCTTTTTAGATGCACCAATCTGCATCTTGGGCTTTATGACGCTAGATCAGGTACAGATTAAATCAGCAGTTGGTTTATCAACAGTTGGATTAATGAATCCACTGGCACAGTTGCGCCAGTTGCCGCGCCAAGAGGGCTTTTGTACTTATGTGGTTGAGACTCATCAGGTTTTAGCGATTCACGATACAAGGACTAACCCTGTATTTAGCAGTAGTTTGCTCGTTCAGCACTATGGTATTTCTGCTTACCTTGGTGCGCCACTATTTGCCGCTGATGGTCAATGCTTGGGTACATTGGCTGTGATGGATTGGGAGCCTCGCGACTTTACCACCAGGGATAAAGAATTTTTGGCGATTACAGCTCGTTGGTGTATGAGTGAATATGAGCGGAACCATGTTTTGAAAGAGCATCCTACTAGCTCTCTTCAACGGCTATCTAAACCGTCGCTCACAGAACCTGACAACCAAGAGCAGAAGCCTAATTTTATAGCTGATAGCTGGGGAGTGAATAGTCTTTGTGATCACTTCTCCTCAATGGTTTCGCTTAAGGTCAAGCTACTAACTCAGCTAACACAGGAGCTGCGTACCCCATTAACCTCTGTTATGGGGATGGCAAGTGTACTCAATCGCCAAGTCTATGGACCTTTAACTAGTAAACAAAAAGAATACTTGGAAATTATCCATCACAGTGGTCAGCATTTGGTCTCGCTGGTTGATGAAATTGTTGCCCTTAATGTTTTGGATGAAATCAGTGAGCAACTCGATCTCACCTCTGTAGATATCGATATGCTCTGTCAGCAAGCCATTCATAGCTTGTTCAAGATAGCGAACCAACGGCAGCAACAAATACGGTTGTCGGTAGAGCCTGGAAGTCGTATCTGGTTGCTGGACAAAAACAAGGTGCGGCAAATACTCTATCATCTGGTCTTTAGCGTGATTCACTCAGCACAGACAGGAAGCGAGATTCGTATCCATGTCTCGCGTAGAAACGACAAACTGAATATTGCCGTTTGGGTGTTTCATCCCTGGCTAGGAGACAGTTTACCAAGAATCTACGAGGGTATCGCTTCACTATCAACAACAGACAGCGCTACTGGGTCTGATATTTTAGAAACTTCACTAACGATGGACAAGCTCAAAAGCAGTGAATTTACAGCGAGTGATTACCAGCTACCTGATAATCCGCTATACTCCAGCCCTGCGGCGTGGGCAACCTTAGCTCTGACGCAGGAACAAAACCAGAAGCCCTGGAATCATGATTCCCGTGAAGCTCTAGGGCTTTTACTGAGCTGCAAGCTAGCGGAACTCCACAAGGGACAAATTTCTATAGAAGGCTCTTTAGAGTCAGGATATCGCTATGTTGTGAGTTTGCCTCAGTTGGAACTACCTTAGGAAAGGTTATAGCCTAGAGTGCGAAATTTGGATGAAAAATTAAAGGCTGAAGAATCCTTTTTTTAATTTTCAATGCTGTATTTTTATCTATACCGATTCTCAGTAGATTGAGCCACTCCCTCGTTTATAAAACGTGGGATTCAGGCATCAGGCAGAGATTGCAGTCTGGGAGTGTCTAACATCTCTTTTTTATTTTATTTGAGGAAGGGACGTGCCAGGAAAAAGCTGGAAATGGTCTTGGCATCTATCACTTCACCATCAAGGATTGCTTGTTCTAACTGCTCTGGGGTCATCAAAACGTTTTCCATATCTTCATCAGCGTCCTGACTAGGAGGTGCTTCAAGCTTTTCCAAATCCTGAGCGAGAAAAGCGTAGATGAATTCATCCGAATAACCTGGTGCGACAGGAAATTCGCCGAGTTTTTGCCATTTGTTGGCGTGGTAGCCTGTCTCTTCTTCAATTTCTCGCTTGATCGTTTCAGCCGGGTCTTCGTGGGGTTCCACAGTACCCGCAGGAAACTCCAAAATCCGCCCTTGAATAGCAAAGCGGTACTGTCGCAGCAGCACCAGTTTGCCGTCGGGTGTCACAGGAACGGCAAGTGCGCCACCAGGGTGACGAATACATTCCCAATCTCCCTCAACTCGATTAGGCAGACGGAGGGAGCTAACTTCAAAATTAAACTTACGACCTTGGTAGACTAGGCGTTGTTTTAGCAGTTGTGGGGGTTCGCGACCTGAAGCCATAGGAGAGATTAGAAGGTTAGATGTTGAACTAAAGCATGAAACACTAATGAACCTTTACAAGCGGTAGACTCCAGAACAGTCTAAATTTTGGACAAGTTGTGCGATCGCTTTTCCAGAAATCGGTTCGACCCAATTCGGAGCAATTTCTGCTAAGGGAACTAATACAAACGCTCTCTCTCTCATCCGAGGGTGAGGGAGTTGAAGGATAGGACTGTTTAGGATTAAATCATCAAACAGGAGTAAATCGAGGTCAAGAGTTCTTGGCCCATTGCGTTCTCGGCGTACACGACCAAAAAAGGCTTCAATGCTCAGTAAGGTTTCTAACAGTTCCTGTGGCGTTAGCTGAACGTCCAGTAGGGCGCAACCATTTAGGTAATCTGGTTGGGGTGGTCCGACAGGCGCTGTTTGATACCAGCTAGATTGAGCTTCTAGAGTAATACCTGCTGTATCAGCCAACACATTGAGGGCATTGTTAAGAATAGTCAAGGAGTCGCCCAGGTTGCTACCTAAAGCGATCGCACTTAGCACACGCTGCACTGAAGCACTTTGTGTCTCTTGGGCTAAAGCCTTTCGCTCTTGCTTTGAATCAGTGAATTCTAGAGATTTCATGAATGATCAAGGCGGACGACACCGACTACTTGAGGAAATAAAGGCAGGTTCAGGCAAATATGAGCCTAGTTCCTGCCTGTAAATGCCATGATTCTCCCCCTGTTGGGTTTAAGTTTCGTGAATGATCAAGAGTAGGACGTTCAGGCTGTTTGCCTCTTAACTACCTGTACCAAAAACTTGCTCTTTGAGATTCTGAAAGTCCTGAGATAGTTCTTGGCGGCTGGCAGCGCTGAGCAAGTAGCGATAAACGAACCAAGTTGTGTAGGCTAAGCCAATCAGCTCCAAAGTCGGGGCAATCAAAGGAATATCATCAAGCGCATCTAGCAAAGCCAGTGTCACTTTGACTGTAATCACAACAGCCAGGATTAGACCAACCGTTCCCAGAGGTCCTTTGTAGTTTGAAAAAAACTGTGTGACGTAACGTGGCAGATCTTGGAGAAACGCAGCGATACGTTCACCATACTCCTGCCACTGGTTACTAGAGGTGCTTACAGAAACCGTTGCAGGTAGTAAACGCTCAGTTTCTCCTTTGCCTTCTAGAATCTTGGGCATATCCGTGTCACTGGGGTATTCAGAATAGCCGCTTTCTTCAATTTCAGGATTCATATCGCTTCTTGGGAATAACAACTTAAAACTCTTTACTGGGTAGTGTCCCTACTAACAGCACTAACAGCAGAACATTAGCAGTCTTTTAGGAGGATGCTGTCACATAAGGGACATAATGAACACTAAAGCAGACTATGTACCCTTCAGTTTCAACCTGATAGTAGAAAACTCCGTACATCTATAGACCTATTTTCCCTGCTGAAGGCTGTAGCTTAGAAAGCAGAAGATTTTTTCTCATTTTTGTCGTGTCAGCGGAATATCTGGCAATGCATGGTCATTTCCAGGATCGAGTTGCCGTGATTCATAGATAGCAGAGCATATTGATGGAACCAGAACAGACTATATCTGCATGGCGACTTGCACCTAGCACTTTAGCAGCATGGCTGGTTGCACCTGGCACTTCTGTGTATTCTCTAGCGATAACTCCCAATGGACAAACGTTAGTTAGTGGTGGTTCACACCGAGCGATTTGGGTCTGGAACTTTCACACTGCCCGACAACAGCACCTGCTGAGGGGTCATTCTGATTGGGTTCGTTGTCTCGCCGTTAGCCCGGATGGACAAACGATTGTTAGTGGCAGTTTGGATAAAACGATTAAGGTTTGGGATTTAAGCAGCGCTAGAGAAATCCGTACCCTTAACGGTCATTCGGATGCTGTCTATGCTGTTGCCATTAGTCCAGATGGAAAAGCGATCGCCAGTAGCAGCAAAGATACGACGATTAAATTATGGGACTTGAAAACTGGGCAGGAACTTCGTACCTTCACCCATCACTCCGATTGGGTTTATTCGGTTGCATTTAGCCCAGATGGACAAAACATCGTTAGTGGTTGTGCTGATGCCACGATTCAAGTGGGAGACAAAGGTCTGCTGAGAGGTCATACCGCCAGTGTGACATCTGTGGCAATTAGCCCCGATGGAAAAACAATCATCAGTGGCAGTATCGATGAAACGATTAGGGTGTGGGATTTTGATACAGGTCAAGAAATTCACACACTGACAGGACACGCTGGTGGTGTGACATCCGTTGCCATCAGTCCCAATGGGGAAAGAATCGTGAGTGTCGGTAATGACAAATTGGTTAAGGTATGGGATTTGAAGACAGGGAAAAACGTTCACACCTATACGGGTCATCTAGAGGCGATTTTAGCCGTCACGATTAGTCCCGATGGAAAAGCGATCGCGACTGGTTGCCGTAACGATGTCATCAAGATTTGGGCGATGCGGTAGCGTGTCTATTTGAGGAACATCTCATTGCAGGGTGGTGCGATCGCATCTAGTCCTACTTTCTCCTCAGTGAAGAGATTGGTAAGGCTACACTAGCAATCAAAACCTTGTTATAGCTACACATTGACTTCTGTAGCAATTAGTTCAGATGGTCAGCTCCTTGCTAGTAGCAGTAATGATTTGACTATTAAGATATGGCGAATACAGTAAAACCGATCGATCAACAGCAACTCTTTGGATGCAAAATTTGACTCATCGACCTATTTACCTTGATTGCCACGCTACAACCCCCCTGGATGAACGGGTGTTAGAGGCGATGCTGCCTTACTTTACTCAACATTTCGGTAATCCAGCTAGCCTCAGCCATGCTTACGGTTGGGAGGCAGAAGCTGCTGTAAAACAAGCTAGAGCTATTTTGGCAGATGCTATCCAGGCAACACCAGAGGAAATTGTCTTTACGAGTGGAGCCACAGAAGCGAACAATCTGGCAATTAAAGGTGTGGCTGAGGCTTATTTCAGTAAAGGTCGTCACATTATTACCGTAGAAACGGAACACAGTGCAGTTCTCGACCCCTGTCGATATTTACAAACACTGGGTTTTGAAGTGACGTTTCTGCCTGTAAAAAAGGATGGACTCATTGACTTAGCCAAGTTGGAACAGGCGTTGCGTCCTGACACGATTTTGGTGTCGGTGATGGCAGCAAATAATGAAATTGGGGTGTTGCAGCCATTGGCGGAAATTGGGGCAATGTGTCGCCAGCATCAGGCGCTATTTCACACGGATGCGGCTCAAGCTCTTGGTAAAATTCCTTTGGATGTGGAGGCGATGAACATCGACTTGATGTCGCTGACGGCTCATAAAATCTACGGCCCAAAAGGTATTGGGGCACTTTATGTCCGTCGCCGTAACTCTAGAGTTCAACTAGCACCTCAACTTCATGGCGGAGGACATGAACGAGGGATGCGTTCTGGCACTCTCTATACACCTCAGATTGTTGGGTTAGCCAAAGCAGTGGAACTGGGATTAGAAGAACAAGAATCGGAGTCTCAACGCCTTTTGCAATTACGGGAACATTTCTGGAATGCGCTTAGTCCTTTAGGGGGCATCTACCTAAATGGTCATCCAACTCAACGATTATCAGGAAATCTTAATATTAGTGTCGAAGGTGTTGATGGTTCGGCGCTGTTGTTGGGGTTACAACCAGTAGTCGCCGTTTCTTCTGGCGCGGCTTGTTCGTCGGCGACGGTGGCTCCTTCCCCTGTTCTCTTAGCGTTGGGGCATTCTGAGTCTTTGGCTTATGCCTCGATACGCTTTGGGATTGGGCGCTTTAATACGACAGAGGAAATTGATCAGGTTGCTCAACATGCGATCGCAACAATTCACTCACTTCGGCAATCTCAAGCCACCACTTCTAATCGAATCTCAAATCAAGTAAAGTAGTGATTGAGGGATCAGCCGACTGCCGTTGGAGCAATACGGTCGCAACTACCTAATTGATTGAGTTGAGTGGCATCTGATTAACACTGCCCTCAGATACACCATTCATCAAAGCCGTTGTGGATAGACGTTGCACCGGGTTCCGCCCGTGTAAACTAGCATATAAATGCTGCCATGCAACTAATTGCTCCTCGAAACTTTCTACTCGCGTGTTATCTTTGAACCGCAAGCAGACTCCTGTTATAACTGTCTAAAGGTTAGCAGTGAGATGAATCGCAGACGGGATGTAGTGCTATCATCTTCTCAATCATTAAAGATGCCGGATTTAGTGCAATAAGACGCATCAAGAGTTCCAAAGCCATGCCACTCTAATGAGTAAGCACGAATTCGGCAAAAGCATCCAAGACATGATTACCGTGGGGCAGACGGGATTTTAAGCCTGTGGAGAGAATGACCTGTAGTATCTGGGAACACCTTCAGATACTGAGTAAACTCAAGGAAGCAGGAAAACTCAGCAGTGATGTTGGGATTCGCCTACTACAGCCGCTAGGCTTGGTGGCGGAGAAATGTCAACCTGTATAGAACGGCATGGCATTGGCTACCAATTGCATGGCGTAGGAGTTGACCAAAAAGAGTGGCAGTGCAGTTAGTCACTCGATGGTCACTTTCATTCGGTTCTCGTTATTTCATTTCTAAGTGAAGCTAAAGTTTTCACATACACAGTTATCTTGGGTAGCCAAAGCAAAGGGAGAAAGCCTTAGTGCCTAAGTGTGCTGCCAATTTTTGAGGAAATTGAATGCCAAAGCAAATTATTATTGCGGAGCAACATCGACTTGCTGCCGTTTTTTGGGAAGATCAGATTCAAGAGCTAGTGGTGGCTACAGGTAGTCACCAAGTTGGTGACATTTATCTCGGCGTTGTTGAAAATGTCTTACCTGGGATAGATGCGGCTTTTGTAAATATCGGGGACTCCGAGCGGAATGGTTTTATTCATGTCACTGACTTGGGTCCCTTGCGGCTGAAACGCAGTGCTGGTGCGATTACCGAACTGCTGACCCCTCAGCAGAAAGTCTTAGTACAAGTCATGAAGGAGCCAACAGGCAATAAAGGTCCTCGGCTCACCGGGAACATCAGTTTACCCGGTCGTTATTTAGTCATGATGCCTTACGGACGGGGTGTCAATTTATCCCGGCGGATAAAGAGTGACAGTGAGCGTAACCGTCTTAGAGCGCTGGCTGTACTGCTCAAACCGGCTGGTATGGGATTGTTAGTGCGGACGGAAGCGGAAGGCAGAGCGGAAGAAGCCATTATTGAAGATTTGGAAGCGCTGCAAAAACAGTGGGAAGCGGTTCAGCAAGAGGCAAATTCCACCCGCGCACCCGCATTACTCAACCGAGATGATGATTTTATTCAGCGTGTCCTGCGCGATATGTACACGGCAGATGTGAATCGGATTGTCGTCGATTCTCATACCGGAGTAAAGCGGGTCAAGCAGCATTTGGTCAGTTGGAGTGGAGGACGTTCGCCAGAAGGGGTTTTGATTGACCATCATCGCGATCGCCTACCAATTCTTGATTACTTCCGTGTCAATGCAGCGATTCGAGAAGCGCTTAAACCAAGAGTTGATTTGCCTTCGGGTGGATACATCATCATTGAGCCAACAGAAGCCCTAACGGTAATTGACGTTAACTCTGGTTCATTTACGCGATCGGCAACTGCACGGGAAACCGTTCTCTGGACAAACTGCGAAGCCGCCACAGAAATCGCCCGCCAACTGCGTCTACGCAACCTGGCGGGTGTAATCATTGTTGACTTCATTGATATGGACGCACGGCGCGATCAGTTGCAAGTGCTAGAACACTTCAACAAAGCACTGAAGGGTGACAAAGCTAGACCACAAATTGCTCAGCTTTCCGAACTTGGCTTAGTTGAACTGACTCGCAAGCGACAAGGTCAGAATATCTACGAGTTGTTCGGTCAACCCTGCCCTACCTGTGGTGGTTTAGGACATCTCGTGCGTCTCCCAGGTGAATCTGATCGCCAAGTCCGAGAGCTTGCGGAGCCTTCTGCTATCCCGTTGGTGGCTAGAGAAACGCGGCTGCCCGATCTTTCTGATCCGCTCGATTTTGCTCCAGTTGATGATAACGAGGAAAATGACCTTGTGCATCATCCAAGCTACCAAGAGCGAGGATTAGCCAATAATAAGAACCGCCGTACCCGTCGCCGTCGTTTAGATGAACCAGTAGCCAAGGAAGAATTCATCCCGACGAAGGTCAACCCTCGCATTATTTCTGTACCTCAATCGAGGTCGGAGCCAATGCTAGAGCCGGATAACCTTAGCGAAGTGGCACGCGACAGTGTACAAACCACTCCAAAGGAGGTAGAAGTAACAGGACGTGGTTTGGTAACAGAGTCACCAATAGAACGAATTGCAAAACCTCAACTGATCAAGGCTCCTAGAGAGATCGAACCACCGGAGGTTATTGCTATTGAGATGACCCCAGAGGAACAAGATGTTTATGCGTTGATGGGAATCTCTCCTTTGATACGCTTAAACCGAGAGGTCAAAAATCCAAAATCGGTAATTCTCTCTGTGGTACTGCCTGGAGAATCCAACGACGCTGAGACATTAAACGAGGCATCTGTAGAATCAGCTAGTGAAGCTTCTACACTACCTTCGGCTACTGATGACGGCGAGACTTCTCCAATGTCAGTAACACCTTCAGGTGAGGCAGCAACTCTAGATGAATCGCCAAGTTCAGCTCAGGTACTTGTAACCTCACCGACTGAGGTATCTACGACAGAAATATCAACAGAGCCAACCGATGAATTAGACGGCAGCCGTCCAATTATTCGTCGCCGCCGCCGCCGATCTTCAGCTGTAGAGGGTGATGATTCGAGTGCCTTATAGTAAGGGCGAAACGCTATTGTAGACAATCTAGTGCTGCTATGCGGAAGTCAAAAGTCAAAAGCTTTATTTCTAGACTGTTGAGCTTGTTTCAGGTAGTAAGCTCATTTGAATCGTGAGTAGTAGTTGGTTGCTTTGTGATTTTTTCAGCAGTGCTATGTCTAGATGTCAAAATTCATCAAGTGTTTTGCTTGCTTCATGTTGAGAAGGAGGTCTGGTCATGCCGGTAGAGGCAAAAAAAGACAACACCGGCGTTGTCCAGGGGAAGCCGTGGCAAGATAATGTTTGTGATCTGCCAGATTTATCTGACACGCAAAGCTTAGTTGCTGGTGTCGATGAAGTTGGGCGGGGCGCTCTATTTGGGCCAGTAGTGGCGGCAGCCGTAATCTTACCTGCCTCGGCTCTGTCACAACTTGCGATCGCGGGTGTTAAAGATAGTAAACAACTATCTCATCCACGCCGAGTCAAGCTAGCTCATGAGATTCAATACTTAGCGCTAGATTGGAGGATTGGTTATGCCACCAGCGCTGAAATTGACCAGATTAATATTTTTCAAGCGTCACTGTTAGCGATGAAACGGGCTGTTCTCAAGTTGAAAGTGCAGCCTACTTTGTGCCTAGTTGATGGTAAACACGCTCTTCCTGATTTACCAGTTGCCCAACGAACAATGGTCAAGGGAGATGAGCGATCGCTTGAGATTGCAGCGGCTAGTGTTGTTGCCAAGGTTTGGCGAGATGAATTAGTGACTCGTTTCGCGGCAAAGTATGCCGACTATGACTTGATAGCAAACAAAGGTTATGGTACACAGCGACACCTAGCCGCCCTTCAACAACAAGGCCCCACACGCCAACATCGATTATCGTTTAGCCCCTGTCGGGTAGAAGCCGAGTTGTAATATTATCTAAAATGCTTGATTACAAGAAATGGGGTAGATGTGCCTACCCAGCTTGATTAAATGATTGGATTATCAGCCGGTGACAACTTCTGGGTTTGCTGGTAATTTCTTGTTTGTACATCTTGGCTTGCCCAGTGTCGATAGTCCAACAACAGTTGGTGCATTAGTTTCTGCTTAATCCTTACCAAAACGCTCTTGAGCAAACCGTTGCCAGTGGTTTCTAAAATTGGCTTAGGAGTCAAGGAAAAAGGAAGCGGAATATCAACGTTGACTTTTAAATCTGCTCTGCCTTTAAGCTGGGTTGTGCCATTTTTTTGATAGGGGTAAAGTTTCCCTTTCAAGTCCAAGGCAAAGCGTTGATTGATATACTCTAGTCCTCGAATTTCACAGCGTACAGAGGTTAGATGAACGGTACCATCGGCATCTGCCCACACTTTTAAATCTACTGTTGGCTGAAACTTCAGCGACATAAAGTCCAGGGGACGCATTGTCAAACGAAAACTGTCCTGACTCAGTTGCTCGATCCGATTCGAGTCTGCGATCGCATATACCAGCCGCTGAGGCTGACGCAAGTAGTGCTGGATGGGAACAGGTTGTTCCGGTACAGCAATTTCAACTGATTGGGATGCAACAAACTGGGTGTTCATAAGGGAAGTAGTAAGCTTATAAGCTTCTTACTTAAAGTTAATTAATTTTTACAGTTTTTTAACGATTTGAGAAGGATTTCTTATTTTAGTATTCTGAATCGGCGCTTTGCTGAGACAGTCTCAATAATCTCATCCTCTCAGGATCATAGAAATTTACACGGTGAGGCTCCCTCTTCCTTACGGAAGCTGTGAAAGAGCCTCAGACTGACTCCACAAGCTTATTTCCTGCGAAGGATAGGGATTGACACCATGTTGCTCAAGAAGCTTTAAAGGGATGATTAAACTGCTTGTATAAAGGACAACGCTACAGGCGATAGGTGCTAGGAACGATGTAGCAAAAACTGTCCTTCGCAAGAGATGCCTTGTAACACAAGTACACAACTCCCAACTCTCAAGCTAGATCTATCACTTAGGTTGACTGTTACTTATGTCTATCTCGATCGCCTATTTGGGACCACCTGGTACTTACGCTGAAGCCGCAGCTTTAGCTTATGTCCGCACGCTTGCAAGCGAAGCGGTTAGTCAGTCGTTGTTATGTCCTTATCCCAGTATTGCCCAAACATTGAAGTCACTAGCCCAAGGAGAAACTCAGCTCGCTGTTGTCCCAGTGGAAAATTTGATTGAAGGCAGCGTTGTAACGACGCTGGATATGTTGTGGCAACTAGATAAGCTACAAATTCAACAGGCTTTAGTCTTGCCAATAAGACACGCTTTGCTATCACGGGCATCAACGATAGAAGCTATCCAAACGGTTTATTCCCATCCACAAGCTCTGGCACAATGTCAGGGATGGCTAGAGCGGTTTCTCCCCTCAGTGCAACTGATACCGACTAATTCGACAACGGAGGCATTACAGTATCTGGACAAAGATAATACAGCAGGAGCGATTACCTCTCAACGGGCAGCGCAGCTTTATAAAATACCCGTTCTGGCATCTGCCATCACTGACTATCCCGATAACTGTACCCGTTTCTGGGTAATGGGTTTACAGCCTTCCCCTGGTGGGAGCTATACTTCCTTAGCTTTTAGTGTTCCTGCTAATGTGCCGGGGGCGCTTGTGAAACCGCTTCAAGTATTTGCAAGTCGAGAGATTAACCTAAGCCGCATTGAGTCTCGTCCGACAAAGCGATCGCTTGGTGAATACCTTTTCTTCATTGATTTGGAAGCCGATGCTTCTCAATCATCAATTCAAGCTACCCTTTCAGAATTAGCGCCGCATACAGAAATTCTCAAAATTTTTGGTAGCTATAGTGTTGTGACAGTTAGCTCATCAGACGTTCTAGAGACTTGAGGGTAAGAGTTGTAGTAAGGTCGCGTACATACCTACCTCTAAAATTGAAGCTTAGTCTCTTCAATACAAAATCAAAGAGACACGATTTTTCGTGTCTCTTTTAGGGGTATTGAATTTTAGTTTAGTGATAAAGAGCTACAGAACCCTGCAATACTGATGCATCAGTTCCTTAATTAAAGGCATCCTTGAGAACTGTACGTGCGGCTAAATGATTGCGGGTTGAGGTAAGAATCTCAGCTTCGCGCCGTAGACGTGCAGCAGTATCCTGCATTTCTAAAAGTGTCTGCTGTTCTGAGGCAACGCCATAGAGATTGCTGGCAACCCAGTAAGACAACTCAATGGGTAAATCAGGTAAGTCTTCTGGTAACTCAATTTTCTGCTCAGTCAACTTAGCAGAAAGATGTACAACATCTCGCAGCAATTGCTCAACTTCCCTAGCCATTGCTTTCAAATCAGTTTCTGGTGGCTGATCCTCAATCCATTCTACTAACCCAATCCGATAGGGTTTTTCACGGACGTATTCTAATACACGAAATCGCTGCTGTCCTAGGGTCAGTACTTTCATCCGGTCATCCGGTAGACGCTGGAAGTGGATGATTTCAGCGCAACAGCCAACAGCAGCCGGTTGACCTTGGACGGGGTCCCACATCAACACCCCAAAACGGCGATCGCTATCTAGAATCGTGTTCATCATGATTCGGTAGCGAAACTCAAAGATGTGTAAGGGGAGAGGACGCCCTGGAAAGAGAACCACTTCAGGCAGTGGAAATAAGGGGATTTCTCTAACAGCAATTGAGGAAGAGGATGCCATTGTGCCTTGGTGAAAACGGTAAGTGCGCTTCTTTACTTACTTTAACGGATTTCTTCTGGCACAATAACCAGAAAAACCCGTTAAAGCGTCACGTTTGTTGGCAGAACCTCGCTTAAGCTGTATTCAGACGGCTTTATAGCTTGACTTCAATATCAACACCCGCAGGTAAATCCAGCTTCATTAAGGCGTCAATGGTTTTGGAAGAAGGTTGATAAATGTCGATAATCCGGCGGTGAGTCCGGGTTTCAAAGTGTTCCCGTGAATCTTTATCAACGTGAGGCGATCTCAACAAACAGTAGATACGACGCCGTGTTGGGAGAGGGATAGGACCAATAGCTGTAGCATTCGTCCGGTTAGCGGTGTCTACAATCTTCTCGCAAGATGTGTCTAGTAACCGCCGATCAAAGGCTTTAAGGCGAATGCGAATTTTTTGCTGCTGAATCGTTGCCATTTTTTAGTTGTCCAGGTTCTATATGGATTGGTGGTTAGGGATTGGCGATTGGGGATTGAGAAAGGATGGAAAGCTAAGTTTACATTTTTCCAGGCGCGAATCCCCAATCTTATGCTTAATTAAGCACAGAGTAAATAGGAGCAGAAAAGCATTTGCTCCTCTGCTCCTACTTAAGCTTGAACAGTGCTATTTCACAATTTTTGAAACGACACCCGCACCGATGGTACGACCACCTTCACGGATAGCGAAGCGCATTCCCTGCTCAATAGCGATGGGGTTGATCAGTTCTACTGTCATTTTAATGCGATCGCCTGGCATCACCATTTCAGGTTGAGAACCATCGTCAGCGGTAAAGGCACTGATTGTACCTGTTACATCGGTGGTACGCACGTAGAATTGAGGGCGGTAGCCAGAGAAGAAGGGAGTATGCCGTCCACCTTCTCCGGGCTTCAGGACATATACCTCAGACTCAAACTGAGTATGAGGGGTAATTGAACCGGGTTTGGCAATTACCATTCCACGCTCAATGTCTTTTTTCTCGATACCTCGGAGAAGTATTCCGGCATTATCGCCAGCCATCCCTTCATCAAGGCTCTTCTTGAACATCTCGATCCCAGTTACGGTTGTTTCACGAGTGTTCCGAATTCCAACCAGCTCAACTTTATCGCCGATTTTGACTTTGCCACGCTCAATCCGACCTGTAGCAACAGTACCACGACCGGTAATGGTGAAGACATCTTCTACCGCCATCAGGAAGGGCTTATCCACATCACGCTCTGGTGTTGGGATGTAGGCATCTACTTCATCCATCAGAGCGTAGATTTTATCAACCCACTCATTTTCACCCTTCGCGGTTTTCGGGTTGCTAGTCATGGTTTCTACGGCTTGCAACGCTGAACCGGCAACGATGGGGATATTGTCTCCATCAAATTCATAACTGCTGAGAAGTTCACGGACTTCTAGTTCCACTAGTTCCAGCAGTTCTTCGTCGTCCACCATGTCTTGCTTGTTCAAGAACACCACTAAGTTTGGAACACCGACTTGCTTGGCAAGCAAGATATGTTCCCGTGTTTGGGGCATTGGACCATCAGCAGCTGAAACGACGAGGATTGCTCCATCCATTTGAGCTGCACCGGTGATCATGTTCTTCACATAGTCAGCGTGTCCTGGGCAGTCCACATGAGCATAGTGGCGCGCTGCTGTTTCATATTCAACGTGGGCGGTATTAATCGTAATCCCCCGCGCCTTTTCCTCTGGTGCTGCATCAATGTCAGCGTACTGCCGCGCTTGCGCTTGACCCAGCGCGGCTAGTGTCATTGTGATTGCAGCGGTTAGCGTAGTTTTGCCGTGGTCTACGTGACCAATCGTACCAATGTTGACGTGGGGTTTATTCCGTTCAAACTTTGCGCGTGCCATGAATTACGTGTTCCTTTTCTACTTATGCGTTCCCTTTGCTCTTAGCGATGATGGCTTCAGCCACGTTGCGAGGCACCTCATCGTATTGGCTAAACTCCATCGAGAAGATACCGCGACCTTGGGTCTTAGAGCGGATATCCGTAGCATAACCAAACATCTCTGCTAGTGGAACCTTGGCAGTGACTTTGGCAATGCCATCGTCAGAACCCATGCCCTCGATTTGACCACGGCGGGAGTTGAGGTCACCCATGACATCTCCAAGGAAGTCTTCAGGCACTTCAACTTCAACTTTCATCATAGGCTCTAACAGTACTGGCGAAGCCTTCATAACGGCATCCTTAATTGCCATTGAACCAGCAATTTTAAATGCCATTTCCGAAGAGTCTACATCGTGGTAAGATCCATCGACTAGAGTAGCTTTCAGATCAATGACAGGATACCCAGCTAGGATACCGGATTCACAAGCTTCTTTCATCCCTTGCTCAGCCGGAGAGATGAATTCTTTGGGTATCGCACCGCCGACAATCTTGGAGACAAATTCAAAACCGCTACCAGTATCTCCTGGTTCCAGTTCAATAACGACGTGACCGTACTGACCTTTACCACCACTTTGGCGGACAAACTTGCCTTCAGTCTTAACAGATTTGCGAACCGTTTCCCGATAGGCAACTTGTGGTGCACCAACATTGGCTTCCACCTTAAATTCACGTAGCATCCGGTCTACCAGAATTTCTAGGTGTAATTCACCCATTCCGGCAATTACGGTCTGGTTAGTTTCTGGGTCAACACTGACACGGAATGTTGGGTCTTCTTCCGATAGGGATTGAAGCGCTTTAGAGAGCTTCTCCATATCCTGCTTCGTTTTCGGTTCCACTGCCACAGAGATGACAGGTTCTGGAATATACAGAGACTCCAGAATAACGGGTGAATCCTCTTCACAAATTGTATCGCCTGTGAAGGTATTCTTCAGTCCAACTGCTGCTCCCAAATCGCCAGCCCGGAGTTCATCCACCTCAATTCGATCGTTCGCTTTCAAGACAATCAAGCGAGAAATACGTTCTTTCTGATCTTTGGTGGAATTAAGAATGTAGCTACCCTTTTTCAGCACTCCGGAGTAAACCCGTAGGAAGGTTAAACGACCATAGGGGTCTGCCATAATCTTGAATGCTAGGGCTGCCATCGGGGCTTCATCATCCGCTGCTCTTTCAGCAACTGTGCCATTTGGCAGTGTTCCTTGAATTGCAGGAACATCAATTGGAGCTGGTAAGTAATCAATTACGGCATCCAAAAGCAGCTGAACACCTTTGTTTTTGAAGGCGGATCCACAAAGGACAGGGACAATTGTTCCGGCGATAGTTCCTTTGCGAAGTGCCTTGCGAATTTCCTCTTCAGTGAGTTCTTCACCTTCTAGGTACTTCTCAATTAGTGCCTCATCAGTTTCAGCAACTGACTCGATCAACTTAGCGCGATACTCTTGAGCTTGCTGTTTGACTTCTTCAGGAATTTCAGTATCTTCAATATCCGTTCCGAGGTCATTGTTGTAGATTTTGGCTCGCATTCGCACCAAGTCTACAATTCCCCGTAGATCGTTTTCACTACCAATGGGGATTTGGATGGCGACTGCATTAGTTCTAAAGCGATCGCGTAGTTGATCATATACCTTAAAGAAATTTGCACCAGTCCGATCCATCTTGTTGATGAAGGCGATGCGTGGCACCTTGTAACGGTCTGCTTGCCGCCATACAGTCTCAGATTGAGGTTGGACACCACCAACTGAGCAGAAAACCGCGATTACACCATCCAATACTCGCATCGAACGCTCAACTTCAATTGTGAAGTCAACGTGACCCGGTGTATCAATAATGTTGATCTTGTGGTCTTGCCAACTCGTGGTGATGGCTGCGGCAGTTATGGTGATTCCCCTCTCCCGCTCTTGTTCCATCCAATCTGTTACGGCTGTTCCTTCATGAACCTCACCGATTTTATGAACCATTCCTGAGTAAAACAGGATTCGTTCGGTTGTTGTTGTCTTGCCCGCATCAATGTGGGCTGCAATCCCGATATTGCGTACTCTCTCAAGGGGGATGGTACGTGCCACAGCTACCTCCTTCGTCTGGTGCCAACCGTCTTTACACGTTGCTATCTATTTACAATTGTATACTTTCTTTAAATCTTTCGGCATGAGTAAACATGGGTCTACTAAAGACCCGCTCAAGCCTCAGAAGCAGTAATTAGTATCGATAGTGCGCGAAAGCTTTGTTTGCGTCTGCCATCCGATGGGTTTCTTCCCGCTTACGAATCGCATTTCCTGTGTCGTTAGCGGCATCCATTAGCTCATTTGCCAATTTACTTGCCATTGAACGACCAGGACGTTGCCGAGAAAACCGGATCAGCCAGCGCAGTGCCAAAGTTGTTCCTCGATCAGAGCGAACTTCCATTGGTACCTGATAGGTTGCACCTCCAACACGACGAGCTTTCACTTCAACGAGCGGTGTCACGTTCCGCACTGCTTTCTCGAAGGTTTCTAGAGGATCGCCACCTGTACGTTCTTCTATGGTTTTCATCGCATCGTAGATAATGCTATTGGCAATAGATTTCTTGCCATGACGCATAATTCGCCGTACCATCATGCTGATCAAGCGGCTGTTGTAGACCGGATCTGGAGGAACGGGGCGCTTTTTAATAACTGTGCGACGAGACATACTAAGCCTTAAATTAAAGAGACAATAGTGACAACAATTGAGGAATTTGCCCTTCGACAGACCTCCACGCTTAATGTAATGGGCTGAAGTCGCCTTAGGCTAGGTCAGAGAGAGTTGTATGTCCTGGTGAATCTACGGACATTACTTTCTCAGATTACAAGAGTTGCGCTTGATTTCAGCACAACTCTTGGGAAAAAATGAACCATTGTTACTCAGCATAGCCGAAACCCTGATCACATCGATAGGATACTAGGCAAACGGTCAAGCTGATGCTGGAAGAGCTTTAAGCTTGTTTAGGACGCTTTGTGCCGTATTTGGAACGCCCTTGCTTGCGATCTTTCACTCCAGCCGTGTCCAGGGTTCCCCGGATAATATGGTAGCGAACACCAGGCAGGTCTTTAACACGACCCCCTCTAATCATCACAACTGAGTGTTCTTGAAGGTTGTGACCAATACCTGGAATGTAAGCCGTCACTTCAAAGCCAGAAGTCAAACGGACTCTTGCCACTTTCCGTAGAGCGGAGTTTGGTTTTTTGGGTGTGGTTGTATAGACTCTTGTGCAGACACCACGGCGCTGCGGACATTGTTTCAGCGCAGGCGATTTTGTTTTCTTTTTAGCTTTCGCTCGCTCGTCACGAATGAGCTGCTGGATAGTGGGCATGAGTTACGGAGTGTATAGCTCCCTTGAAAGTTCTAATTATTCACAAATTCTAAATATATCGACATTCTAGTGCCAATGTCAATTTATTGGGGAAACAGCAAACTCAGGGGTGTATCAGCGACTCAAGTACTGACACGAAAGGAATTGCCACAACCACAGCTTTCTAGCGCGTTTGGGTTATGAAAACGAAATCCTCCTCCCATCAGGTCTTCTGAATAATCCAATGTTAAACCAGTAATGTATTGTAGACTGTCTGCATCTACCGTTACCGAGATGCCGTCACAGTCAAAGACGCGATCGCTAGAATTCGCTAGTTTATCAAAATCGATGGTGTAGTAGAGACCAGCACACCCACCACGTTGAACGCCCAATCGTAATATGGCTTCTGGATTGTGACGCCTTGCCTGTAAGCGTCTAATTTCAGCAAGAGCAGCTTTACTAATATTAATCATTAGCTGAGTACACAACTAGTACAGCTAGCTAATGCTACAGCACTCGCAAGCTATATTTGCCTACTGGCTGATTCAATTGACGGTTGAGTACTAAGTGATGTTTGCGTTCTAGTTAACTGTCAACCGTCAACCACAAGGAAGCCTTCAGATAAGCAAGGTTTGATGTACAGCCGCTTACTTACCTTCCGGCTTGCTGCGAGCATAGTCATCTTCAAACCGAACAATGTCATCTTCTCCAAGATATTCCCCGTTCTGAACTTCAATCAAGATCAGGGGAATGACACCTGGGTTTTCTAAGCGATGAGTATGTCCCTGAGGAACATAAGTGGACTGGTTACTATGAACGACTACTTCCTTATCACCACAAGTCACTTTAGCCGTACCGCAGACGACAATCCAGTGTTCACTCCGATGGTAGTGCATCTGCAAGCTGAGGCGGTGACCCGGCTTAACTTCAATCCGCTTGATTTTGTAGCCTCGCCCTTCTTCCAGAACAGTAAATGATCCCCAAGGGCGCAGTTCTGTAGCCGCGACGCTATCGGCAGATAAAGAGGCAGGAAGGGAAAGTGCTGGAACTTGAGAAACTTCTTGGGACTGAACCATGTTAGTTTTTTCTCCTGAGAACGGCTACACAATTGAAGGAAAGTTTTTTACTAGAAACTGGTGTTTGACAGATAAGAGACAAACCAATAATCCAACCACAACTAAACATAGCAAATGAACCCTGGTTCTTGTCACCAGTAAACGGTTCAAGTGAGTCAATTACAAGAAGTCTTTACATTATGCAGGGTATGAAGATTTTACTTTAAGCAAACTTCAAAAACATCAGTTATTGCGTTACTAAAATTACAAAACTTCCGATTGCATTACGGGAGAAGACGTTTACAGCTTCATCTAGAAAAAGATAAGTAGAATCACTGATGTTTCTTCCTGTAAGTTGTGGCATTAGATCGCCGACTTAGTAATCGGGGAAATTTAAGTAAAGAGCAGGGGAAGCTTGAAAAAACACATTCGCCCTTCCCCTGCTCTTTACTAGCTAGACCCTAGGCACTACACACATAACGAAAGAATGAAAATTCCTCTTTTCCACTTCTACTCCCTACTATTATTTTCTAGATAGAGAGTAGCTAGTGAACTCAACCTCTAGGGAGAAGGCGCTCGGAAAATACCAAGACCATTATGAACACGAGCAACTGTGGAGGGAGAGCGGTCTAAGAGTTGACCTCCTAAATAAAGTCCAGTTGAGCTGCCACCATCGAAATTAAGAGCATTAGCTGCCCCTAAAAGCTGCATTAACTGAGCTGTTTCGGCTAAGGTTGGACCCAGCCCACCACTACGATTATGGATAGCAGCAATTATGAGTGTGCCTGCTGCCGTGGTGCCGATACAGGAGCGAATGGCTGATTGTTGGATAAAAGCGTCACTAAATTGTTCAGCTTTGGCGTTCAGAACAATTTGTCGATTTTGTACCAGAAGGGGGCCAGCACCCAGAATGTGGGGATAAGAGCCAAAGTCACCGGGTGTAGTAAGGCTTTCTAAGCTGACTTGTGTGCCAACACTAAGAGAAGCACTAGCGGGACTACTGCCGCGTAGAGTTAGTAGGTAGCCATCAAGAGGAATCGGGAAGGATTGCTGCCCTGCTATACCTCCAGGCAGTTGACTAATTACTTGGTCATTCTGGACAACAAACAGTACTTCATTATCAATGAGTGGGGTGTAGGTTGGACCCCACTCCGGCGTATAACGGGCAAAACCTGTCTGAACGTAGCCAGTGTTAAGAAAAAGTATTGGTAGACGACTTCCTGCTGAGGTAACTAAAGTTTCTTGAAGCGTCAGACGACCAAATTTGAATTGACCACTGTCGTTCCAGGCGATCGCACCACGATTGAGAATTGGACCGGAAAACCAACGTTCATCACGGCGAACTGCGCCTAAGGGTAATTGGTTATTGCGATTGAAAAAACCAGCATTAATCGCGGCAAATGCTTGCCACATCTGAGCCGTTTGGATCAGAGGCGCGGTTCCTACTTGGGTTGCGGGGTTGCTCCATATTGGTCTGAAACTCGCACCTGATGTTCGGGGGTCAACTTCCAACCAGACCAATGGGAAGCGAGAATTTTTGAGAGTTACATATTTTTGATGCCAGCGAATTCCCGGTGCCCAGGAAATCTCTTTTTCTACCAAAGCATCGGGGCGAAGATCAATGACTAAACGATTTGGGTTCGGTAAGGAGTAGACTTGCAGGCGCTTACCCGTTGGGATATCAACGCGAAGTATCGTTTGCTTTTGACCCTGTTCGACACGGATAACGGCATTCTCACCGTCTGCCCCAACTGAAACAGGGGCGGCATCCTCCGCATCTTGCCTCTCTGGAGGTGGTGGGGCATTGAATTGCTCTACCAACGACGGGCTAGCTGACGCTTCCAAGGTGATTACACCTGCGGTACGCTGGTCACTGACTTGCCAGGGAATTGGACGGTCTAAATCAACAACAATACGCGACCCCCAAGGCTGACGTGCCTGCCGAATCTCCTTAACCCTTGCAGGAGTTGAAGAGATGCGTAAGCGATCGCCTGAAGCTACTGCTGCACCCTCAACTTGCAACTGCCAACCAGCCACTTTAGCCAAGTCCGTAATATCCAGGTAGCGATAGGAACCCATCAACTGGCTAGCAAGAACAAGCGGTGTACTCTGTGGAGAAGAAAACCACTGCACTGGCTGTCGGGTTACATCCTTTGTACTCAGCAACTCTACGCCTAAGCTTTGCATCAGACCGATGTCACTGATGCCAAAGCGAACTGACGTTCCGACTTGCCACTGCTGCCAAGCTACATTGAACGTCCGACCATTTAAGGAGATTTGCGTACCCTGCCTAATGACCTGAGGTGATGCCTGTGCCAAAAACTCGGCTCGACGCGGTGCGATCGCATTATCATCAAGCACTTGGCTTTGGGTAAGTAGCGCCTTGGTTAGAGAAGATGGGGTTGAGGCGGGTGACAAAAACTCTGCCCGTTTTGGAGCCAAAGGCTTCTCTACTACAGGTGCTAGCTGACTCAGTATCACTTCACTGCTGTATGAAAGCAGTGGCTTGGGCTTGGTGTGTCCGACTCGCGTACTTGCCCACCCAAAGGATGAACCGCACAGTGTCAGGAATAAAATGATCGCTGTACGTTTGGACAACATTACCCAAGACATAGAATTAGCACGTTGCCGCCGTGCTGCTCTTCGACTTCTACGGCATCGCACCGCAATGGGAACTGATTTTCCACTTTCATGCCTATTAGCGTTAGAACTAGCAGTACTGTTTGGAGACAAGCGGGTCGTTGTGTAGGGCTGTACGTGATCGCCGATCCGCTTGGGTGGCTTTGCTCTTTTGATCATCTAGCTGTCTCTTTGACCAAGATTCTGGTCTGTAGAAGTCAATAAATTAAGCCTTGGGCAGCATATCAAGAAATAATGACTTTACAACGTCCGCCTTCTCTGTTAGAGCTTCATAATAAGAAGTAAAACTACTCACGCAGTCCAAACTTCATTTGCCCAACTGGGAAATCTGAGAATATAGGAGGACATGGTAGGTGCTTGCTGTCCTAACCAAGGCAGTAAAACCTATCTAGTGCAGCACGGCGGAAATAACTATCCAGTTAAAAAGCTTGCACAGTAAGCTTTCTTTCATAAAAGCCTTCTGCCTCCTAATCTTCTGGCTTCTTGCACTAGGCTTACAGCACAGAGCTTGCCAGCGGCACGGACTTGCCAAGAAAACTGTTTATTAAGCTTGGCTCAAGTACTAAGCCTGAACTACAGTAATTTCCATTATTTTCTGTAGTAAAAGTTACAGTAGCGAAACTTAGAAAGCGGGGATTGCTAGCGTAGAGCATTTCCTATAATATTGCTACTCTGTCAATCTGGCAGGAAACCAGCGTTGGAATTGGGGTTTTAAGAGTTTCTTCTTTTCCCCAACTCTACTTGCCACTCTCGCTACCAGCTCGGTGAGTTACGTTCATTAGACAATCTAAAGCACTCAAGCCTTTCCACTCATAAGCTTGTGAGTCAAATTTCATCCCTTGTTTAATCAGGATGTAGCTTTGGTGTCAGCTACTGTCCTGTAGTTCATTCGATACTCTAGCCTAAGTGTGTTTATCTAGACCCCTGTGTAACGTAAATTGTTTCTAAAATTTTCACTTTGTAGAAGTGCCGTATGAATCTGTTGCTGCGCTAGCAGCGATCAATCCGTAAATTTGTATCCGTAAAAACCGTGAATCATTCGATGGACAACAGGAGCATCAAACAGAACCAACACGTTCAGCCGTGGAATCAGGGCAACCAGACTTTTCCCGGTCAACGCTGGTTGGTAGAAGAACGGGATGCGTGTGGCGTTGGCTTCATCGCGTCTCAATCAGGTACAGGGACACATGAACTTGTTGAGCAGGCATTGTCGGCATTAGGGTGTTTAGAACACCGAGGTGGTTGTAGCGCTGATCAAGATTCTGGAGATGGTGCAGGTTTAATGACCGCTATCCCTTGGGAACTGTTCAAACCCTGGTTTATCGAGCAAGGAATTGATATGCCAGCCACCGACCAACTTGGTGTCGGTATGGTGTTTCTGCCTCAAGATGCGGCTTTGGTCAACCAAGCACGTCAAACAGTTGAGGATGTATTAGGACAAAACGATCTGAGAGTGCTGGGCTGGCGGGTAGTGCCTGTAAAAGAATCAGTCCTCGGCATCCAAGCACGAGAAAACCAGCCCCAAATTGAGCAAGTATTCGTGAGTTCCCAAAACTTGCGGGGGGATGAGCTAGAGCGTGCTTTATACAAAGCTAGGCGTCGAGTTCACAAAACATTAGAGGCACAAGGCACAGCTCAATGGTCTGAGGATTTCTATATTTGCTCATTCTCCAATCGCACGATTGTCTACAAAGGCATGGTGCGCTCAACCGTCTTGGGAGACTTCTATACAGATCTAAAGAATCCAGACTATCAAAGTGCCTTTGCCGTTTATCATCGGCGCTTTAGCACCAACACGATGCCAAAGTGGCCACTCGCGCAGCCAATGCGCCTGTTGGGACACAACGGCGAAATTAACACGCTGTTGGGTAATATCAACTGGATGATGGCGCGTGAAGCTGACTTAACTCATCCTCTGTGGGGAGTTAGGACTCAGGAGTCAGAAATCAGGACTCAAGAGGCAGCACTCAGTATGCCTTCAGATAGCGGAGCGGTAGAGAGTAGGCGTGAGTCAGCATCAAATACAGAATTGGATGACCTGAAGCCGATTGTCAATCCCGATAATAGTGATTCAGCGACGCTAGACAACGTGCTGGAGTTACTCGTACACTCCGGTCGCAGCCCGCTAGAAGCGTTGATGATTATGGTGCCAGAGGCATACCTCAATCAGCCGGATTTGGAAAAACACCCAGAAATTGTTGACTTTTACGAGTACTACAGTGGGATTCAGGAACCGTGGGATGGTCCTGCTCTGTTGGTATTTAGTGATGGTAAGACTGTGGGAGCCACGCTTGACCGTAATGGGCTACGACCGGCTCGTTACAGCATTACCAAGGATGGCTATGTTGTCGTTTCCTCAGAAGCAGGGGTCGTAGACTTACCCGAAGCAGAAATTGTCGAGAAGGGTCGATTGGGACCAGGGCAGATGATTGCCGTGGACTTAGAAACCCATGAGGTTCTGAAAAACTGGGAAATCAAGCAACGGGTGGCTACCCAAGAGCCATATGGTCAGTGGCTACAGCAGCATCGAGTCGAGCTGAAGCCTCAACCCTTTGAATCAGCTCCTAAGCTAGAGACATCCGTGTTACTGCGCCAGCAGATTGCCTTTGGCTACACGGCGGAGGATGTCGAGATGATCATCCAGCCGATGACTACTCAAGGCAAGGAACCCACGTTCTGCATGGGAGATGACGTTCCCTTAGCTGTACTGTCGGATAAGCCGCGTTTGCTCTATGACTATTTCAAGCAGCGCTTTGCTCAGGTGACGAACCCACCGATTGACCCGTTGCGGGAAAGTTTGGTGATGTCGTTGAGTATGCAGCTAGGTGAGCGAGGGAATCTCTTAGATGCTCGTGCTGAGTATGCTCGACTGTTGAAGCTGGAGACACCAGTCCTCAATGAGGCAGAGTTGGAAGCGGTCAAAACCTCAGGGTTTGAAACGGCTGAGCTATCAACCTTGTTTGAAATTCCAGCGGGTCCAAGCGGGTTAGAGGCGGCTGTGTGTCAGCTATGCGAGCAAGCTGCTGAGGTTGTGCGTGCTGGGAAGAAGATTCTGATTTTAAGTGACAGAACGGGTGGCGGTCTCAGCGAGAACTACAGCTACATTCCACCACTTTTGGCAGTGGGTGCAGTACACCATCATCTCATCCGCCAAGGACTGCGGATGAAAGCGTCACTGATTGTTGATACGGCTCAGTGTTGGGATACTCATCACTTTGGCTGCTTAATTGGCTATGGTGCATCTGCAGTTTGTCCTTACTTAGCTTTGGAATCTGTACGTCAGTGGATCTCTAATCCCAAGACTCAGAAACTAATGGAAGGAGGCAAGATTGAGACTGTCTCGTTAGAAGAGGCTCAGAAAAACTACCGTAAGGCGGTGGAAGGGGGTCTGTTGAAAATCCTCTCAAAAATGGGGATTTCTCTACTAACCTCTTACCAGGCGGCTCAGATATTCGAGGCACTTGGTATTGGTACGGATTTGTTGAACCTTGCTTTTGCCGGAACAACATCGCGGTTGGGTGGTTTGAGCATTGCGGATTTGGCGCGGGAAGTTATTTCGTTCCACCATCGGGCATTCCCGGAATTAACTAGCAAGAAGCTGGAGAACTACGGTTTTATCAATGCCAAGCCCAGGGGCGAGTACCACATGAACAGCCCTGAATCGTCTAAGGCGCTGCACAAGGCAGTCGCAGATGGGAAGAACTACGACCACTACAAGCTCTATACGCAGCTATTCGAGCAGCGTCCACCGACAGCACTTCGGGATTTGTTGGACTTCAAGAGCGATCGCACTTCTATCCCCATTGAAGAAGTACAATCAGCGGCGGAAATCGTCCATCGGTTCTGTACGGGTGCGATGTCCCTTGGTTCACTCTCACGAGAAGCCCATGAGACTTTAGCGATCGCCATGAATCGGATTGGGGGTAAATCCAACTCCGGTGAAGGTGGCGAAGACCCCGTGCGGTTCAAAGTCCTTGATGATGTCGATGAAACAGGACATTCGCAACTGTTCCCCCACCTCAAGGGCTTGAGAAATGGCGATACAGTCAGTTCTGCGATTAAGCAGGTTGCCTCAGGTCGCTTTGGTGTAACGCCAGAGTACTTGATGAACGCCAAGCAGCTTGAAATCAAAATGGCTCAGGGTGCTAAACCTGGAGAAGGAGGTCAGCTACCCGGGACGAAGGTTAGCCCCTATATTGCGATGCTACGGCGATCTAAGGCAGGAGTGCCGCTAATTTCTCCCCCACCTCACCACGATATTTATTCGATTGAGGACTTGGCGCAGTTGATCTTTGACCTGCACCAGATTAATCCTGAAGCCAGAGTATCTGTGAAGCTGGTAGCGGAAATTGGCATTGGGACTATTGCGGCTGGGGTTGCTAAGGCGAATGCTGATGTCATCCAGATTTCTGGTCATGATGGCGGTACGGGTGCATCTCCCCTTAGCTCAATCAAGCACGCCGGTTCACCTTGGGAATTAGGGCTAACAGAAGTACATCGGGTGCTATTGGAAAATCAGCTACGCGATCGCGTCTTGCTCCGCGCTGATGGTGGTCTCAAAACAGGCTGGGATGTCATGATGGCGGCGCTGATGGGCGCAGAAGAATATGGCTTTGGTTCTGTCGCGATGATTGCTGAAGGCTGTATCATGGCGCGGATTTGCCACACGAATAACTGCCCAGTCGGTGTTGCCACTCAGCGAGAAGAACTGCGTAAGCGCTTTACAGGTATTCCAGAGCATGTAGTCAACTTCTTCTTCTTCGTAGCCGAGGAAGTGCGATCGCTTTTGGCACGACTAGGCTATCGGTCACTAGAAGAAATCATTGGTCGCGCTGACCTGTTGAAAGTTCGGGAAGGTGTTAATCTAACCAAGACAGCGGCTTTAAATCTGGATTGTCTGATTAATTTGCCGGACACCAGAAGCGATCGCAGTTGGCTGAAGCATGAACCTGTCCATAGTAATGGTCCAGTTCTGGATGATCAGCTACTCACAGATAGCGCCATCCAGGACGCGATTAGCAACCAAGGCACTGTAACTCAGGATGTCGGCATCATAAACACCGACAGAACTGTAGGAACTCGCATTGCGGGTGCGATCGCCAAAAAGTACGGAGATACCGGATTCGGAGGGCAAATTACCCTCAACTTCAAAGGGGCTGCTGGTCAAAGCTTTGGTGCCTTCAACCTCCCTGGAATGACACTCATCTTAGAAGGTGAAGCCAACGACTACGTTGGTAAGGGAATGCACGGGGGCGAGATTATCATCAAGCCGCCAGCAGAAGTGACTTATGACCCTGCCAAAAACGTGATTGTAGGCAATACCTGCCTCTACGGGGCGACTGGCGGCACTTTGTTTGCCAACGGGGGCGCAGGTGAGCGGTTTGGTGTTCGTAACTCGAAAGGTCAGGCAGTAATTGAGGGAGCAGGTGACCACTGTTGTGAATACATGACGGGTGGTGTAATCGTTGTCTTAGGCAATGTCGGTCGTAATGTCGGTGCTGGGATGACCGGGGGTCTAGCCTACTTCTTGGATAAAGATGGGAGTTTCCCTGCAAAAGTCAACCCGGAAATTGTTAAAATTCAACGGGTTACTAGCTCTGTTGGTGAGCTACAGCTCAAGGACTTAATCCAAGCCCACGCTGAACGTACTGGCAGCCCCAGAGCTAAGACTATTTTGGCTTACTGGTCGGAATACCTGCCGCAGTTCTGGCAAGTTGTACCGCCTTCGGAAGCTGATACCCCAGAAGCTAACGCTGACGCTGTGGCAGAAAGAGAGTTAACTCCAGTTCAGTAATTGGTTGTTAGTTGTTGGTTATTGGTACTTTTTAACAAATAACTAACAACAAAAAACTAAAAACTAACCCCCTTTTCTAGAAGTTCTGGCACGGTTACAAAGGTGTAGCCGTGCTTTTTTAGTTGCGTAATTAATTGCGGTAAAGCCTCAATTGTCTCTGAGCGATCGCCTCCTCCATCGTGCAGCAAGACAATTCCCCCAGAGTTGGCTTCCTTGAGCGAATTGTCAACTAGTGCTTGCTTGGTAGTACGTCCAGAACGCCAGTCTTTTGAATCTACAGACCACATCACGACAGCATATTTCTTCTGGTGAGCAGAAGCCACTAATCCATTATTCAAAATGCCAGCAGGCGGTCTGAAAAGAGATGTCTTGACACCCGTTAGTTTATGAACCAAAGCGGCTGTTTTATCGAGTTCGTGAGCGGCGGCTGACGGGCTGTAATGATGATACTGATGACTCCAGCTATGGTTGCCAATCGCATGACCTTCTGCTACAGTCTGCTTTACTAGATGTGGATGCTTTTCTACCTGCTTTCCTACCACAAAAAAGGTAGCTTTGACGTTTTGTTTTTTGAGAATATCTAAAACTTTTGAGGTCATTTGGGGCCAAGGACCATCGTCAAACGTTAGTGCGATTAGCTTGGGTGGTGCGATCGCTTTTGTCTGCCTGACTTGGGTATTGGAATTGTCTTTACCCTTCAGCTTGACCTCACGAATCGTTTTTCCTTGAAATTGGACAGGGATAGCAGCGTTGAGACGTTTTACTTTTTCTTCTTGTGCTAGTTTAGCGATCGCTTTTTGATGTGCCGCATCTTGCTGCACTTTTATAGCTTTAGCCTTTGAGGTTTCTAGCCCTGCTTTGTCTTGCTGCATCCCCGTGCTGACTGGTAATACAGTCTTCTGATTCGTCGAGTGATCGACTCTCCAACCAAAGCCAGCTACAAAACCAAGTACAGCTAAAACTAAGGCAATCGATAAGCTTCGTTGCCAAGCAAACAGGTGACGGTTTGCCACGGATTATGTCTCCTTCACTCCTCCAAACACCAAGACGGCAGGTCATAGCTTGTGCAAGCCGTCAACTTTTCGATCAGCCGTGGTCACCCTGACAGAATTAAGAAGTACAAACCTAGCCTCAAATCCTGGCTTTGACCACTGCTACTCAAGAGCTAAAGGCAGACCTTTTCTAGAGTGCAGACTTTGTTTCACTGCGGCTAAATATGACAGTGAAACTGCGCTACAGCTAATGACGCTGTTGCAAGTTACAGCAAAGGCAAGAGGGTATCCGGGACAAATCCTCAGCTTTTTCAATGGGTAGCGAGAAAATATCGGTAAGCTCTAAGCTGGCAAAAGAAGCTAATTAACTGAAGCATTGATTGCATGTCTGACTTAATTCTGTTTTGGCATCGGCGCGATTTACGTTTATCAGACAATATTGGACTTGCTGCGGCCCGACGACAAACTAAAAAAGTGGTGGGAGTTTTCTGTCTCGACCCGGATATTCTGGAACGGGATGATGTTGCCCTAGCAAGAGTAACTTACATGATTGGCAGCTTGCAGTCACTTAAAGAACGCTACAGCAAAGCGGGTAGCCAATTGTTGATTCTTCGAGCAAAACCGACTCAAGCGATCCCAGCTTTAGCAACAGCTCTCAATGCTAAGGCTGTTTTCTGGAATTGGGATGTTGAGCCTTATGCCAAAGAACGCGATCGCACTGTCATGATTGCCCTAAAAGAAAAGGGCATTCAGGTACATAACAATTGGGATCAGCTATTACACCCACCAGAAGACATTCGGACTGGTTCAAACCAGCCATACACAGTTTACACACCCTTTTGGCGCAACTGGAGTAGCAAACCAAAAGCACAGCCTGTAGAAACCCTCACCGATGTAGAAGGACTAACCCAACAAGAAAAGGAGACAGCACAACAAGCTGGAACTCTTGAGCTACCAACAGCGAAAGAGTTGGGTTTTGCTTGGGATACTGAACTGGTGACAGCACCAGGCGAAACAGCCGCTCAGGAAAAACTAGAGGAATTTTGTCGTCAGTCCATTACTGAGTACAAAGAACAGCGCAACTTTCCTGGTGTTCACGGTACATCCCAACTTAGTGCCGCGTTAAAATTCGGTGTCATTGGCGTTCGTACAGTTTGGGCAGCCACTCTAACGGCTTTAGAAGCTAGCCGTAGTGATGAAACCGAAGCCAGTATCAAGGCATGGCAACAGGAACTCGCATGGCGGGAGTTCTATCAACATGCGATGTATAACTTCCCAGAACTAGCAGAAGGAGCCTTCCGCAAAACCCTGAAAAACTTCCCCTACGACAATAACCCAGAGTACTTCCAAGCTTGGTGTGAAGGGAGAACTGGATATCCCATTGTGGACGCAGCGATGCGGCAGATGAAGACAATCGGCTGGATGCACAATCGTTGTCGGATGATTGTGGCTAGCTTCCTCACCAAAGACCTCTTGATTGACCCACGCTTGGGAGAAAAATACTTCATGCAGAACTTGTATGATGGCGACCTCTCAGCCAACAACGGCGGCTGGCAGTGGAGTGCTTCCAGTGGTATGGACCCTAAACCTGTACGAATTTTTAACCCAGCTAGTCAAGCCAAGAAATTTGACCCAGAAGGTGAATACATTCGAGAATGGCTCCCAGAATTGCGCTCTGTGGATACAGAATACTTGCTCAGTGGAGATATACCACCCATGGAGCGCTACGCTCTTGATTATCCAGCCCCGATTGTGGATCACAACAAACAACAGCGCCAGTTTAAGGAGCGCTATCAGCAGCAAAAAGCCCTGAGTAATTAGAGCAGAAAGCCGTCAGCTATCAGCTATCAGCTTTTTTGTTTTCCAGGCTCTGTCTCTTATTTCACACGCCTCCCGTTGTACCTCATCTCTCCAGGAAGCTACTTTTGCTGTGTTTCAGAGTGAGCAATAGCCAGCTAACTTGAGACCTTTTCTGGGTCAACTGGTAATCCCATGGCATAATGGAGGACATTTGCTCGACTCATAAAGCTTGGGACTTTTGAGTCAGGCGTTCTGCACGCTTTGAATTTGTTGATAAAACAGACGGCTGCAGACCGTAGTTGGTCGTGATTCCCCTTAAAGTTCAATTCTTCTGGAGCGCAAGGCTAAAGTGAAGATTTTGGTGGTTGGCAATGGGGGTCGTGAACACGCCCTCGCCTGGAAACTGCTGCAATCTCAACGTATTCAGCAGGTGGTATGTATTCCTGGTAACGGTGGCACAGCAACTACAAAGGGTTGCCAGAATCTTCCCTTACGTGTGGATGATTTTGAGGGAATTGCCCGGTTTGCTCTGGTTCACAATATCTCGTTGGTTGTTGTTGGACCCGAACTTCCCCTTTCGTTGGGAATCACAGACTATCTCCAACAACAAGGTCTGACGGTTTTTGGTCCAACGAAAGAAGGAGCGAGGATTGAGTCCAGTAAATACTGGGCTAAGACGTTGATGCAGTCGGCGGGCATTCCAACGCCTCAGTTTGCGGTATTTACTGAAGCTGAAGCGGCGATCGCTTATGTAAAGGCTCAAGGGGCCCCAATTGTTGTGAAAGCAGATGGCTTGGCGGCAGGCAAAGGTGTCATCGTTGCTGCCTCTGTTGAAGAGGCACAAGCGGCTGTTGAATCACTCTTCAAAAATGGGTTTAAAACTGTGGTGATTGAAGAGTGCGTAACGGGTCAAGAAGTTTCTGTTTTAGCTCTAACAGATGGCGTGAGCGTTCGCCCTTTACTTCCGGCTCAAGATCACAAGCGAATTGGTGAGGGGGATACTGGGGAAAATACGGGTGGAATGGGAGCTTATTGCCCTGCCCCAATTGTTACTCCGGCTTTGATGGAACGTATTGAGCGAGAAGTCCTTCAGCCTACAGTTGAGGCTCTACGTCAACGAGGGATTGACTATCGAGGGGTTCTTTACGCAGGATTAATGATTACCCCACAAGGTAATCCGACGGTTCTGGAGTTTAATTGTCGCTTTGGTGACCCGGAAACTCAAGCGATTCTACCTTTGTTGGAGACTCCTTTAGAAGAGCTGCTTCTTGCTTGTAGCCAGCAACGACTGGAGCAAATGCCGCCGATAACCTGGAAATCCGGGACAGCCGCTTGTGTGATTGCTGCGGCTCAAGGCTATCCCGGAGTCTATAAGAAGGGTGATGTGATTACTGGAATTGAGCAAGCCGAGGAACTAGGAGCAACGGTTTTTTGTGCAGGAACTAAGCTAAAGCAGCAACAGTTGCTTACTGATGGCGGTCGGGTGCTTGGTGTGACGGCGACAGGTGAGACGTTTGATGAGGCGATCGCTTCATCTTATGAGGCGATCGCTTGTATCCAGTTTGAAGGAATGTATTACCGTAAAGATATCGGTCATCGTGTCAGCGGTGCTGGCTCCCTACCCAGTTAGTCTACTTAGAGAAAGGATAGGCAACGGTTTCCCTTAGCGAAGATGGGTGAAGTTGAACACATAGCGCTCATAAAGTCTCAGCGTAGTGGCTCTCTAGGAGCTAGCTTTGTGCCGCTTTCCCCTTACTCGTTTGAGATTATAACGACCTTGATGCGATCAGTTCTCCTGATATAACATCAGCTTCAAGCTAAGCATATATATATAATTGGGGGACGCTTCTTTTTAAGCAGCGTTGTCTCGACTAAAGTATCTACCTTTAAGTAGGCTGTTGTAGTTTTCCTGTTGATTGTAGTGAATCACCCTTGTTCGCTTTGCTAAAAACCATCCGAGAAGTTATCGCACATTGGTGGTCAGAGTTTACTCTCCAGACCCGGCTCATGGCGGCGGCAACCCTTGTCGTCTCTTTGATCATGAGTGGTTTGACATTCTGGGCGGTGAACACAATTCAACAGGACGCTAGAATGAACGACACTCGTTTTGGTCGTGATCTAGGTTTATTGTTGGCATCCAATGTTGCACCCCTGATTGCAGAAGACAATCTGACGGAAGTCGCTCGCTTTTCCCACCGCTTCTATAGCAGCACCTCCAGTGTGCGCTACATGATTTACGCAGATGAGGCGGGTCAAATTTTCTTTGGGATTCCTTTCTCGGAATCGGAAGTGCAAAATTCTCTAACGATTCAACGTTGGATTGAGCTACCTGAAGACTACGCCAAGAACTCTGAAGTCCCGATGGTGCGACAGCACCTAACCCCGGATGGGGAAGTGACCGATGTCTTTGTGCCTCTGATGCAAGAAGGGAAGTACTTAGGGGTGTTAGCGATCGGGATCAACCCTAATCCTACGGTGGTTGCCTCCTCAAATTTGACACGAGACGTGACGATCGCGGTTTTTATCTCGATCTGGGTGATGGTGATTTTAGGGGCAGTCTTTAACGCCCTGATGATCACCAAGCCAATTCAGGAACTGCTAAGGGGTGTCAAAAATATTGCCACTGGCAACTTTAAGCAGCGGATCGACCTGCCCTTAAAAGGGGAACTGGGTGAACTGATTTTCAGCTTCAACGAGATGGCAGAGCGGTTGGAGCGTTATGAAGAGCAAAATATTGAAGAACTGACGGCTGAAAAAGCCAAACTAGAGACCCTCGTTTCTACTATTGCTGATGGCGCTGTCTTAATTGATACCAATTTCGATGTTGTTTTGGTCAATCCAACAGCACGTCGGATTTTCAGTTGGGAAGGGACAGACGTTGTGGGTGAAAATGTCTTGCATCACCTGCCTAGCGCCGTAACAATGGAACTAACGCGATCGCTTTATCAAATTGCGGCTGGGCAAACTTCCGCAGAACGAGAACGCGAAGGCGAAGAGTTCCGAATCACGCTTAATGAACCAACGCCTCGTACCGTCCGCATCCTTTTAACCAGTGTCCTCGACCAATACCGAGAGAGTGTCAAGGGCATTGCGATGACCGTACAGGATATTACCCGCGAGGTAGAACTAAACGAGGCAAAAAGCCAGTTCATCAGCAATGTCTCCCATGAACTGAGAACGCCTCTGTTTAACATCAAATCATTTATCGAAACCCTCCACGAGTATGGCGAAGACCTCAGCGAAACAGAGCGTCGGGAGTTCCTTGAAACCGCCAATCGCGAGACAGATAGGCTTACTCGTCTGGTCAATGATGTTTTAGATTTATCACGCCTTGAATCGTGTCGGCTTTATCATTTTGAACCCGTAGATATCGTTCAGCCTGTAGAGCAGACGCTACGCACCTATCAGCTAAATGCGCGTGATAAAGGCATTGAACTCGCTCAAGATATTGCCCCAGATTTACCACCTGTTCTAGGTCACTACGATTTGTTGCTTCAAGTTTTTGCGAACTTGGTAGGCAACTCTCTAAAATTTACGGAACCAGGCGGACGAGTGATGATTCGTGCCTATCTGCTGGAATCAGACCCTCATCACCACGAAACAGCTCAAGTGCGGGTAGAAATTTCAGATACGGGAATTGGTATTGATGCCGAAGACCAAGAGGCGATTTTTGACCGATTTTTCCGTGTAGAAAACCGAGTTCATACCCTTGAAGGAACGGGTTTGGGTCTTTCAATCGTCAGAAACATCATTCAGAAACATCATAGCCGGGTACACTTAGTCAGCGAAGTTGGTGTTGGTACAACCTTCTGGTTTGATTTAGACGTATTTAAGGAAAAAAAAACTCCGGTTAATCAGCCTCTTAAAAGAGACAGCTCACCTTCCACAGAAGCCACTTCAGCCACTGTTAGTGTGCCCTAAGCCTATCGAGATGCGGCAAGTAGTGTAAGTAGAAAACTCGCGGTTAGTAATCCCAACAAACCCAACCAAGCCGGATTTCGCTGGCACCAGAACTTGAGCGATTGCAGTGGATTCTGACGAGGAGTATAACGTTGGTTAGCGACTACCTTAGGTTGGGTAATGTCATCGTAGAGAGTACACTCCTTGGCGTAGGGACGTTGGGGAAAGGTACAGGTATCGTCTGCCTGATAGCTGCAAGTTTCGCACAACGGCTGATCACTTGTTGCCCGATGCAAGGTAATGCCGGGATGACCATAGGCTTTGAGAACCGTTCCGCAATGGGAACAAGTAACTGCTTTGCTATTGAGAGATTGATGACAGCGAGGACAATTTAGCATCGGTAGGTAAGTAGCGCGTTCAGTTAAACATCCCACTCCTGTGGCGGGTGCATAGTGTTAACCCTGGGGAAATTTTCGGACTTGGTACTCAGCCGCCTCAATAATCTGATGTTGAGAGCCAAATTCCTCGTTGAACTGTTGGTCAGTTTGTGCCAACTGCTCTGCTGGAACGGCTTTCCACGCTTCAAGACTTGCCCAACGGATGATTAGGATAACCTCATTCTGGGTTTCTGGATTAATCCAGACCTCTTTGCCTAAAAATCCAGGATGCTGGGCAAGCATGGATGTCCAGATTTCAGCATCTTTTTGAATATATCTTTCTCGAAGTTCCGGAGAAACGCTCACCCTGAGCCATTCAATAACCATAGTAGGTAATAATTTGCTTTTGTTGTTTGAGACTTATAGTGTCAACGAAGATAGAGACAGGACTTACAGTTTGAACCAAGAAAGGCAGAAGGTAGAAGGAATTTATCCCGATGCCGATAGCCCAAGCCCGGAAAGCGACTGAAGGGAGCAAGGGTCACAATTCCCTTCTGAACAGAACTGAACCTTCTGCCTCTGCCTTCGGTTGAAGGTTTGAACGCTATTGATAGCAGTAGGGTGGGCAATCCCTACCTTATCTGTAGAGACCTTAGCTTTAGTCCTAAGAGATCTATTGTGTCATGATCTATCTAAGCGCAGGGAAAGCAGCAGGTACCCGTGGAGATATCACAGAATAGAACTGTAGGCAAGGATGTTTCGCCCCCTTGGGAAACAGTCTACATTCAGCTACCCAATTAAGTGCCGAGTAATAGGAAAAGAGTATGGATAATAACAATTGGCTCAAGCAGTTATTGATGGTTGGTATTGGCACGACTTCAATGGCTGCAGAGAAAATGCGTGAGGTTAGTGATGAATGGGTGAGGGAAGGTAAGATTAATCCTGAGCAAGCGAAGGGATTTGTCGATGATATGATGCAACAGCTCAAGTCAGACCAAGGTAATCTTGAGGTGCAGATGGAACGACAGATGCGTAATATGTTGCAAGATTTAGGTGTCCCTCGCCAAGCGGAAGTCGATGAATTGCGTGGTCGCATTGACCGTCTAGAACGTCAGGTGCGAGATTTAGAAAATAAACTCTGGCGTTGAAGAAACAATTTGGAGGAGAAATTTTGAGGGAAATTTTAATCAGTTTAGGGGTTGTCTTAGCGTGTGGCGTGCTACTGCTTGTAGGGCAATTTACTACCGGGAAAGCCAGCGCAAGTGCTGATGAACTGACCACAACTCAAGCCGCCGTGGTTGCACTCGATACAAGTGCTAACCCAGATGTTAATAATACAAGACTTATTGCGATGGATTCTGGTTCAGACAGCGAACAGACTACAGATAGCGCCACTATGACGACGCCTTCTGGTCTGAAGTACGTTGACCTTAAGGAGGGAGACGGAGCAACACCCCAAACGGGACAAACTGTCACCGTTCACTACACGGGTACCCTGGAGAATGGTACCAAGTTTGATAGTTCACGCGATCGCAATCGCCCGTTTTCGTTCAAACTCGGCGTTGGACAGGTCATTAAAGGCTGGGATGAAGGCGTTGGTTCGATGAAAGTTGGCGGACGTCGTCAGTTAATTATTCCCGCCGAATTAGGCTATGGTTCCCGTGGCGCCGGTGGTGTAATTCCTCCAAACGCTACGCTGATTTTTGATGTTGAACTGTTAAGAATTAGCTAAGCTGCCCTTGAGCATCTCGCGTTGCCTATTTAACTAATCGGTTTTAGGGAAAAGGGGAAGGTGGAGTCCCCTCTTGGGATAAGGGGCAGGGTGAAAGGTAAAAGGGAACAACCTTTACCCTTTACCCTTTCTCCTCAAACAACAATGTACTAGTAATAAAACCTTCTGCCTTCTGCCCTTTGCATAAGAGCCTTTGCGTTAAATCATGCCCGATTGGGAGAGGCTAAGTTGAGAAACTTCGTCAATTCAGGTCTGAATAACAGCTTGACAGTCCCAGTGGGACCATTTCGGTGTTTGGCAATGATTGCTTCTGCGATATCTCGATCAGGTGAATCGGGATTGTAGTAAGAATCGCGGTAGAGCATGATAACTAAATCCGCATCCTGCTCAATTGAACCGCTTTCACGTAAATCGGACATCATTGGTCGTTTGTTGTTACGAGCTTCGACCCCCCGACTTAGCTGAGATAGGGCGATGATTGGGACATTTAGTTCGCGGGCTAGCCCTTTGAGACTTCGCGTAATCCGGGACAGTTCCTGTACACGGTTATCGCTATTCCCTTCCATCAACTGTAAATAGTCGATTAAAACTAATCCCAATTGACCCCCTTGTTCTGCCTGAAGACGCCGCACATGCGATCGCATCTGCATCACCGTTTGGTTTGGGGTATCGTCAATAAAGATGGGTAGTTGAGTAAGGGTACTAATCGCATTGCTCAACGGTGCCCACTCATTTTGGCTGATTCGTCCAGCCCGTAACCGATTACTTTCAATTCCCACCTCACTTGAGAGCAATCGCTGCACTAACTGTTCTTTAGACATCTCCAGGCTAAAAATTGCCACCGATAACTTTTGATTCTCAGCAATATTGTGGGCAATATTCAATCCTAGGGTTGTTTTTCCCATCGATGGTCTGGCAGCCAATATAATCAGGTCAGAACGCTGAAACCCCTCAGTCATAGTGTCCAAGTCATAGAACCCACAAGGAATACCAGGCAGTGCTACTCCTTCATGAAGGGTTTCGATACTGTTAAATGTCTCAATTAGGGCTTTAGAGATAGGAATTAAACCTTGCTGAGGGCGAGTCTGAGTAAGGCTAAAAATCTTTTGCTCTGACTGGTCAAGAACAGTTTCCAACTCGATTGAGGTTTCGTAACCCAACTGCACAATCTCATTACCTGCCTGGATCAGTTGACGGCGGAGGTACTTCTCGGTCACCAACGTCGCATAGCGGTCAACGTTAACCGCTGAGACAGTGCGCTCAACGAGCTGTGCTAATTTACTCTGACCACCAACTTTCTCTAATAATTCGTGGTCATACAGCCAGGTGGTAACGCTCATCAAGTCTGTTGGCTTATCCTGGCTATGGAGCGCTAGAGCGGCTTTGTAGATTTCTTTGTGGGCAGTAATGTAAAAAGCGTTAGCCGGAAGTATATCAGCCACTCGACCAATGGCTTCAGGGTCTAATAAAATCCCTCCGAGAATCGACTCCTCGGCATCAATGTTTTGAGGGGGTAGGGAGTTGCTAAATGTCGAAAATTGCAGTTCTTGAGCCATGTTCAAGGCAACGAGGGGAATGGAGAAGCTAATGAACCTTTAAATGGCATTATCAAATTATCGTTTTAGGTCAAAGGGGAAAGGGAAAAGGTTAAGGGTTGATTTTTTCACACTTACCCTTTCACTGTCTACTGCGTCATGCATTGAAACGCACACTAGCCTCTAACCTAGCTTAATAAATTAAGGGGTTGAGTGACGGCTTCTAGCACCTCGCTCAACCCCATTACTTGACCTGAAAAAACGGGTCAACTTGAACTAAAGGGTAGTTAGTCCGTTAGACACTGCACTAAGTAGGTAGGAACAAATAAGCGAAGGTATGTCAACAAATGTTAAGAGAATAAAATCCTCTTCCCTTCTGCCCTCTGCCCTCTGCCTTGTCTCAACGACAAATATTAATACCGACCTACTTAGTTGGAAGCTACTTGGATTTCAACTACTGCTGTGACTTCTGGATGTAGCTTAACTTCTGCCTTATAGACACCGAGTTGGCTGATATCCGGTAGAGTAATACCCCGTCGGTCTATTTCCTGACCTGTTGCCGCTTGAATGGCTTCAGCGACTTCTGGAGCGGTAACAGTACCGAAGATTGCTTCATTTTCACCCACTTGCTTGTGAATGGTGAAGCGACCCACGGTTTCTAGTGCCGTCTTCTGGGTTTCAGCTTGCTGTTTCTCTTCGAGCAAACGCTGACGCTCTTGTTCTTTACGCCGCTCAACTTGCTTGAGGATGCCAGGGGTGGCTCTAATTCCGATTTTCTTGGGAAGTAGATAATTACGAGCATAGCCAGGAGCGACTTCAACTAAGTCGCCAGTTTTTCCCAGCTTACTAACGTCTTGATTTAAAACTAATTGCACACGTTTCGCCATAGTCTTTATTTCGGGTACGGACTTCTTCAGGGAGTAATAATGTTCCAGAACACTTCATAGTACGAAAATCTGGTACGCGATCGCAACCAGGCAGAACAAGGGAATGAAAAATTGGGGATTGGGAGAAGTTTTTCCCAAAGCCAATCCCTTTCTCGTCACCTCATCAACTTAAAATCGGTCTTTCATGCCTCGCAGCCGCGCAAATGTCTGTACGGGTTCTGTCGCTTTGACGGCGGACTGGAGTGCTGGTTGCTCCCATCGCAAAAATGGATTGGTACGCTTTTCAATCCCCAGTTGCGAGGGTATAGTTGCCTCTAAACGGCGACGAGCCTCTTGAACTTCAGTATATCGAGTTTGTAAATCTAGATTTTCCTGATCTACAGTAAGGGCAAATTGAAGATTTTTCAGCGTGTATTCATGAGCGCACCAGACTCGCGTGTTGTCCGGCAAAGCCCGCAGCTTGATCAAGGAATCCACCATCTGCGCTGGTGTACCTTCAAACAATCTGCCACAACCGCCTGCGAATAAGGTATCACCGCAGAATAAATCACCCGTTTCACCCTCTACTCGTGGAAAGAAGTAGTAGGCAATATGTCCACTGGTGTGTCCGGGAACGAATATCACCTCGCCAATTCTATCGGTAAATTCAACCTGATCGCCTTCCTGCAAAAACACCTGTTGCCCAGGAATTCTCCCTCGATCTTGGGCGCTTCCACACACGTAGACATTCGGAAAATATTCGATCAGTTCCCGATTACCGCCGACATGATCCATATGATGATGAGTATTAAAAATCATCACCAGTTCAGCCCCAAGTTCTTCTAAACGCCGCAGCACTGGTTGCGCCTCTGCGGGGTCAACAACTGCTGCAACGTTCTGCTTAGGGTTATGGAGTAAAAAGATATAGTTGTCAGAAAGTGCTGGCAGCAGAATTACCTGCATTTTTATAGCGTCTCCTTGTAAATAAATCGTTTCTGCTCAACCAGTAACCAACGAACACTGGATACTCTAGATAGACCTGTTCAGCAGCACTTACTTTTTACCATAGCTCTACTCACGGCTAGACGTGTGAGATGTCCCACCCACACCACAAACTATCCCTACGGTTTTCTTCAATACTGTTGATCATTATTGCGATCGCAATTCCGACAAGAATACTCAATTTAGGAAGCCGGGAATTTTGGTATGACGAGGTGCTGTCACTACTCCTTTCTACAGGTCAAAAAATTGCCTATCAACCTCCTCAGGATTTGCCAGTAGTTTTAGCTGACTATACCGCCTTGCTGAGTCTGCCACCACAAAGCAGTATTCATGACATCTTGGAAACTCTAAAAAACCTCCTGAGAGGATTAGCGGGTGGCGAACCGCATCCCCCCCTCTTTTTCCTCGCTCAACATCTTTGGTTGCACCTGTTCGGGAATGGAGAAGTCGCAACACGAAGCCTCGGAGCTTTATTGAGTGTTGTGGCAATTGGCAGTGCTTATGGTTTAGGTCGTTGTTTACTGGGACAACAGGGAGGTCTATTGTTTGCTGCACTTATAGGAATTAATCCCTACTATATATTTCACTCCTTAAATGTGCGGATGTACAATTCACTCGTGCTTTGGGCAATCCTGAGCGCCTGGGCACTGCTACAGCTAATTGACACTCAAAAGTCAGAACTGAAGCGTCAACGTTTCTTCTCTGACAACACAAAACTCCTTTGGTCACTACTTCTAATTGGTTCAGTGGCGGCTGGACTGATGACGTTTTATTTCTTTGCCTATTGGCTTCTTGCTCTAGCCGCCTTGGTGCTATTTCTGGACAGACAACGGTGGTGGTTAGCTGGAGGGTGCCTCAGTGCAGGTGTCTTCCTGACAATTCCTTGGGTACTTTGGGGAACCCGACAGCAGCTACACAATGCTGACTTACAACGATTTTCGACTGCCACTGGCATCGTTGAAACTGGATTGCGACACTTTCAGGATGTCGTTGAAACTCTGGGAATTCATTTGGTGTTGGGAGACTGGATTAGTAGCCTTCCACCTGTAAGCGCTACTGTTGCTGGTGGGGTATCAGTGCTGGTGCTTTTCGCTTGTAGTATCAGCCTCTGGCATCAAAATCAGCGTCGAATTGTGTGTATAGCTTTGCTTTTAGGGATTTTTCCACTCTTGCTGGGGTTAGTCGTAGATATCATCAGCGGCAAGTTCACAATCAGTTTTGGCTGGGGACGGTCGATGATTTTTATTTTGCCGGGATGCTTGTTATTGCTGACTATGTGGATAGAACGAGCAACTGGGCAATGGCAACGACTGACAGCAGCCCTTTTGCTGCTGTTATATTTGAGTACCAGCATCGCTGACTTAGGAACTCGGCACCGCCGGATATTCCACCAAGTAGCTGACATCATTGCTCAGGATTCTACGACACCAACTTTAGTGATGATGAACTCTACGGCTTGGGGTCATGTCCTGCGTCTGGCTTACTATATTCCACCAACGTTACCAGTCATGTTATTGGCTCAGAAGTCTGCTCAGCTAGCACCTGCTTTAGAAAAGTCTCTTTCATCTGAACCAACTCAGTATCAACGTATTCTCTGGCTAGATAGCGCTGACCCTGTCTGGTCGCCTCCCAGTACAGACGGGGAAAGAAGGCAAGTCCGGCAGGTTTTAGACAGGCAGTTCCAGTTGGAAAAGACACAGCAACTAGTGGGAACGATGAAGTTAGATCAGTTTGTCGCCCATCTTTATCAGCGTTCTGCGCCTAGAGCTTAGGAGTCGCGATTGAGAAGGGGAAATGGTCAGGGAGAAAGGGAAAAGGTTGATGTAGCACTCGTGCCAAGCCAGTTATTTTAGTAGACAATAAAAGACAACAGCCAGAAAACCAAAACGTTATTATGTGACCAGCCACTAATGGCAGGAGATATTCAGGGTCAATTTCCTCAAACGCTCAAGCAAATCGTAGACAGAATTCTTAATTCTGGTCAATTAAGCCGTATAGAGCATCTACAGTTAGTTACCACCATCCTTTCTGACTACAGGGTGACTGATGAAGAACGCCATCAAATCAATCGTGTCTTTGACGATATCCAAACAGGTCGTATAAAGATTCTTGATTAGATTAAGTAAAACTGACTAATACAAGTTTTGTTTTAGAGCTTTTTGTGAAGTCAATCCTAAGTTCGGAAGGTGTTATTCTGGATCGATCCTCTCTACCCCTCCTGGAGGAAGGAGAGGAAGTTTTTTTGGGAATAAGCTCTTAGGCTTGCGAACACAGTAGCTTTCTAGCAGGAATCATCTTTGAAAAAATTATTTATCTGGATGCTGACATCTACCTAATTTCTGAAATAGCCGAGATTAATGAAAGACAGATTAAAGGTGTCGCTACTCGTATGGAATTTATCAGCAAATGATGGAATAATCCGGGCTTCTTTACTCAGTGAGGCTTTGAGGAAACTTAACTATGAAGTTGAAGTGCTTGGCTTTCTATTTGACCAACCCCTATACACAGCCGTTCCTTCAGACTTACCTATTTATTCGGTAACAGGTGGCAAGTATCCGGAATTTTTTAAACCAGTTGCTCAACTTCTAAATAAAATTGATGGAGATTTTATCTACGCGATTAAACCTCAACCAGCTAGCTTCGGCTTAGCCTTACTGAAAAAATTGTTTAGCCGTCTACCAGTCATCTTAGATATTGATGATTGGGAATTGAGCTGGTATGGCGGAGATGACTGGCAGTATTATCCCACACCCAAGCAATTAGCAAGAGACTTGCTAAAAAAAGAAGGAGCGTTGAGGCGACCTGATCATCCACTGTACCTGCAATGGATGGAAAAGTTAATTAGCAAAGCTGATGCTGTAACAGTACATACTAGTTTTCTTCAGAAGCGTTTTGGGGGAATTATTGTTCCGAATGGTAAAAATATCTCTTTATTTGACCCAGAACGCTATGACGCTGAAATTAGTAGAACTCGCTTCAACCTCTCAGGATACCGAATTTTAATGTTTCCTGGAGCGCCACGCCCTTATAAAGGTCTAGAAGATGTTTTGATAGCGCTAGATTACTTGAATGAGCCTGATTTGAGACTAGTGATTGTTGGTGGCAGTCCTTATGATGACTATGATCAGCAATTAATTCAACGTTGGGGACATTGGATAATCCAGTTACCTCGGTGTTCAGTGCAGATGATGCCTGAGATTGTATCTTCTGCTCACATTATTGTCGTTCCCCAGCGAGATTCTCCTGAAACTAGAGCGCAGTTTCCTCTCAAATTGACTGATGGGATGGCGATGGCAAAGCCAATTTTATCTACTCGTGTTGGTGACATCCCAGAAATTTTAGGGGATACAGGTTATCTCGTTGATCCAAGTTCTCCCGAACAACTTGCCCAAAAAATTCAATGGATATTTCAAAACCTAGATGCTGCAAATGCTCAAGGAGTTCAAGCGAGGAAGCGATGTATCGAACACTATAGTATTGATACAATGGCGGCAATTCTTTCGGATGTTCTTGTAGAGCTTAACTAAATATAGTAGAAAGCTGTCAGATATCAGCTTTTTTGTTTTTCTTGCTCTCTCTAGGTTTCAAGCCCCTAATCTCTACCTCATCCAACTGAAACCCGCTATAAGTTTATCTGAAAGCTTTGTATTGTATTTCACACCAGGCACTACCATATGTCCCCTAATCAGCTACTTCTGAGTTATGCACTACGCTATCCTAGCTGGATTGTTTTTACTATAATTCTTGGCTTTTCTAGCGCTCTTTTTAATGGTGTTGGAATAACGCTAATTGTGCCTTTAGTCTTAGGATTTCTAGGTCAAGATAACATTAATCTAGAAGGAGGACCGCCAATCATTCAAAAAGCGTTATCTCTTTTTAACGGTGATCGAGGTGGCAATCACCTCGCCTTAATGATGTTGGCTGTCATTCTAGCTATCGTCCTCAAGAATATTGCTAATTATGTTAACCTCCTGACCTCTAGTCTTCTTTCAAGGAAACTTGTTAATGATATTAGGAAAGCAGGAATTCAGTTATTACTGGAAGTTGACTTAGATTATTATGCAAAAATAAAAGTTGGAGAAATTATCAATAGAATCGGAGGAGAAGTCGGTCGGGCTGCGGGGGCAATTAGAATTGCTATCCAAGTTTTTACAACCTCAGTTACAATCTTGGTATTTATTGGCATTTTAATATCAATATCGTGGAAATTAACTATTGCTTCTACAGCTTTATTATTATTAGTAACTTTGCTCAATCAGTATTTTGTGAGACGTGCTAAAGGATTTGGGAAGGTACTCTCGGAAAAGTCAGGTGCTTACTCCACAGCTTTACTAGAAATACTGACAGGTATACGTCTCATCAAAGCGGTTGGGAATGAAAAGGTTGAATATCAACGCATCGAAAGACTGATTGACGAACGAGAACGAGCAGATTATCAGTCACAAGCTAATTTTGCCGCTATTGGACCGATTAATGAAGTGGCAGGGATTTTGGCAATCTTAGCAATTGTCTATTTGGGAAAAACGTTGTTTTTGCAGGAGATAGAATCTCTCTCGACTGTTTTACTGATTTATCTAGCTGTACTTTTTCGGTTACTGCCAGTTGTGAGTCAGTTGAATACACAAAGAAGTGGATTTGCTAACTCGGCTCCTAGTACAGCAATTGTTGCAGATTTCTTGCAGCGAAATGATAAGCCGTTTATGGCTAATGGTCAGAGCTTATATACAAAAATAGAGCAAGGAATTCGTCTAGAAGATGTATCGTTTGCCTATCCTGGACATGAAAATTTGGTACTTAATGAGGTTAATTTATGGGTACCAAAAGGGACAACTCTTGCTTTAGTAGGAGCTTCTGGTGCGGGAAAGTCAACGCTAGCAGATTTGATGCCAAGATTTTATGACCCGATTAAGGGTCGTATTACCTTGGATGGAAAAGATTTAAGGGAGTATGATATTCGATCGCTTCGGCAAGCGATGGGGATTGTCAGCCAAGATACCTTCTTATTTAATACCTCAGTTCGTAACAATATTGCTTATGGACGAGAGGATGTTACAGAGGATGAAATCGTTGAGGCGGCAAAACGTGCTAATGCGTATGAGTTTATTGTTCAGTTACCACAAGGGTTTGATACAGAAATTGGAGATCGCGGCGTGATGCTATCAGGGGGACAACGGCAACGAATGGCGATCGCACGCGCCCTCTTGCGTAACCCTGACATTTTAATCTTGGATGAGGCAACAAGTGCCTTAGATACCGTTTCCGAACGCTTGGTGCAACAGGCAATTGATGAACTCTGTCGCGATCGCACTACAATTGTGATTGCTCACCGACTCTCGACAATCCAGAAAGCCAATCAAATCGCTGTCATGGATAAAGGACGAGTGGTAGAACTTGGCACGCATGAGGAACTCCTCAAAAAAGGCGGTTACTACACTCGTTTGTATTGGATGCAATTTGATCGAAACGCCGATGGTGTGACGAACGCGGCTGTTAATGATGTTTTAGTCCAAACCTCTTATGAGATTCGGACTCGTCTTAACCCGATGATTGGCTTCTTAGGATTAGTCGTAGATGACTTAGTAGAGAGTAGCGAAGAACGGCAGGAATTAACCGAGGAAGCGTATCAATCAGCCATTCGTCTGCTCAAGAATTTAGAGGTTTTGGAAGAAAACATAAAGTCTGCTTAAGGTGTAGTTGAGTGGGGGCGTTAGTCGGTTGGGTTGAGTAATTTGGTAGAGTGCCTTAGGTTTGTCGTGACGCACCATTACCGAATTGGATTTACTCCAATAGCCAACCAAACAATTCCCCTACACTCAGCCGTACCTCACTGGCAAACGATGGCACAGGAAGTTGCTGTTCTGGTTCATCAAACACTTCTGGCTGTTGGTTTGCGCGATAAACAAACACCGTTTGTTCCTCCGGATCAATTAGCCAACCCATTTGAGTCTCGTATTTCAGGCAGTGCAGAATATTTTTCGTGACTTTCGTTTGGCTTTGGTCAGGTGACAAGATTTCAATTGTCCAATCAGGGGCTAATCGAAAAATGTTAGCAATTGCCCCATTCTCATCACGGGGAATTCGCTGCCAAACAAACACAGACACACCAGGCACCGTTGAGCGTCCGCCAAAAGTACACCGCAGTTCTGGAAAAGCGCGTGCAATGTGCTGAGGCTTCATGACACCATTGATAGCTGTAACCAGTTCACCCTGAATCGTGCTGTGCTTTCCCTGTGGCATTGGCTTCTGAATAATTTGTCCATTAATGTACTCGCTGGCAGGTTTCGTTTCTGGTAGCCTCAGAAATTCTTCTAATGTGATGGGTTTGGATGGTGTTTGTAGCATACTTCTCAGTTTTACTAACTTACCCTCAGTAAAGTTTCCAGCCGCTCGCTAGTAGCCTGTAGGAGGATGGCACCGAACCGTGCCGCTATTCCAGCACTAGGATTTCATCAAGTTGGGAAATCGCAACATCTGCGGCTTCTAAATGTGCGGCGGCGGGTGTTCCCCAACAAATGCCAATACAACCTGCCGCACCTGCACGTCGTGCCATTTCAATATCACCCGCAGAGTCCCCAACCATTAGGGTTGACGCGGGTTCAACACCTAGGCTTTGGCAGGCTTGGAGAAATAGGGTCGGGTCAGGCTTACTCGGACCCTCATCAACGCCTTGGCATAACTGGATGTAAGGTTCAAGCTGATGACGCTTGACAAAGGCTTGGACATTGGCGGTTCTCGCGGCTGAGAGGATTCCCAATTTCAAATCAGCGTCATAGAGAACTTTCAGCACATCCAAGCTACCCGCAAACAGGGGTGAAGTATTAGCCGTGTCTTTGAGATAGCGATCGGCTTCTTCAAAGGCACTATGCGCGATCGCAAGTGACTCTATCCAACCTCGACCTGTTTCAGCAATATAAGCCGCTGCCGCGATTTCCGTTTCACGGCGGCTACCTACTGCGATCAAACCTGTTGGGTCGAGGGTGTCACCATTGATGCCAAAAGCCATCAGCAATGGTTCTCCGATGCCAGGAATTTGAGCATCGATCAGACGCGATCGCTTGTGGCCTAGTTCTCTCAAAAAGTTCTGAGAATCTTCTAACGTGCCATCTTTATCAAAAATGATCGCCTGAATATTAGGAAACGTGACATCTCGACAGCGAATCGTTACCAAGTGCTACTCTCCTATCTCCCTGACATAGCTACAAAAAAAAGAGGGAAACTCCCTCTTTTTACAATATCTTGATGATTCAATCACGAATAATCAACTGAAAGATTATTCTTCGATAGCCGCAACAATCTCTTCTTCCATCACCTCAGGCTCAAGCTCAATCTCAATCTCACTCTCAGGTTCGGCTTCGGGTTCGAGTTCGGGTTCGAGTTCGGGTTCGAGTTCGAGAACGGCTGGTTGCTGTTGAGCAGCACGCATCTTCTCTCGGTACTTCTCTGCCATTTCTTCTGCCTTGTCATAGACCAGGTCACGATTGTTAATCATATCGCCTGGCTCTGGCTCTAACTGCTTGGTAGATAGAGAAATCCGACCTCTTTCAGCATCCAAGTCAATGATCATCACTTTTACTTCGTCATTGACATTAAAGACGCTGTGAGGCGTATCAATGTGATCGTGGGAAATCTCAGAAATGTGCAGCAAGCCACTGACACCACCAATGTCGATGAAGGCACCGTAAGGTTTGATGCCGCGAACGGAACCAATAACCACTTCACCTACTTCTAAGCGGTTCATCTTGCGCTCAACCAGCGCACGACGATGTGAGAGAACCAGACGGTTACGGTCTTCATCAACCTCCAAGAACTTCAGCGGCAGTTCTTCTCCCACCAAATCTTCCTTCGGTTTACGAGTACTGATATGAGAGCCGGGAATAAAGCCACGCAGCCCCTCAATCCGTACCAACGCTCCTCCACGGTTGGTTGCGAAGACAAGAGAGCGCACAGTAGCGTCTTCCGTCTGTAGCTGCCGCACTCGCTCCCAAGCTCGCATATACTCAATGCGACGGATAGAGAGGGTTAGTTGTCCATCTTCATTCTCGTCAGTCAGAATGAAAAATTCCCGCGTCTCGTTTGACTGCAAGACTTCTTCAGGGTTGTCAACTCTGTTGATTGACATTTCCTGAATTGGAATATATGCAGCGGTTTTCGCACCAATGTCAATCAGAGCGCCCCTCGGCTCCAAACTGAATACGGTACCCGCGACAATATCGCCAGGACTAAAGTGATAATCATACTGATCAAGGAGGGCGGCGAAATCTTCGTGAGTGAAGCCAATATCTGTAGCGGTTGTTTTCTGACTGAGCATGTGTGTTGTAATTCCTAGTTTTATCTCCGTAATGACTATGCCTCCTGTCGATGTACACGCACTTCGGCTTTGTGCCGCCTACACCTACATCGCTTTGTCTCAACCCTATTTTAAAATATTTAATAAAGTCCAGACAGGTAATTATAACTCAAGCTGGATTACTTATTTGTCAGCTTGATAATGATTACAGCAACGGTTGATTTTAAGTGAACAACGGGTTCACCTGATAGCTCACGAGGGTGTCATCACTGACTCTGGGGCTTCCTGTTGCTCAGCTTCTGAGACGGCAGTTGGTGAGGCTTGGGTAGTTTCGATGAGTTCAGCATCACTTTGGAGATGATCCAATGTCTCAACAAAATCTCGGATGCCTTGAAACTGTCGATAGACTGAGGCAAAACGCACATAGGCGACTTCACTCTCGCCGCGCAGGTACCGCAGGACTAATTCACCCACTTGATTACTGTTGACTTCTCGTCCAAACCGGTGTTGTAGTTCGGCTTCAATCTCTTCCACCAAAACTTCTAGGCGTCTTTGAGGGATGCCAGTTTTTTCACAAGCACGTACAATTCCACGTAGTAGCTTGGAGCGGTCAAATGATTCCCGCCTGCCATCTCGCTTAACAACGGTTAGTGGTACAAATTCAATCCGTTCGTAGGTGGTAAAGCGATGTTTACATCTCAAACACTCCCTCCGTCGCCGTACACTTTGCCCTGATTCCGTCGAACGGGACTCAAGGACACGGCTATCGGTGTGCTGACAATAGGGGCATCGCATAGGGAAAAGTCCTTTTTAGCTTTGTGGACTCAAAGGCAGCAAATCAACGAGAAGGCTCTGGTCAGGAGGCTGTCAATAAATGCGAAAAACTGAGCCGAGGTTTGTCTCAATCAGTTTCCTCTTATGTAGAGGAGCCGATGGACTTTTGCGGCTCAGGGCATCCAACAGAGCTGTAAGCTTATAGTAAACGTTAACAGGTGCAGAACTGCACCTGTGCTAAAACAGCGGCTCTAGGAGCCAAATGACACCAAAGGAGCAAGCTCCTCGCCGTGAACTACTTCTTCTCAATCCGAGGTGGCTCACGAAAGGCGATCGCAAAAAAGAGCGTACCAATTGCACAAGCCAGGATAAAGATATAAGCAATGCTTTCCATGTCAATAATTCCTGATTATCTGCTTTATTACTAGTCTACCTTGCAACACAAAAGTAAAAGTAAAAAGGCAAAAGAGAATCGGTTAACTTTTGCCTTTTACCTCTTACTAAATTGCTGTTCTAAACAGCCTCTTTTTTCCGGGTAGACTTGTCACCCACCTTCTGGAACAGACCCCATTCGACTTGCTCTTCCAAATCTGCCTCAACACCAGCAAACACATCCCGGAAGAGAGTCCGAGAGCCATGCCAGATGTGACCGAAGAAGAACAGCAAGGCGAATACAGCGTGAGCGTAAGTAAACCAACCCCGTGGACTGGTACGGAATACACCGTCAGAGTTCAGGGTTTCGCGGTCAAATTCAAAGGATTCACCAAGCTGAGCTTTACGTGCATACTTCTTCACTTCCGCTGGGTCATCAAATGTTTGACCATCTAACGCACCACCATAGAAGCTAGCGGTTACACCAGCTTGCTCAAAGCTATATTTTGATTCCGCCCGACGGAAGGGAATATCCGCACGAACGACACCATTAGCATCGGTAAGGATGACGGGGAATGTTTCAAAGAAGTTAGGAAGACGACGAACCGACAATTCCCGTCCTTCACCATCCTTGAACACGGCATGACCCAACCAAGATTGAGCGATGCCATCACCCTTGTTCATTTGACCTGTACGGAACAAACCGCCTTTAGCGGGAGAGTTACCAACATAGTCATAGAACGCTAACTTTTCTGGAATCGTCGAGTAAGCTCCTGACAAGCTTGCTCCTGAAGCAAGCTCAGTTTGAACGCGCCGTTCAATTTCCTGCTTGAAATAGCCACTATCCCACTGGTAGCGGGTTGGACCAAACAGTTCGATTGGTGTGGCGGCATTGCCGTACCACATCGTTCCTGCCACGACAAAAGCGGCAAAGAACACAGCGGCAATACTGCTAGAGAGTACGGTTTCAATATTCCCCATCCGTAAGGCTCTGAATAGCCGCTCTGGTGGTCGAACCGTTAGGTGAAACAAACCTGCAATAATGCCAACAATCCCAGCGGCAATATGGTGAGCCACAATACCGCCTGGGTTAAAGGGATTAAACCCTTCTGGTCCCCAGGATGGTGCTACAGGTTGAATACTACCAGTGACACCATATGGGTCAGATACCCACATTCCAGGTCCAAATAGCCCTGTTAGGTGAAATGCCCCAAAGCCAAAACAAAGCAGACCTGATAAGAACAGGTGAATGCCAAACATTTTTGGCAAATCCAGAGCGGGTTCACCCGTGCGGGGGTCTCTAAACAGTTCCAAGTCCCAGTAAACCCAGTGCCACACAGCAGCTAGGAACAACAGACCGGAAAGAACAATGTGAGCAGCCGCAACGCCTTCAAGTGACCAGAAGCCTGGGTCTGTTGCCGTTCCACCCGTAAGGCTCCAACCTCCCCAAGACTCCGTGACACCCAGACGAGCCATAAAAGGCAGGACATACATGCCCTGACGCCACATTGGGTTTAAAACTGGATCGCTTGGATCAAAAATTGCCAATTCATAAAGGGCCATTGAACCAGCCCAACCTGCCACAAGAGCAGTATGCATCAAATGTACAGAAATCAGGCGACCTGGATCATTCAGGACGACTGTATGTACTCGGTACCAAGGTAGTCCCATTGACTACGCTCCTCCTCGTGAATAGAGTTTCTACTTCGACGCTTCTCTTCTTGAAGATGTTAGAAATCGCTGTCATCAAACCTAGACTTTGTAAATAAACCTAGGAAAAACAACGTAGATTGTCGGACAAGGCATCCGTGAAACTGAAGATTGTTTAAAGAAGTGTAACTATTGTTAGAGTTGATTGCAAGCGACGCGAGATTTGTGATCCCACATCGGGAGAACTTCGCTAACCTTCTTTACATAGTCCTTACATTATTCTACAGAAGGAGGGTTGAATAAAGTCTGTGGGCTTGCTAATCGTTCTATTGCTTGGTCAGCAGTAATCAGGCGCTTCAGGACGACTTGACCAATTGTTTTTGCTGACTCAGCTGAGGCGTCGGGTGTTGGTCTAACTTCAACCATGAGAACAGCTTCTTCAACCCGATAGAGCCACAACTTTTCCCCTTGCTCTAGGATACAAAGGTTCATTTGCTGGATTTCAGGAGGGCGTCGCCAAGCGTTTATGTTCCAAAGTCCACCAAACTCCCAAACCCGACCGACAGTCCAGCCGTCGGAGAGAAAAAAGTACTTCGCAGACATCTGTGTACAACCGTGTTTGTCGGCATTATGGCTTTTCTTGGTAGCACTTTGGTAGTCTTTGTTAGCTTTTTTTTGTCATTGGGCTTGAACGCGATTCATGATTGAGACTGGCGGTAACTGATAACCAAGGTTTTCCAAGGGCTTGACCCACTACTTGAAGTTAGCGATCGCTCAAGGTGCTGTGTTGCTTACAAAACCCATAGCCCGTGCCAGCCAAGCATACCGTAGGTGATATAGCAGTAGCCACTAATGTTAGGACATTAAGGGGAGAAGAGTGTTCCTTAACTAGAGCCATTTGACCGAAAGCTGACCGCTGAAAGCTGACTGCTGATGGCTATAAAAGCGATCGCTTTATTTTTTGGGAATCACCAAATCAGTAACCAGTGGTAGATGATCTGAATCAACATTCCGTCCCGTGTGAATCTTAGAAACTTTGATGTCTGGGCTGATTAGACAGTGGTCAATCGGAATTGATAACAACTGGTATACAAAAGCTGGAAACTTAGAGTAGTGCGAGTAGGTAGCCTTTGTCGGCCACGAGGGGAGAACCCCAAACCCTTTACGAGCATTATGAAGTCCTGTTTTACTAACAAATCTCTTGTAATACGGTGACCACATCGTTACATTCAAATCCCCTGCTACTACCACAGGCGTTGTTAGCTCTTGGACATATTTGCGAATTTCATCTAATTGCTTATTTCGAGAGTAGAAAGAATCTGGTTTAAAGGGTGGCGGTGGATGAGCCGCAATAAAAGAAACAATTTTGCCATTAATTTTTAAGCTGCTAACAATACTTGGACTGCCGGAAGTACCGAAAAGGTTAATCGCTGCATTTTCTAAGGGCATTCTACTATAGACAGCTATCCCAGAATTATAGGGATTAGGCTTTGTAAAAGAATAAGGGAGGATGTCGGCTAGGGATGATAGCTGTTTTACCCAAGCGTTATTGACCTCCATAAACACTGCAATATCTGGTTTTTCTTTCCTAACAAATGACAGAAGTTTTGAATAACTATTATTTTTGATATTTATATTTGAACTGAGAACACGTAGATTACTAGTGCTAGTACTTCCTAACCTTGGAGGCAAATGCCAAGAGGCAACTTCTGTCAAATTAATGACAACAAGAAACAAGCCAATCAGTATTAACAACTTCTTTCGAGTAATAGCTAATAAAGTAAATAAAATTAAACTTATACCTAGATATTGCAGCTTGAAATGAGAAAATAGTTCTAGGTACAAAGTCCAGCTAATATGACTAGCTAAGGATAGTAGACTTATTGCAAGAATGCCCAGCACCAATAAATAGGGAATTATGCTAATGAGGGATTTTTGCCAGGTACTTCCATTCATCAAACTCATATAAAATGTTATCCAATCTAAGATCCGTATTCTGTTAGTGCGATCGCGAAACAGTGATTGCAAGCTTGCCTTTCGCGTGCTCGGCAACTTGCCATGTGATGTGCAAAGCTATAGCAGTTTCCTGGAGAGATGAGGTATTGCGGGAGGTGTGTGAACCTAGAGACAACAAGGGAAACTAAAAAGCTTATAGCTGAAGGCTTTCTGCTATGGCTGCCGCTAGTAATCCTAAATCCTCTGTCGTAGGAGTCATTCTCGGCTGTCCAAAATTTCACCTTATCGGTACACACGGCATTTTGCGGGATAACTCTATCTATTTGAGAGGAGTTGAGCTGTCTTTGTTCTTAGGTATGCACAGGCTGAAGCGAAAATCAATTCTTCATAGGCTTTATTTCGAGTGGTTTGTGTGAGTTTCTTAATATTTGACACAACCAAAAGAAAAACTGTAAAAATAGATACAGAAATAAATTTCTGAACAACCTTTTTTCTGGGACATCTGCCTAAGTCAGATGCCCTGAGGCACAAGAAAGCAACAAAGCCATGCCTAAGGCTAGCTTTGAAAAGCGCTTACTTTGCGTTCCTCACCTCACACACAAACTTTTTAGGAAAGCACATCGGAGGCGCAACAGCAATGAAACTTTTTTACCGTGGTGTCAGCTACGAAGCAGAATCTTCAACGCTAGAAGTAACTGAAGGCGAGATTGGTGGTATGTACCGAGGACAAGCTTGGAGAACTCACACTCCTAAGCAAAGTCGCCGCAGAGTTGTAGCACCTGTCGAGTTGACTTATCGTGGCGCTCCCTACAGACGATAATCGCGATTCCAGGTGCATGACAAGCCAAACGGCATCGTCTAAATCTAGTAGCACCTCACACCTCAGCCTCAGGGCAACAGTTGAACAAAAACCCTTTTAAATCAAATACAGCTATTGGAGACCAAGAATATGAAACTATCTTATCGGGGTGTCAACTACGACCAGGCACCATCAACACTGGAAGTCACTGAAGGTGAGATTGGCGGAATGTATCGGGGTCAAAATTGGCGCTATCACTATCCGAGACACATTGCCACCCCTCTACCAATCCATAATCTAAAATATCGTGGGGTTCCCTACGGTACAAGTCAACTAATCGCTACAACACCAGCTAAAACAGGTATCATCCGCAACGAGCGTGAACAAGTCATAGATGAGTGGACGAACCTGCACTTGCAAAACATCCGTCGCAGTCTGGAACATCGGCTACAGGTAGCGAAAGCGAATGGTGACCAAAACTTGATTCAGCTTCTGGAAGCGGAGTCCAAGCAAATGGCGCTTTCCTTGTAGTTGTAAACAGTTTTTTCCGCAATGAACGGCAACCCTGCCTCTTTCTCTTCAAGGTATGGGCTAAGCCAAGCCATTTTTAACTTCAGGCGCAACCAAAGGCGATCAACAGTGAGCGATCGCCTTTTTTTTGTGGCTGTCGGGAAGGGTAGTATAGCTGTCGCCATAAAGGTTAGGGCAGATTTAACGTCCCAAACAGTCAGTAGCGCAACCTACTGTAACAATTGAAATAGTAAGCCATGCATTCTGTGTATGAAGGCGTTCACTGTCAACAGCGAAGTTCGTTAGGGTGGCAGTAACCTTATGCTTGAGAACGCCATACATGGCAAAAACTTTGCAGATAGACCTCTGGAGACTGTTTTAATGCTTGAATCCTATCGTCAACATGCTGCTGAACGGGCAGCTTTGGGTGTTCCCCCCCTACCATTAGATGCCCAACAGACATCCGAATTATGTGAATTGCTGAAAAATCCGCCCGTTGGGGAAGAAGAAACGCTAATGGAACTGCTGCGCGATCGCGTTCCTCCTGGAGTCGATCCCGCCGCTTATGTCAAAGCCGCGTTTTTAACGGCGATCGCTAAAGGCGAGACGACTAGCCCTCTAATTGTTCCTCAAGGGGCTGTCAGCCTTTTAGGGACAATGGTTGGTGGCTACAATGTCCAGTCTTTAATCGATCTGCTCAAGTCCAAGGATACTGGACTCGCAGTGGAAGCTGCTGCCGCCTTGAGTAAAACGCTACTGGTATTTGATGCCTTTAACGATGTGCTGGCGCTGTCTGATGTTAATCCCTATGCTAAGCAGGTAATTGACTCTTGGGCAGCCGCTGACTGGTTCATCGGACGCCCAAAATTGGCGGAAGCCATTACCGTTACGGTGTTTAAGGTGCCGGGAGAGACGAATACTGACGATTTATCCCCAGCACCCCACGCCACGACTCGCCCGGATATCCCATTACACGCTACGGTGATGCTGGAATCTCGGATGCCAGGAGGCATAGAAACCATTGCCCAGCTAAAGGAGAAAGGGTATCCCATTGCTTATGTGGGGGATGTCGTCGGGACGGGTTCATCCCGCAAATCAGCAATTAACTCCTTGCTGTGGCACATTGGGCAAGATATTCCTTTTGTGCCGAACAAACGGGCTGGGGGGTATATTTTGGGGAGTGCGATCGCGCCGATTTTCTTCAACACGGCTGAAGATGCCGGGGCACTACCCATCGAGTGCGATGTCACAAAGATGGAAACAGGAATGGTGATTACCATCCATCCCTATAAAGGTGAAATCACCAATGAAGCAGGGGAAGTGATTTCCACTTTCACGCTCAAGCCTGAAACTATGCTAGATGAAGTACGAGCTGGTGGAAGGATTCCACTACTGATTGGGCGTAGCCTAACTGATAAAACACGAGTTGCGCTTGGCTTAGATCCTAGCCCGATCTTCATTCGTGCCACACCACCCGTCGATACTGGTAAAGGTTACACCTTAGCTCAGAAAATGGTGGGTAAAGCCTGTGGTTTACCGGGTGTGCGATCGGGTATTGCCTGCACTCCACTGATCACCACGGTCGGTTCTCAGGATACCACGGGTCCGATGACTCGTGACGAACTCAAAGAACTCGCCTGTCTGGGTTTCAGTGCAGACTTGGTGATGCAAAGCTTCTGTCATACAGCAGCTTATCCCAAACCCGTGGATGTCAAAACCCATAAGGACTTGCCTGACTTCTTCTCCTCTCGCGGTGGTGTCGCTTTGCGTCCGGGCGATGGCATTATCCACTCCTGGCTGAACCGGATGCTACTGCCGGATACTGTGGGAACTGGCGGCGACTCTCACACCCGCTTCCCCTTGGGAATTTCCTTCCCCGCTGGTTCTGGGTTAGTCGCATTTGCAGGGGCGTTGGGTGTAATGCCCTTGGATATGCCGGAATCTGTCTTAGTGCGGTTCAAAGGTGAGTTGCAACCTGGAGTAACGCTACGGGATATCGTGAATGCGATTCCCTATGTGGCAATTCAAAAAGGACTGCTAACGGTAGCCAAGGAGAATAAGAAGAATGTTTTCTCCGGGCGGATTATGGAGATTGAAGGGTTGCCTGATTTAAAAGTAGAGCAAGCCTTTGAACTCACCGATGCGAGTGCGGAACGTTCTTGTGCGGGTTGCACAATTAAGCTGAGTGTGGAGACAGTCTCGGAGTATCTACGCTCTAATGTAGCGTTGTTGAAAAACATGGTAGCGCGGGGTTACCAAGATGCTCGGACAATCATGCGCCGCGTCGCCAAGATGGAGGAATGGCTGGCAAACCCAGTGCTGATGGAAGCTGATCCAGATGCGGAGTATGCAGAAATTATCGAGATTGACTTGAATGAAATCAAGGAACCAATCGTTGCGGCACCGAATGACCCGGATAATGTGAAGCTGCTATCTGAAGTTGCTAACGATCCCGTACATGAGGTGTTCGTTGGTTCTTGCATGACCAATATCGGTCACTATCGGGCAACAGCTAAGGTGTTGGAAGGTGAACCACCCGTCAAGACTCGTCTCTGGATTTGTCCCCCAACCCGGATGGATGAAAAGCAACTAAAGGACGAGGGAGTTTACGGCACATTTGGCGCAGCAGGTGCGAGAACGGAACTTCCTGGTTGTAGTTTGTGTATGGGCAACCAAGCACGAGTAGGAGATAACACAACCGTGTTTTCTACCTCAACACGCAACTTCAACAACCGCATGGGTAAAGGCGCACAAATTTATCTCGGTTCTGCTGAATTAGCAGCCGTTTGTGCCATGCTTGGTCGTATTCCAACTTTGCAGGAATATATGGACATTGTGGCGAAGAAAATTCATCCTTTTGCTGGTGATTTGTATCGGTATTTGAACTTTGATCAAATTGCTAATTTTGAGGATGAAGGTCGTGTGATTCCGTTGGAAGAAATGCCACGAATTGAAGATATTTTGGGGATGCCAACGGCGGTAGGTCGATAATCCAAGTAGGGTGGGCAATGCCCACCCTGTTACTCCTCCTAAAACATTAAGATCAGTTTATGAAGTTATCTCCGCGAACTATCAGAGACTTAGCACAAATGATTTGCGGAAGTCATGGTACAGCGAATAAATATCAATGGTCTAACTTTATTTATCGATCTAGTTCAGAACTAACAGAGTTTTTTGTTTATAGTTGCGAGTTAGACTATCGTCATGATGGAAGTACAAGGGATAGTTGGGTAATAAGTGTTTTAACAGAACTGAATGAAAGTAATAGTAGTAACACCTCACTACCATCTGATAAAATCATTCGGGTTATTATAGAGTTACTCACTTCTGTAGCAGACCTTCAATCAGATAAACATATAGATGCAGTAAAGGATATAAATAATAGCCTCAAGCATAGTGGGTTAGGAATTAAATTTGAACAAGAAAAATATAAATTTATTATTTTAAATACAGGCAAAAAATCTGTTTTTGATTTTGAAACAGATAATATTAAATCGGAATCAAAATCAGACTTCTTTTGTCAACAATTTCCGGCTGGGTTGCCATTTGGTATTGCTAAACCTGATTTCAGAATTTTTTCAGAGAAGGGAATTCAAAAATTACAGTTTGAGCTAAAATCTGGCATGGGCATTTTGATAAAGGATGTATATCCGAATTTTAATTTTAGGAAACTAGAAATAGCTTTTGGAGTTGATGAATTTACTAATGTAGCTTTAAAGAAAGCTTTAGTAAATATGAATCAAACACAATTTGAGAAGGATTTTCTTATTAAATATGCAAAAACCTTTAAAATGGCTATATCTGATATTCCTGCATTACTACCACAGGCGTGGATTCAATGGCATTCTCAACCTAAAAAAGATTTACGATCATCGGGTTCCAAGCATTCTGATGAACTATATCGTATTGATTTTGTGGCTTTCTGGAATAACAAAAGATATGCAATTCTAATAGATGATATTGGTCACTATGGAAAAAAACAAAATAATATTTGGCAGGCAAACGAAGAAAATTACTCAAAACGTTTAAAAGAAGATAGAAAACTTCGTAAAGAGGGATGGCAAGTTTTTCGGGTTAGCAATTGGGAAATTCGCAATGAAGATTTAATGGCTGAAATCTTATATGATTTAAAAGATTTTATAGGCTTTTGATTCCAGGTGATCGCACTCTGCTACATCCCTGAAAAACCTAACCCCCTAACCCCCTTCCCTGCAAGGGAAGGGGGAACAAGAGGCTCCGGCTCCCCTCTCCTTGTAGGAGAGGGGCTGGGGGAGAGGTCAATCCCGCCCAATCGAAGATACAAATTTATTCTCATATCTTATTAATGAATAACATTACTCCCCAGCAATCCCCAACACCAAAAAAGGAGTCAACTGACAACATCGTTAATTGGGCAAAAAGTCACCTTAGTCAAAGTACAACGTGCGAAGGAACTTCGTCACCGAATGACTGAGGAAGAAAAAATTATCTAGCAACACCTTCGCGCTAATCGGTTGAATGGGTTACACTTCCGTCGTCAGCAGATTATTGATGGATTTATTGCAGATTTCTACTGTCACGCTGCCAGATTGGTCATAGAAGTAGATGGACAGATTCATCAACAACAAGCTGAATACGATACAGAACGCGATCGCGCTTTGTCAGCACGAGGATTGCGGCTGTTGCGAATTAAAAATGAAGACGTGAGACAAAATCTTGATAGTGTATTGGCGCGTATTGCTAAAGCTTGTGAAATGATCTAACCCTCCAACCCCGCACCTCTCGCGAGGGAAGGGGAACCGCAGTTTTATTCTTGCTCCCCTCTCCTTGTAGGAGAGGGGTTGGGGGAGAGGTCAATCCGGGTTACAGGAGAAACCATTGCTGGTTCTATGTCAATACTTAACGCCAAGTTTTAACGCTTATCCAACTAGGTCAATGCTGATTGAAGAGACGCAGCCTTGAATTTCAGATATGCGATCGCTTCAAGCAAAGTATGTTTCAAGGGAAGTTCCCCTAGAATTGGAATCAAAGCTGTTAAATTTATCAGAAGTTATTTGTCAACCCACCGAAACTGATAAGGTTGGTCTTTTGCCCCCCATACTCGATTACCATTCGCATCAAACCCACGATCTAAAGTATCCATCCCTGTTTGATGCAGCACAATTCTATTGGTGATTCTTACGGCACCCCTGACATTAGTAGCGCAACCCTCAGCAGGCGTTTCACCAATATAGTTTTCGCCCTCCGGCTTCAAAAATACGCTACACGCCGCTTCACCAATGTCACTTTGCTGGACAACTCGCTTTGCCTCCAGTTGATTGCATAATCCAATCAAAGCCTCTGGAGTTGGCGGTTTAAAGGCTAACGATTCAACACTCTCTCCACCTGTACTTGGAGCAATGCGTAGAAATCGCTGCCGATAAGGAGAGTTAAGACTTTCAGAAAGCGCTTGTTCCTGGTAGAGGAAAACTGACGAGCGAGGGTTGAGTGAAGTATCAGCATTTTCCACACTCACTTGGCACGTCGTCATCCGAACATTTGGAGCGCCAGGAGTTGCCGCAGCTTGTGCAGAAGTATCCATCACTCCAACGAGATGCGACACCACATCCTGAACCTGTTGCTCAATTGGTATAGGAACTGCTTGAGCTGGAGTTGTCACTGCCCAAAGAAAGGCGATTGGTGCGATGAAGGCGCTTGGCTTTGCAACCTGTGGAACGCCTGTCCGAACACGTTGATTTTTCACAAAACTACTTCGACTCAAAAACATATTGCTGTGCTACACGCCAATAGCGAGAAAAACGCTTGAGGTCAATGTATCCGTCGTATTTGACAAATGGCTCCGGTGACAACACTTCTACTTCTAGCGATAATGCTGCTTCAATATCATCACAAATTGTCTCAAACCGAGGACTAGGGCTATCTACTGTTGCCACGCCATCCGCACCGTGTTCTTTAGCAAAGGCGACAACTTCCGCTGCTACATCTCCACGCCGAATCGTCACTGGTAGTTCTAGCAAACACTCGTAAATAAACACAATTCGTTTGAGACTAATCTGCCATTCTTCGAGTAACTTTTCATCCCAAACCCAAATTGCTGGAGCATCGGGATAGGTTTGCAGCGCTGGCCCTTTGGGGCTAAGGCAGTCACCATGTAGCCAGACAATCGGTTTTTCCATCGCTTTAATTGATTCAGGTATAGGGACGAGTAATACAAAACTTCAGAGGCTGTAGTGCTTACTTCCTCATTTTCAAGCATTTATCGTTCCATCACTCTCCGATAAATTGACGAGTTTGCGAGGATACAGCCTCACCGCAGGCGATCGCACTTTCTCTATGTTTATTTAGGCGATCGCTCCGTTACTGGGGCTTAGATATCTTCTCGTCCCTAAAGGGGCTGAAAATGCCTCTGAGCAACTGGTAATACAGTCCTGTATGTGGATAACTAGGATGAGTTTACATAGACAGTTTTCTCCTACTTATCAAGAGTGTTCTCTAGGTCAAGTTCTAGTTGAGAGTATATGGGTATATCTATATTATTAGTGTTCTTTGAACCAAGCTTTTGTTGAGAATTCATAGATGTATCGTCTATAGTCTCTTCAGACATTGTAGCTTTGGAAAGAACATCCTCAGAGTATGTTGATATATCGATATCAGTAGTATTGTTTAAACTAAGCATTTGTTGAGAATCCATAGACGTATTGTCCATAGTCTCTTCAGACATTGCAGCTTTGGGAAGAACATAATGTGTACCACGACCGATGCCAGCAGTGCCCATCATTTGTAGAACTCCTCGATGAGCAAGCTTAGTTAGGAGATAGGATGCTTGTCCTAAGGTTATCTTACATAAACGTGCTGCTTCTGCTCGTGTAATGCGTCCATTTTTAGCAATGTATTGCAAAACCATTTGCTCCATTTGTAAAGGCTCAAAGCCTCTACGACGAACATATGCTTCAGGCTTACCCATTTGCCGATACATAGAAGCACTGAGCATATATTCTCGTTGCCGTGATGTCTTCAGCCTTTCTATCAAACCATCTTCCGTTAGTCCTTCAAGCACACGACGAGCCTCATCCTCACCTTTTTGTATTAAACGCCCTGCTTCCGATAGGTTGAGTTCTCGCTCTCGCCTAAGAAGACTGAGCATTAGTAATTCATCAAGACTGAAAGATCTCTGTAGTCGTTTTTCCTCTGACAATATGATTTTTACGAAGTCGAGATCAGATTCTCCACCAGGTAGACGGACAGCGACTATAAGGTTAGTAGTTCCTGAGTAATCCGGAAGTAACCGCCCAGTTCGTAATTGCCCAGAATATATCAGCCCAATTCCTCGCCCAGTGCGCTCTACAAGCCCTAAACGCTTAAAAATATCAGCGAGTAGTGGATTCCTCGGAACAGGGCCAGTATTTAACAAGTTATCTAATCGAAGACCTTCCATCAAACCACCCGGATTCCTTATCACGATTGCATTGTCGTGAGTCTGAACATACACAGCTCCCATTCGGTTGTAATCGCGGTGAGTCAGAGCATTATTCACTGCCTCACGAAAAGCACGTGGATCGTAAGCAGGAACACCTACACGAAATAAATCTATTGTCAGTTCACTCTCTTCATTGCGAAGGCTAAAAGCTTCCATTATCCGTTCAAATACCCGCAATAGCGGCCAACGGTAGAATTCGTTGATAGCAACGTCTTGCCCACGTAACACCTGAAATGCAACTTCGTGAGTAGGAACTTGTTCACGTAAGACTTCTTCTTGACCTACCACAAGCAAACCAGCCAGCGTTGGTACTGCGTTATCTCTCTGCACAAAGCCTAAAGCACGTGCTAGCTCTTGGTCTGACAGATCTATAAGAGATGCATCGCCTCGATATTCATTCAGTAAACGACGTAGACGGACGAACTCAAGAGGATCGAGATCTTCCCACCTTGCATTTGTCATAAGCCGTGCAGTCGTATCACGTTGACCACGATCGGCGTACCAGCTATTTATTTCTGTTGGGTAGAGAGGTCTGCATTGTGGGGAGCCACGTGTATCCAAATGACGAATCAAAGTTCGTCCGTCACTGGTCGATACCATTTGTGGAACGGCTGGTACATCTAATATCGCAACACGTCCTTCAGGGAGATCAACAAATCCTGCCTCTACTACCAGAGGTGGTACTGTGCGATTGGCAACGAGCGCAGCAAGAAGATGAGGGGCAGATCCCAAATGAAGCGGATGTAAACCTGTTACACGTCCGTCATTTTCAACACCAAGGAGCAGCTTGCCACCTTTCGTATTAGCAAGACAAACAACAGCTTCTAATAGATCTTTGTCTTGTAGAGGTCCTCGATCACTCTTGAACTCGACGGTGAGAGTTTCACCACCAGCAATTATTGCTTTGAGAGTCTCTTCGGTGAACATTTTCGTATACTTTGCAGCTTTATGTTAAGTGGTCAGGTAGGGTGGGCATCGCCCACCACAACCTATGAGACTGATAGATTGAGTTTAACGAAGGCAGCAAGAATGGATGCTTGAACCTGATCTGCTCTAAACCTTAAACTTCTCCGTAATCCGCTTCATCGCCTCTTCTACATTTTCCCGACTGTTAAATGCCGAAATTCGGAAGTAGCCTTCACCTGCTGCCCCAAAACCCGAACCGGGGGTTCCTACAACATTTACTGTTTGCAGCAGCTTATCGAAGAAATCCCAACTAGATAGACCATTAGGTGTTTGCACCCAGACATAGGGCGCATTCACGCCGCCGTATACTGATAATCCAGCAGCCGTCAGTTGCTCTCGAATAATCTTGGCATTCTCCATATAGAAGTTAACCAGCGCCTTAGTTTGCGCCTGTCCTTCCTCGGAGTAGACTGCCTCAGTACCGCGTTGAACGATGTAAGACACGCCATTGAACTTGGTGGACTGGCGGCGATTCCACAGTTTCCACAGTTCTACATCGGAACCATCGGCAGCTTTTGCGGTGAGTGTCTTTGGCACAACTGTCAATGCACAACGGGTTCCGGTAAAGCCTGCATTCTTGGAGAACGAGCGAAACTCGATCGCACAATCTCGTGCCCCTTCAATCTCATAGATAGAATGGGGAAGTTCCGGATCGGTGATGAAGGCTTCGTAAGCGGCATCAAAGAAAATGATCGAACTATGCGCTTTGGCATAGTCTACCCACGCCTTTAGGTGTTCCTTGGTAGCAGTTGCGCCCGTTGGGTTGTTGGGGAAGCATAGATAAATCAAATCAACTTTTTGGGAGGGAATCTCTGCGGTGAAGTTGTTCTGGGCAGTAATTGGTAGATACACCAAGCCCTCAAACTCACCCTTATCATTCGCAGCTCCGGTATTCCCCGCCATCACGTTAGTATCTACATACACCGGATAAACAGGATCGGTGACAGCGATGGTGTTGTCGTGCCCAAAGATATCGAGGATGTTACCTGTATCGCACTTCGAGCCGTCGGAGATGAAGATTTCATCAGCCTCAATATTGCACCCTCGCGCCTGGAAATCGTGAGTTGCAATTTTCTCCCGCAACCAAGCATAGCCCTGTTCTGGACCATAGCCTTTAAAGGTAGCGCGATCGCCCATTTCTTCAACAGCCTTGATCATCGCTGTGCGACAGGCTTCTGGTAGCGGTTCTGTGACATCGCCAATACCCAATCGGATAATCTTTGCGTCAGGATTAGCTTCTGCAAAGGTATTCACCCGTCGAGCAATTTCGGGAAACAGGTAACCTGCTTTGAGTTTGAGGTAGTTATCGTTAATGGTTGCCATCTTGAATCGCCATAAATGCAGTAAACAGCTTACTGCCAATTGTCGCGTTTCGAGTTCAAGGTGTTAGGTATTAGGTTGTAGGTTGTAGGTTGTAGCGTACAAGTCAGATTAAGACTTAGAAACGTTAAAGGTTTTGGATTCCTTGTACATTGCCTTCTCGCCCTACCACCTACCACCTACCACCTACAAGAATTGGAGCCTGATCGAGTGAAGATTCTGGTAATCAACCCGAATACTACGGGTTCAATGACAGAGAAAATCGGGGTTGCGGCAAGGGCAGTCGCCAATCCGACGACAGAAATTGTTACGCTGAACCCTAATAAAGGGCCAGTGAGCATTGAAGGTCACTACGATGGTGCGTATGCTGTACCTGGAATGCTGGAACTCGTTCGCCAGGGTGAGGCAGAAGGCTATGATGGCTACGTTATTGCCTGTTTTGATGATACGGGTTTGGATGCAGCACGAGAAGTTGCACGTAGTCCCGTTATTGGTATCTGCGAAGCGGCAATGTACACGGCAGCTATGCTAGGCACGAGTTTTTCTGTCGTTACCACCCTACCGCGCTCGATTGGGATTATTGAGCAGTTAGCCATGAAATACGGAATGGAACGCTTTTGCCGTAAAGTTCGTTCTGCTGAAATTCCCGTCTTGGCATTAGAAGCGGTAGGTTCAGATGCGGCGTGTAGGGTAAGGGATGAAGTGAAAAATGCGATTGCCCAAGATCGTGCCGAGTGCATTCTCCTTGGCTGTGCTGGTATGACTGATTTAGCCCAGTGGCTGAGTTCAGAAACGGGGGTGCCAGTGATTGATGGCGTTGCTGCTGCGGTGAAGCTGGTTGAGGCATTAGTGGGACTTGGTGTCACGACGAGTAAAGTTGGTAGCTACAGCTTTCCTTTACCTAAACCCTATATTGGTGACTTTGCCCAATTCCAGCCTCAGTAAATTGTCATCCAGTCAGTGCGAAAGTTCCTTGAGAGTAAAGCTACCAGAGCGATCATTTTGTAGACTATTTATCTCAAATAGAAAAAACAATACTACGAATGGAAGATCCCCATTAAAAAGGGTGCATAAGTTCAGGAAATACTAAACTTTTGCACCCTTTTCCATAGTGTTAATGGTAGCAGATTAGAAAAACGCGATCGCCTTTTCCACGCACTTATTAGCTACACTCAAGCTACACTTGCTGTCGCTTGCACAGAAGGTTGTTCATGCTCTACCACAAATACATTTGCGTAGAGATTCGCAATGATTTGTTTGCCCTCAAGCGTTAGCTCTAAGTAGCGTAAAGCCTCTTTGATGTAAGGATAAACTCCACCCCAGTAAAACTTGGAATAGTTTTGGCGTAAGTCTCCGGGATTCTGATAACCCAAAGCTTGATTCACCCCTGTTTCTTCAAACTCATAGAACAAGGCGCTAATCTTCTTCAAGTATCGTGGGTCACTCAACTGACCAATTAAATCAGCGGCTCGCACCAAACCAGGAAGCTTAACTTTATCCTGATGGTCTTCATCCTTGGGTACAGGGAAACGAGTGAGTTCAATATTGAGCTTAATTTCGTCGGCATCAATCAGTAGGTTGCCGCCAAAGCGCTCGTCAATAAACAATTTTCCTCGATCGACATGGTAAGGAGTCAGGCTAGCATCCGAAGCACCAGGAGCAAGTTTCACCCTTTCGCTGCCTATACCTGTGGCATATAGCCCTTCACTAATGGAGTCTTGTCGGCAGACTCCTTTAACATATCCAATGTCATGGCAGAGCAAGGAAATAATGCCATGCATCCAGTCTTCGCAGGAAATACCACCTTCACGGATATGCTTGCCTCGCAGAATTTCCTGTCCAACCAAGGTGACTAAAACCGTATGTTCAACATTGTGATAGAGAGCATCGCTATTGGCGATGTTCTCCAACGCCATACTGCCTGCCCAGGCGATAATTTCTGCATAGTTAGATTTCCAGCCTCCGTAGGTGCGACGGTAGCCTTCTTTAATCTGTTGAACAAAGTGATCAATCAGTATCTGTGTGGTGTCAAACATAAGGAGTTCTCTCAACAGCAGTCATCAGGGAATTTGATGTGACAAGGCAGTATGCTAAACGAATGCTCAAACAGATTAGCTTACTGCCAAATAGGGAGTGATGGGGTGGGGGCAGACAGCCCTCATGATGTGCGCTTGCAAATCCCTCAGATATTACACAAAGCAGAAGAACTGGGAGATGCATCACCATAAGAACTGAACTCAGTAGATCTAGTATCAGCGAAAATCTTTGAGAGGATTGTGATGATAGGTTTTAGGCAAAAGTGATTGTTTGCGATCGCGTTTGTGAGATAGCTCACACGCATCAAAGACTACTGATTTCATCGTAAACGTTGGAGTGTTGCGATCGCTCAATTCTAAATTTTCCGCAATGGGAATCGTGAAGGATGGTTACAACCCAAGCCCTGCAAGCCGTTAAGCTTCATACCCGGCTTTACCTGGTATATCTAGATACAAATTTGTCATAACAAGATTTGGTTTACTCGGAGCCAGAGTTCATTTGGAGTATCGGCAGTGACGACCACCCTGACTAGAGGCAAATCGCTAACTGAACTGGCAAAAGAACTGAACTTAAATTTCTTCCTGGTTTCCTACACCGACCTCCTGGGAGGAACCCGCGCTAAATTAGTTCCTGCTGCTAAGATTGCCGCCGTTGAATCAGATGGGGCTTTTTTTGCTGCCTTTGCTTCCAATCTCGGATTAGGGCCTGATGCTAATGATATTGCCGCTATCCCTGACCCAAATTCCTTAACCGTTCTGCCCTGGCAACCGAATGTTGGTTGGGTAGCCAGTGACGTGTATCTTGATGGAGAACCTTTCGCCGCTTCACCGAGAGTAATCTTCAAGCAAGTCCTCAAACAGTGTGAAGAACTGGGTTACTGCTACAAAACTGGAGTGGAAGCGGAATTTCTCCTGCTCAAAAAGAGTGAACAGGGTTATCAAATCGCTGACTCGCTGGATACAGCAGCACGCCCTTGCTACGACCAACTGAACTTGATGCGCCAGTTTGACTTCATCTCTACTATTGTCGGTTACCTGGAGCAACTAGGCTGGGAGCCTTACCAATGCGACCACGAGGATGCTAATGGTCAATTTGAAATCAACTGGACTTACAATAACGCTCTAACAACGGCTGACCGTCATGTGTTTTTTAAATACATGGTCAAAACCTTGGCAGAACAGCGTGGACTCACCGCTACTTTCATGCCTAAGCCCTTTAGTGATTTAACAGGTAATGGCGCTCACCTCCACATGAGCTTGTGGAACGATGGAAGTAATGCTTTTGCTGACGCTACTGATGAAGCAGGGCTTTCTAAATTAGCGTATGAGTTTTTGGGAGGAGTCTTAGCGCATGGACGTGGACTCTCAGCCTTGTGTAATCCAACAATTAACTCCTATCGAAGACTGGGTGCAACAATGACGACTTCTGGCAGCACCTGGAGTCCTCGCTACATCTCCTATGGTGGCAACAATCGCACTCACATGATTCGTATTCCCGAAGGTGGACGCTTTGAGTGTCGTTTGATTGATGGTGCTGCTAACCTTTATCTTGCCCAGGCAGGAATTCTAGCGGCTGGATTGGAAGGTATGGAAAAACATCTAGAACCGGGTAAGCGGTTAGATGAAAATATGTTTGTGCGAGGGACGGAATTTCCTGACTTACAAACCCTGCCGACAAGTCTTTTAGAAGCACTGCAATCTTTAGAGCAAGATGCTTTATTGATGTCCACTTTAGGAGAACAGGGAGCAAGAACTTTCCTCGACTTTAAGTATCAAGAGTGGAATGCTCATAACGCTCAAGTTACCTCTTGGGAATTGGAGCAATACATTAACTGCTAAAAACTAACCATCCATCAATGTACTAGTAATAAACATATAGCGAGTCTCATGTGGATGAGGTACAGACTTCGGGAATTGGGAATTGGGAATAGACAAGAAAATTAGATGTACTTCACTGAAATGAGAATTGCTATAAAAGCCCTCTGCCTTTTGCCTTTTGCTATATATCGAATCCTCTGAAATCTACTTCTTTGTCACTGTAATTGCTTTTTATGGTTAGGACAAAGATGGTAAAGACTAGAGACTGATACGGCGGCTTGATATTCCGTCATGTCTTGGTTATGCGGGTTCCCTTCAACTACTCGATTTTTTAATATTTGATGATTCAATTCGTCTATGTCCCAGCCAGCATCTAAGCCTTCACAAACTGCAACTCCATCGACAATTTTTTCTGCATCAGTCAGGGTGTGTTGGTACTGATTGCTGTTCTCTATAAGGGAATTCAAACTTTCTAGATAATCTAGTCCTGCTTGGGGGATCGGTTCTGCTTGTACTGAAAGTGGAGCATTGGTGATGGCAATAGTTATCAAAGTAGCGGCAATATAGGTAGTTATCCGCATAGCAGTTCTATTCTCTTGACTACAGCTTCTCTAGACTGGCTCAGAGTGTCGCCTAGTTTCCATAAAGGGATGGGAAAGAAGCGCCAAGCAATGTGAAGATTTTGCGATCGCAAAATCTTTTCAAGGGAGAGTAAGTACTTTTGTAACAAGTTTAAAGAGCGATCGCACAAGATTTACCCTAGCCCAAATTCAGCTTTCTCCCTCCTTAACCCAAACTCGACCTCGCTATGGCACTCTGAGAGAATAGAGAAAAATACCTGATATTCTCGCTACAGTAATCTGCCAACAGTTTATGCAAACCCTTCCGACTCCGCAAACTGCACCTACCCAACCAGGAGTAGATACCACTATCCGCCGACGCAAAACCCGTCCTGTTCAAGTTGGCAGCGTCACCATTGGTGGTGGCTACCCTGTGGTAGTGCAGTCGATGATTAATGAAGACACATTAGATATAGATGGTTCTGTTGCTGCGATTCGCCGTTTACATGAGATTGGTTGTGAAATTGTCCGCGTCACTGTACCAAGTATCGGACACGCGAAAGCTTTAGCAGAAATCAAGCAGAAACTTGCTGCTACCTATCAACCCGTGCCACTGGTTGCCGATGTGCATCACAATGGCATGAAGATTGCGCTGGAAGTGGCTAAGCACGTTGATAAAGTGCGGATTAATCCAGGGTTATATGTGTTTGAGAAGCCAAAAAGCGATCGCACTGAATATACCCAAGCTGAATTTGATGAAATTGGCGAAAAAATTCGCGAAACCCTGGAACCTCTAGTCGTTTCCCTACGTGATCAGGGTAAAGCGATGCGTATCGGCGTTAACCATGGTTCTTTAGCAGAACGGATGCTGTTTAGCTACGGCGACACTCCAGAAGGTATGGTGGAATCGGCATTGGAATTCATTCGCATCTGTGAATCCCTCAACTTCCGCAACTTGGTCATTTCCATGAAAGCCTCACGAGTCCCTGTGATGCTAGCCGCCTATCGCTTGATGGCAAAACGTATGGATGAACTAGGTATGGATTACCCCTTACACTTGGGTGTAACCGAAGCGGGTGATGGTGAATACGGACGGATTAAGTCTACTGCCGGGATTGCCACACTGCTAGCGGATGGCATCGGTGACACGATTCGGGTATCCCTGACTGAGGCACCGGAAAAAGAGATTCCTGTCTGCTATAGCATTTTGCAAGCGCTGGGGTTGCGGAAGACGATGGTGGAGTATGTCGCCTGTCCTTCCTGCGGTCGTACCTTGTTTAACTTAGAAGATGTGCTGCACGAAGTCCGGGAAGCTACCAAGCACCTTACAGGTTTAGATATCGCCGTTATGGGTTGCATTGTTAATGGCCCTGGTGAGATGGCAGACGCTGACTATGGCTATGTTGGTAAGCAACCTGGTTTTATCTCTCTTTATCGCGGCAGGGAAGAAATTAAAAAAGTTCCAGAAACCCAAGGTGTTGAGGAACTAATTAATTTAATTAAAGCCGATGGTCGTTGGGTCGATCCGTAGTCGTTGAAAGATTGTTCACCCATTGCAGAAGTACTGAGACTAAAGTCTAGTGCTATACAAACTAAGCCTGCTCTTGTCAGTCCTTTTTCGCAACCCATAAACTTTGTAGAGACGTTCCGGAGGAACGTCTCTACGACTACTGATAGCTGAAGGCTTTCTGCTATAAACCTGATAGTAGACTTTGAAGTAAGCGATAAGGTTCAGTAAAAGACCTAAAGAAGAATAGACAGTAATGGTAACGTCTAAATCTATATCTAAAAATTTACAAATTTTTTCTCTAGAAGATTGGATGGAAAATCCTCCCTCTGGCACTGAATGGGTGGATGGAAAACTGGTTGATAAACATTCAATGGATTGGGTGGATGAGGAAGTTGTTGAAAAAAGCAGGATGACGCTCAAGCACAGTCGAATTCAAGGAAATCTATACTTTTACTGGAGAAGTTATAAGGATTCTAGTGGACAAGGAGGGGAAGTATATACAGAAGCACCTTGCCGCACAAATAAGCAGGGACTTTCTCCTGACGTTGCTTATCTCATCCCAGAACTAGTTACACAATATGGTGATGCTAAGGTGCTACCACAGAGTTTTCCGTTGAGTGCTGAAATAGTTTCACCTACGGATTTTGCTGAAGATGTTATTGCTAAAGCTCAAGAATATTTGCACTCTGGCGGGGAAGAAGTCTGGCTAGTATTTCCTGAAAATCGTTGGATTATTGTCAATACTCAAAGTCAGCGACTTATATTTACATCTGGTGAAGTTGTTAGTACTCAAATTATATTACTGGGTTTCAGTGTTACCGTTGATGACTTGTTAGCTTAAGGATTCGTGAAAGTGTAACTAGCAATGAACCTCTACCTTGGCATTGATTTTGGTACTTCTGGCACACGCGCTGTAATTATTGATGCCGCAGGTGTCATTCAAGCTGAAGCTAAATATTCTTTTGAATTGGTATTAGGTAGCACGGAAGCCTTAACCTCTACAGCAATTGTATGGAAGCAAGCTTTATTTACCTTAATTGGGCAAATTCCTCTGCAAATACGAAAGGAAATAAAAGCGATCGCCTTTGATGGAACTTCCTCCACTGTGGTGCTATGTGATGCAACAGGACAACCCATTACTGAACCCCTAATGTACAACGATGGGCGAGGGGTAGAAGTAATGGAAATGGTAAAAGCGATCGCACCCCCAAACCATACAGTCCTAAGCGCCACTTCCAGCCTTGCAAAACTTCTCTGGTTAACTCAAAATTCAAAATTCAAAATTCAAAATTCTTATTTTCTACATCAGGCGGATTGGCTAGCTTTTCTCTTGCATGGTCAACTCGGTATCAGTGACTATCACAATGCTCTGAAGCTAGGTTACGATGTAGAGAATTTATGTTACCCAGATTGGCTAAAAAATCTGCAAATCTCAATACATTTACCTAAAATTGTTGCTCCTGGTACGCCCATTGCTAACGTATTACCTGAAATTGCAAACCAGTTAGGTTTACCAAGAGACTGCATAGTCTGTGCTGGGACAACAGATAGTATTGCCGCATTTCTTGCGAGTGGAGCAATGTCTCCGGGTGAAGCAGTGACTTCCCTCGGTTCTACCTTGGTACTAAAGTTGTTGAGCCATACTCGTGTAGATGATGCCCAATATGGAATTTATAGCCATCGTTTAGGAGATTTATGGCTAGTTGGGGGTGCTTCAAATACAGGTGGAGCAGTACTTAGGCACTTTTTCAGTGATGCCGAATTAGAAAGCCTCAGTTGTAAAATTCCAGTTGAGAAAGAGAGTCCATTAGAGTATTATCCCTTGCTAAAAGAAGGCGATCGCTTTCCGATCAATGACCCTCACCTCCCACCGAATCTAAAACCACGCCCTGCTGACTCAGTAGAATTCCTGCATGGCTTACTTGAGAGTATCGCCCGAATCGAAGCACGGGGATATCAGTTACTACAACAGCTAGGTGCAACTCAACTCACTCATGTCTACACGGCTGGTGGTGGGGCAAAAAACCCTAGTTGGAGGGCAATTCGTGCGCGGCAGATTGGAGTACCTATCCTCTCACCTAATCAAACAGCCGCCGCCTATGGTACAGCGCTATTGGCACAAGGATATAGGTTAGGCGATATCAAGCCATGTACGTAGCAGACTAGGTTTCTACAAGGTACAACGGAAGATATGCATTACCTATTTCTAGATTGTTTTTGATGAAACAGTTTTATCATCCAAAAATCGTTGTCGGGAATGCCAGTTGCTGTCAGCCGTTGAGCAAGCTGACTTCTCCTGGCTTGAAGCTATGTTGGTAACAGACGATTTACTCCTATACTACAAACGCTGTCGGCGTCGGGCGTTTCTAGACATTTATGGAGACTTTAGCCAGCAAGACAAAGAGCAAGACTTTATTCTTAAACTACGACAGGATAGCTTTGCTCATCGACAGGCAGTTTTGGCGATCGCACCTCATACCTCACCCAAGTATCCTCACAGAGATTGGGAAGCTGGAGCAAAGGCAACGTTGGAATTGATGCAGCAGGGAGTTGAGCGGATTTCTCAAGCTGTACTGCTGATGCAAACGGCTGATGGTATTACGCTGCTGAGTCGTCCTGATTTATTAGTTAAACAGCCAGGGGAGTCTATTTTTGGGGATTGGATGTATGTTCCCACTAGCATTAAGCTAGGGCGGCGTCCCAAGCCAGAATATCAAATTGTTGCCGCTTTTAGCGCCCAACTTCTAGCTACTGTCCAGCGTGCAATACCGAGAACCGCACACTTGATTTTGCGTCGCCACGATTCCTTTACAGTCCAACTAGAACGCTGGCTACCATTGATGCAAGAGGTTCTCACCGAATGCCTTGAAACTCTGTTACAGGAAGAAGCGCCAGAAGTGTTTATTTCCCGACAACGGTGTAGTCTTTGCCACTGGTATAGCAGTTGTTATGCGATCGCTCAATCTCAAAAACACATCTCCCTCTTACCAGGAGTAACACCCAGCCGTTACCGGGATTTACAAGCGCTTGGAGTCACCACAGTAGAATCTTTAGCTGAAACCACCATTAGCACCCTAGAACCCGCCGTAGGAAGTGAAATTGCCTCGGATTTAGTGCTGCAAGCTCAATCTACAGTCCAAAAGCGAGCGCTTCTCCGTGAGAGACACTACCCAATCTTAGGAGATGTAGGAAACACCAACGCCGCAACAGCCAAGTCTTTCATCAATATCAACAGCTTACCGACAGCCTCCGTTGAGCTTTATTTTGATATTGAAGCTGAGCCAGATTTGCAACTTGACTACTTGCTAGGTGTCTTAGTAATCGACAGGCGTAACCAAACCGAGGTATTCCATCCCCTACTAGCAGAACACCCAAGCGATGAAGCTTCTATTTGGCAACAATTTCTAGATTTAGTTTGGCTCTACCCGAATGCTCCAATCTTCCATTTTTCTGACTATGAGGTAGAAACCGTGAAGCGTTTAGCTAAGCTCTACGGTACTCCCTTTCAGGAAATAAGACCCCTACTTCCCCGATTTGTGGATGTGCATCAGCGTGTGATGAGTGCTGTAACACTGCCTGTAGAGAGCTATTCTCTGAAACACTTGGCTCGATGGCTAGGCTTTGAGTGGCGTGATGCAGGAGTGACAGGCTCTCAATGTGTCTGTTTGTATGATAAGTGGTTAAAAACAGGCGATCGCTCTTTACTTGATCTCATCCAACGCTACAACGAAGACGACTGCCGCGCTACTTATCACCTCAAAAACTGGTTGGTTAATTTCTTACAAGACACCATAGGCGATGCACACCATGAAGAAATCTGAAAATAGATTTTACGCTACTAGTAATTGTAAGTAGGGTGCGTCATAACGCACCCTACCTGCACGGATTAACGAAAAATCAAAGTTTTTGAAACCTGCGTGGTGCGCTAGCAAGAGCGCAAGCGCTTTCTTGCAGGTGCGTGTTTATATAGCTGCGGTTTCAACCGCAAAGCCTAGCTTAAGAGTTGACCACCAATGAAAGCTTTGCGTCCCTATTGCTTCACGGCTTCTAGGACTGTCTCTATCGCCCGCTCTTTCTGTGGATCTGCTCCCTGAGCATATTCTGGAGAAAATGGAACAACGATATCGGGTATAACGCCGTTCCCTTCTAAACGTTGGTTCCCGCCAACATATACATCGGCAACGGCGACATATAGTAAGCTGCCATCTTGCATCAGAAAAGGACGACCAGCAACCACCGCCCCAGCCGTTTTTTCCCCAACTACGGAACCAATCCCGAACTCTTGAAAGCCATACGCTAGAAGCTCCTTGGCACTCCTACTACCTTCATTCACCAACATGACCACTGGCTTATTCCACTGAGAATGATAAGTATTTCGCGTGCCGTTGCGCGGAATATTGGTCACTGAAAGATCTTTAGCTGTGTAGATGTTAAGAGCAGTTTGAGGCGCACCACCCCAACCATGTCTTAAATCCAAAACAAACCCATCTACATCTTTAAGACGACCATAAAGTAATTCTTCCTCAAGCTGCTGCTGATATTGGTCGCCTGCATAAGACCAGATGTGAACGTAGCCAATTTTCTTACCTTCCCGTTCAATCACCTGAGTACTCGCTTGCATTGCATCCAGGAACATGGTGGTTGCATCCAGCATCGTCGGCGTAACAGCGATTTCTTGTTGAGTGCTGGGATTAGCTGAGCGTTGAATCTTTAGTGTGACACTTTGACCTGCTTTCTCGGCAAAAGACTGGATTGGCTGGAAGGGGCTTCCTTCAACGCTGAGTAATTGATCTCCCACTTGCAGCCCTGCTTTATCTGCCGGACTTCCATCGAGAACGGCGCTAACAAAGGTTTTGCCGTTGATGTCTTTAGTAAAGATGCCAATGCCACTATATTCAATCTTGCTTGTAGGGAAAAATTTCTTTAGCTGCTGCCGGAAGTCAGGACTCCTAGGTGCAAAAATCCCTAAAACTTGATAGTAGGCTGGCTCATTGCGGGTGTAGAAGTAGGTGTGAGAAGTCTTTAACTCAGAGAGCATTTGATTAATCACAGCCACAACGTCTTCGCTGGATTGGGCTTGCATGACTTGAAGCTTATACTTCTCGCCCATTGCTCTCCAATCTACGCCGTTAAAGTTTGGGTCGTAAAAGTTATCGTTCACGGTTTCCCAAACTTCCTCAAAAATTGCTGCCTTCGGCTCTGTAGTTGGAAATACTGGCGAAATAACCCAGCAAAGGAGCATAACCAAGACGGAGAGCAAGCTAACTATAGCTAAGCGGCTATCCTTCGTCAGTCCAAATTCTTTCATACAAATCTCCTTGCTTTTTCTTCTTTCGCCTTCTTAAAAAACTTGCCCTTGAAAGACGCCCCTCCCCATTCCCCTCTCCTGCTCGATTCGCTCCAAAGGAAGAGTAAGACAAAACTAAAGTTCCATCCACTGATTGACGCTAATTTCAACCGTAAGAAATGTAATTAAAGCCAATAAGACACTTTTATGTTAAATAGTTATGGCTACAGTTCTGGTCGTGGAAGATAGTCCTACACAACGAGAGATGATTTCAGGTCTGCTTAAAGCAAATGGGCTGAATGTTAGTTTTGCCGGTGATGGTGTCGAAGCTCTCCAACAAGTTCAGGGGAAATGTCCAGATTTAGTCGTTCTAGATATCATCCTACCGAGAATGAATGGCTACGAGGTCTGCCGTCGGCTCAAATCTGATAAGAGAACACAGAACTCACCTGTAGTTATATGTACCAATAAGAGCGAACGATTTGACCTCTACTGGGCAATCAAGCAAGGTGCCGATGCCTACATTGCCAAACCTTTTTACCCCCAAGAGCTAGTCGAAACGGTAAAGTATCTCTTACGAGGATGAGGGGTAATCGTCTTGTCTCAGGTCAACGAAAAAATTATTGGAAAACCTGCTTGACAAATCTCCTCAAGCTTGGAATACTGGTAAAGGCTTGAAAATTGGGACTGTAGTTCAATTGGTTAGAGCACCGCCCTGTCACGGCGGAAGTTGCGGGTTCGAGCCCCGTCAGTCCCGTAGAAAGTAGCTCCTAGGCAACCAGCTATCCCCAAAAGTGGTAGCTTAAATAACTAGTAACCAACTCAAAAGAGATTTATCTCGTGACTGTTAGAGTCCGTATTGCCCCCAGTCCAACTGGAAACTTACATATCGGTACGGCAAGAACAGCCGTCTTTAACTGGCTATATGCCCGTCACCACGGCGGTCAGTTTATTCTGCGTATTGAAGATACAGACACAACGCGATCGCGTCCTGAATATACCCAAAATATCCTTGATGGTCTCGCCTGGTTGGGACTGAACTGGGACGAGGGCCCTACGTTCCAATCCAAACGCCTTGACCTGTATCGTCAAGCGACTCAAACACTTCTGGATAAAGGACTAGCTTATCGTAGCTACGACACAGAAGCTGAACTAGAGGAAATGCGGGCAGCCCAAAAAGCGAGAAAAGAAGCACCCCGCTATGATAATCGGCATCGTAACCTGACATCGGAGCAACGTGCAGCTTTTGAAGCCGAAGGTCGGAAGTCAGTCATTCGCTTCATTATTGATGATGACCGGGAGATTGTCTGGAACGACTTAGTGCGCGGAAAAGTCACATGGAAAGGCAGTGACCTTGGGGGTGATATGGTGATTGCCCGCTCTGAGAAGCAGGAACCAGACCCCCCAAGTGACGATATCTTCTTTTTCTTGAGGAAAAAGCCTATTGTTACCTTCGTCCTCATTATTTTAGCGGCAGTTATTCTTGGCAAGTTGCTGCTGAATGTGTTCGGTGCAATCAATGATATTCCTTTACTACCGACTATTTTTAAGTCAGTAGGACTCGGCTACACAATCTGGTTTGTTTCCCAATCCTTACTTTTTGCGGATAAACGCCATGAGTTGTCCAAGAAGATTGAAGTTATCAAGAAACAGATTATTGGCACAGATCCATCACCACCGTCCTCTGTTATTGGTCAGCCACTATACAATCTTGCCGTAGTAGTAGATGACATTGATATGCAGATTACTCATGTCATCCGAGGCGAAGACCACATCGCGAATACAGCGAAACAAATTTTGCTCTACGAAGCGCTAGGGGCAGCAGTACCGGAGTTTGCCCATACACCCTTAATCCTGAACGAAAAGGGACAGAAACTCTCGAAGCGTGATGGCGTGACTTCGATCTCTGACTTCAAGGAAATGGGCTTCAAACCGGAAGCATTAGTCAATTACATGACGTTGCTGGGTTGGTCGCCACCGGACTCAACGCAGGAAATTTTTACTCTGGAAGAAGCGGCGCATCAGTTTAGCTTTGAGCGGGTTAACAAAGCAGGGGCAAAGTTTGACTGGGCAAAGCTGGACTGGTTGAACGGTCAATACCTCCATGCGATGCCAGCCCCTCAGCTAGTGGAGTTATTGATTCCCTACTGGCAGAAGGCTGGTTTTGAATTTGATCCAGTAAGCGATCGCGCATGGTTAGAACAGTTGGCAGCGGTAATTGGACCAAGTTTGGCTCGCTTGCCAGAAGCGGTAGAGATGTCGAGGATGCTCTTTACTGAGTCAGTTGAGTTTAGCGAAGAAGCTGCTGCTCAGATGAAAAAAGAGGGTGCTAGTGAAGTTGTTCAAGCGATCCTTGATACTCTTGATAATTATCCTGAACTCAGTTCAGAGCAAGCTCAGGAGATTATTAAAACAGTCACCAAAGAGAAAAATGTCAAGAAAGGATTAGTGATGCGATCGCTTCGTGCTGGTCTTACAGGCGATGTTAATGGGCCCGATCTCGTTGAATCTTGGGTACTTCTCCACCAGCAAGGGATCGACAAAACCCGCCTGCAAAAGGCACTATCTTTGGCGGCATGAATAATCGATGAACACCTTCACGATTGAATAAAAGGCTGTTCGGAACACTATCGACAACTATCCCGTCACTGCTACGATTAGAGCCGTTCATATTCAATATCAACGCGCCGTTCATAGCCACTAAAATACACAAACCAGTGAAACAGCAGCGAGGGAAAAATTTCGTCGGTATGTCTAGTTGGGTAACCTCAATCAACCTTGCCGCCTACTTTGCTAATCTGACTGCAATACTAGCTGGTGGGCTATTCATCGGAGCCTTAGCTCAAGCCCTACCAGCCCAGTCGCAGCAAATCTTCGAGAACGTTAGACTGGGACCAAAATTTTCCCCAGACCCTGTAGTAATCAGGGGTATCAGCGGTGGCGCTGTTCCAGCAAGAAATATTGCTGGTCGTGCCCAGACACCCACTGGCCCCTGCATGGGTTTTGTGGATCAAGCGCCTGACCATACAGTGGTTTTGACAACGTTTTTTAACTATCTAAGCCTGCAAGTAAACAGTCCAGAGGACACAACTCTTTTGATTAGTGGCCCTGGTGGTAGTTGGTGTAATGATGATTATCAAGGTAAAAACCCAGGTGTAGCAGGTCAGTGGCTAGCTGGCACTTATCGAGTTTGGGTGGGTTCTTACGACACCAACAACTACCACCCCTATATCATTAGAATCACTGAAGCGCCGTTACTCAATCCTGGACCCTATCGACGGTAAGTAAATTGGCTATAGAGTGAGGAAACGGGTTGCAGGGGAAGCAGGGAGAGTAGTTCCGGCAGCTTACGTCAGCCCTAGCATCGCTTTGACTTCACTCAGAGGTCGTTGCCAATAATCCTCAAAGCGAAATCCCAGAAGAAATTCGGCTTTCTTTCCCAGTTCTTGCCCTTTATGAAGGTTGGCAAAAATCTCCTTGATTTGAGAGGGAGCCACAACTGGATAAAGTACCTTCGCTAAGCTTAAGCTAATTTTTAGAGATGAACTGTAGTTTTGCTCAGCAGCAAAAGCAAGAACTCCAATTTCCCCAGCATAGCTCGTGTCAAATCCCAGCAAAACATGAAAAATATCATGGGTGACGGCATATCTCAGGGCAAAGACATTGCGTGTAGCAATCTCCTCTAGTTCAGGACTCACATTAAAGGGTTTTAGATGATTCACCTTCATGTGATGAGCGTATTCCCAGCCAAAGCTACCCTTAGGGTAGTGGCTTAATTCCTCTAAATCGATTGGTGGGTGGTATCCGACAAGCGGTTGCAGTTTAGACGCTATTTCTGGATTGACTCTTGCACCAAAAGCATCAGCTTTAAGAATTGCGAAATCTCCAAGGTTATTAGATGTTTTGAGAGCCTGACGTGCCTGTACGAGTTGTTTAAATTTAATTGCCATTGCTGTACCTCCCTTCAAAGTTAAGTTGGACAATTTGACTTAACTAAAAGTCGCGAGACTTGCAACTAGTTCTTGAGCTTGAGTTTTCGATATCATCGCGCAGCTTGTTCAATGAGGCGAGTGCGAAACAAGTTGAATTAAGCTGATATGCATTTCAAGGGGTGAAAGCTTAATTAATCAGTTGTGGAACCCCTACTTCATCCCCCTAGAGGGGATGCTAGGCTAAAGGATAGCCGGGGTGCATCTGAAAACAATCCTAAGATGCCTCAGCTATATAAAGTTGAATCTATTGAGGAACGTGAAGTGGTTGCCACTCCCGAAAAACTACATCAGGTAACAGATCTACCCACTGGCGGTAGCGATCGCGTTGCTGTCTTACTCATGGGCTACGGTGAAGTTGAGAGTTACGAAGACTTTGCTAACTACAACGAACAAGCCTTAAATCTACTTACCGCAAAATTTGCCCCTGTACCCACCTGGATTTATCCACCACTAGCAAAGCTTCTAGCGATTTTTGACTTCCACGAGTGGGGACACCAACATGATAACTTTATCTCTCCCCATAACAAAATCTTTGAGGAGCAACGAGCGGGTATTGAAAAAAACCTGCAAGAAAAATGGGGCGATCGCATTAAAGTTTTCAAAGCCTTTAACTTCTGCGCTCCCTTCCTTCCTGAACAAGTCCTAGAGGAAATTAAAGCCCAAGGGTTTGACAAACTCCTGATTTATCCTTTGTTGGTTGTTGATTCCATCTTCACCAGTGGCATTGCTGTCGAGCAAGTGAACAATGCTCTTGTGAAGTTAACTGATGGAAGCGCACACTGGGTTAAGGGACAGCGCTACATCCCTTCTTTCTACAACGAACCGGATTATATTGACCTACTAGCTCGACTGGTTGAGGAGAAAATCGCCGCCGATTTAGCTGTAGCCCACTTGCCCTCGCAAACGGGTATTGTGCTGATGAACCACGGTTGTCCTCACAAAGCCAAAGGCTTTACCTCTGGCATCATGGAAAGTGAGGCGCTTTATGAGCGAGTACGAGAAAAACTGATTAACAAGTATCCCTTAATTTCAGTAGGTTGGCTCAACCACCAAACACCTCTAATTGACTGGACTCAGCCTAACACCGAGTTAGCGGCAAAGAATCTCATTGACTTGGGCGCAACCGCAATTGTCATGATGCCGATTGGCTTTGCGACAGAAAATCATGAAACTCTGCTGGATGTCCATCACATCGTCCACAATCTGAAGAAACGTAGCCCTCATGTTACCTACGTCGAGATGCCCTGCGTTAACGATCATCCTGATTTCTTAAAGATGGCAGCAGATTGGGCAAATCCTCAAATTGAAGCGTTGTTATCTGAGCAAGCTTTGGCAGTGAACCCTCAACAAGCAGCAGCGCAGGCTTCTCACCACCATCATCACCACGACGACCACCATCACCATCATTAAGGGGTCGTACATAGCCGTCCTAGATGATTTGTGAAAGCGAGATTCCCGACTTTTTAGAGAAGTCGGGAATCTAAACCTCTAACATCTTTCAACAAGCTACGTCTTATGACACCCCACGAAGCTTACGGGTATTTTCTACTAAACTTTCAGCAAACTGATCGAACCGTTGTGAAAGTTGGTCATCCAACAGCTTGCCATCTTTATCAAACGCTTTCCAAGACTGACCGATCGCAACTTGCTCTGGAATTACCCAGCCATGTACCCAACGCATAATTACTCGTAGGTCATTCAGGGCATTGCTGTTAGACTGACCTCCCAGTACACTAATCAGCCCTGTAACCTTGCCAGATAGCTGGTCAAAGCTCATCAAATCCAAAGCATTTTTCAACACACCACTAACACTGCCATGGTATTCCGGTGTTGCCAAAATTAAGCCATCGGCTTCCTGAACCGCTTCACGCAACCGAATGACATCCGGGTAGTCTGGATATTCTTTTTCACCATTACAAAATGGAAGCTGCATCTGGCGTAGGTCAAGCACTTGGGTCTCAGCCCCTAAGGCTTGCACTCGCCGAATCGCTACATCTAAAGCTTGATAACTAGAAGAGTTAGGTCGCAAACTACCGCCAATTCCAACAATCTTCACCATTTCACTTACAGTCTCCACGTTAAACAGCAAAAATACTTTGGCTTAACTTTAGTCAGTTGGTTCCTGCTTTCCCCATAGATGAGGCTTGAGGAATAATCATGCAAGTAAGGCGTACTCATTACGACTACACTTAATATAACAGGTTTTGCAAAAACTTGGCAAACGTTGCTTCCTCACCCATAACAACCCCATGTGTTGTCAGCAAGCGTGAACGAACAGTCAACAAAATTAAAATTACCCTTGACCTTAAAACTTGGGATTAGTATCACAAATCAATCCATTGCCGGATGGAAAGCTACGGCAAGAATTGAGAAAGTTACACTAGAAACTAGATAGTTCAACTCCACGTCAGGCGATCGGAGCGTAACGCGCTTTAAATAAGAGTTGAGTCAAGGCAGGACGCACAAGGAAATGAAAAATGAAAAACAGTTCCTGGATGAGGGCATGGATGGGAAACCAACCAACCAGTGATTTGAGAAAGGAAGGAGAGACGCAGGCGCTTGTCTCGAAGCAACAGAAGCCAAAAGTCGCGCCACGCAACTTCTGGCGTCTTGCCGCCAGTTTGCTGATTTTTCAAGGAGTAATGCTAGGTACTCCAGTTCAAGCGCAGCAGACTGAGCAGAAGTCTCTCAGCTATGGGCAGTTGTTGCAAAAGGTTGATGCGGGTGAAGTTACTAGAGTAGAAATTGACCCAGCGACAAGGGTTGCTAAAGTCAAGCTAGTGGGGCAGAAAGAGAGTGACGCTCCACAAGAAGTGGTTTTGCTGGAGCAAAATTCTGAGCTAATTGAGAGACTCCGCAACAACAAGGTTGAATTTGATGTAGAGCCTACGGCAGATAACTCTGCTGCGTTGGGGCTTGTTGCGAATTTATTTTTGCTCTTATTGTTACTTGCAGGATTAATGATGATCCTGCGGCGTTCTAGCAATAGCTCAGGACAAGCTTTAAATTTCGGCAAATCCCGCGCACGGTTCCAAATGGAAGCGAAAACTGGCGTAATTTTCAATGATGTTGCCGGAATCGAAGAAGCCAAAGAAGAACTGCAAGAAGTGGTTACCTTCCTCAAACAACCGGAACGTTTCACGGCTGTTGGAGCAAAAATCCCTAAAGGTGTCCTTTTAGTTGGGCCTCCGGGTACGGGAAAAACTCTCCTGGCAAAAGCGATCGCAGGTGAAGCTGGAGTGCCTTTCTTCAGTATCTCCGGATCAGAATTCGTTGAAATGTTCGTTGGTGTTGGTGCCTCCCGCGTCCGTGACTTGTTCAAGAAAGCCAAAGAAAATGCTCCCTGCCTCATCTTCATTGATGAAATTGACGCAGTTGGTAGACAGCGTGGTGCAGGTATCGGTGGAGGGAACGATGAAAGAGAGCAAACCCTGAACCAGTTGCTCACGGAGATGGACGGATTTGAAGGGAATACCGGGATTATCATCATCGCAGCGACTAACCGTCCTGATGTTCTTGATTCCGCCCTGTTGCGTCCAGGACGCTTTGATCGGCAAGTGATGGTCGATGCGCCTGACCTCAAAGGACGGCAGGGAATCCTGGAAGTCCACGCTCGTAATAAAAAGATTGCCCCAGAAGTTTCCCTAGAAGCGATCGCACGGCGTACTCCTGGATTTACAGGTGCAGACCTTGCCAACCTACTCAACGAAGCGGCAATCCTCACCGCCCGACGTCGCAAAGATGCGATCACCATGTTGGAGATTAACGACGCTGTTGACCGCGTTGTCGCAGGGATGGAAGGCACCCCCTTAGTGGACAGCAAGAGCAAGCGCTTGATTGCCTACCACGAAGTCGGACATGCTGTCATTGGCACCTTGCTACCCCAACATGACCCTGTACAAAAGGTCACTCTAATTCCTCGTGGACAAGCCCGTGGTCTTACCTGGTTTACTCCCAATGAAGAACAGGGGTTAGTTTCCCGTGCCCAGCTACTAGCGCGTATCACTGCCGCCTTAGGGGGTAGAGCAGCAGAGGAAGAAGTGTTTGGCGATGCCGAAGTGACAACAGGTGCTGGTGGTGACTTGCAAACCATAACGTCTTTGGCACGGCAAATGGTGACGCGCTTTGGCATGAGTGACTTAGGCCCTCTGTCCCTAGAAACACAAGGAGGAGAAGTCTTTCTGGGGGGCGGCTTCATGTCGAGGTCGGCGGAATACTCAGAGGAAATCTCTGCCCGGATTGATGCCCAAGTCCACACAATTGTTGAACACTGCCATGACAAAGCTCGTCAAATCATCCGTGACAATCGCGTTGTCATTGACCAATTAGTTGAGCTGTTGATTGAGAAAGAAACAATTGACGGTGACCAGTTGCTGGAAATCATGAATGAGCAAAGCCAGTTACAAGGGGAAAAGTTAGTCGTTTCTGGTTAACTCATCCCTTGTCAGCAAGGACGTGGATCAAAGCGTTATTTGTTGTTGGTTATTGGTTATTCGTATTCTTTAACAAACAACAAAGAGCAAAGAACAAATAACAAAGCGGCGGACGGCTATTCCTCACCTTCGTAGAAGGCAGGAGTTTCCCGCCGCTTTCTGTTTAGTCTCGCTGTTGCATGTTGCTGGAAACGTTCCCAGCGCTCCCTTGGTCAGTGTACATTGCCCGAAGCACAGTCGCTGGGTCTATATATTGGTCAGCGTACTTTAGACCCCAATGTAGATGAGGTCCAGTAGTACGACCTGTCATCCCAACTCGACCAATTCTTGCGCCAACTAGTATTTGTTGACCTTCCCAGATTTGAATACCACCAGTACGGTCAATGAAGTAACGACCACTTGACCCTCCTTCAACGTGTCCTTTCATGTGGCAGTAGATGTGTGTCCACTCTCCTGACTGGATTTTGATTGAAGTGCCGCACAGCGTATTATCAGAAACTTCTACAACTTGACCCGTCCACCAGTTGCGGATGTAACTTCCGTCTGGCGCTGCCATGTCTAAGCCTCGATGAAATTCCCTACCAGAACCGCCTGTAGCCGAGCGACGGTAGCCGAAACCAGAGGTGTAGCCTTGAAAATTTTCTACAGGAAAGGAAGCTCCTTTCCAGGAATTGGAGTTTGCTGCCTGAACTGACTTAGCTTCTGAGGCACTCACCGATTCGTGCCTTACCCCTCCTAGCGTAATAAAACTGCTCATAGTCAGCCCTAGCAAAAATAGAAGGCTTAGAAGTAACCTCTTGTGATTTGGATGCCATTGGGGTTTAGACGCTTGCTGCATTTGTTCACTCTTATGATTGGTGGTGGCTATGGTTCAGTAGCTGACACCCAAGCAATCGTTCACACCCTCTACTGTGTTTTGAGTAGTAAGAGTTTGTTTCGTGAATTTTTTGCTCACACAAATTTAATTCTTCGCAAGATCATACTCTAGAGTGTTGCTCTGTCAACACCCTATTAAAGGTTTGCTAAGTGTTCAATTTCTACTCTTAGACAGGTTTGAGACTTTGTAAGTATTCAGAATCCTGTAGTTTTGTTAAGATGCCTGAATAGGCTTCAATCTACTGCAACTGAGCCTGTCCCTCAACCGATGCTGACTCAACTATTCCCGTTCCGATTCGATCTAGATGCTAGTGCGATCGCAGGTGCGTCCTTATGGTCGCTGGCACTGTATTTAAGCTTCTCGTCCTTGACCCAGTGGGTGATGGAGCAACTCAATCGTTGGTTTAACTTTGCTGAACGATTGCTCTATACCTCAGTGGAGGAATTTGAGAAAACTCGTAAGGGTAGAGAAGCACAAAATGCTTTATACGCATCACTATTGAGTATTGTGCCTTTTTTACTTATTGGTAGCTTGTGTAACTGGGGCGTTGAACTGAGTCTAGGTCGTAGCTGGGCAATTAGTATGGGTATCCTTGCCTGTATGGGGTGTGGTGTCTATGAACTGGGGCGTCGTGATGGTCAGTCTTGAGTTTTAAATCTTGTCGAGTTTCCAGCCTATTTGTGGAGCGGGACTGGGTGAATTATCCGTATTTCAATGTCAGTCCTTGGTATATGCGATCGCTTTTTCCCTCGTCTTAGGAGTAGCAAGCAGTTAGGCTTATTCCTATATGCAATTTGAATGCACATTGGCTTATTAAATTATTGAAAAGATATTATCGACTTGCTAAAACGGCAACGCTCTGGCTTATGATAGCTTTTCTTCTTAGTGCTTATCTTGACGCGACTACAGAGTAAAACTTTATTGTTACTCCAAGTCAGTAGAAATGCTTACACTTTTAAGATGAATCAAGCTACTAATATGGCTTTACGTTCAGGAAAGACCTGGTTTGAGCAAGTCCCGAAAGTTGAATTGCACCTACACTTAGAGGGAGCAATTCCCCATGAAGCCTTGTGGGAACTTGTACAAAAATATGGAGGTGACCCATCAGTTTCAACCCTTGAAGCACTCCAACAACGGTTTAAATACCGCGATTTTCCTCACTTTATTGACACTTGGCTTTGGAAAAACCAGTTTCTCCGAGAGTACGAAGACTTTACCTTTATTGCAAAAGCCATTGCACAAGACCTAGAGCAGCAAAATATTCGCTATGTAGAAGCCTTTTATTCCCCAGGTGACTTTGCTCGGCATGGCTTAAAAACCCAGGAGTTAACTGAAGCCATCCGGAAAGGACTTACTCAAGTTCCAGGCATTGAAGTGGCATTAGTAGCCGATTTGATTCGAGATTTTGGACCAGAGAGAGCAACTGTGACCCTGGCAGAAGTCAGTGAGATCAAGAGCTTGGGCGTTATTGGGATTGGGATTGGCGGTTCAGAACATGAGTATCCACCAGAACCATTTGCCCAAGTGTACGATAAGGCACGTCATCTCGGCTTTTGTACCAGTGTCCATGCAGGAGAAGTAGCAGGAGCTGAGAGTATTTGGGGAGCTATCCGCAGTTTACAATGCGATCGCATCGGACATGGAACTCGCGCTGAGGAAGATGAGTCTCTGCTTGACTACTTAGCTGAACACCAAATTCCCCTAGAGATGTGTCCCCTTTCTAATCTAAGAACTGGGGTAGTCTCATCTCTGGAAGCGCACCCAGTAAAACGCTATTTTGAGCAGGGTATCGTCGTAACTATCAATACCGATGACCCAAAAATGTTTAATAACTCCTTAGCCCAAGAGTATCAACTACTAGAAGAAAAACTAGGCTTTTCTCGCCATGATATCCGAATGCTGATTATTCATGGAATAGAGTCATCTTGGTTATCAGAAGATCAGAAACAACAGCTTGCTGCCTCATTTTACAGCGATGCGGCTTGGCAAGAATAGGGAGAGAAAATAAGCAAATATTTGGTACAGCAAATGTTTATGGTACTCACTTGTCGTTATCCCAATCCAGTCAACTTACGCCAAAGGCAAGTAAAACCGAAATGTACTGCCTATACCTAGTTGACTTTCGACTTCAAGCTGCCCACCTTGCAGTTCAACCAAGCGTTGAGAAATTGCAAGACCAATACCAGTGCCTCCAGTGTGCTGATTTCGAGACTTTTCAGCACGCCAGAAACGCTCAAAAACATGGGGCAAATCTTGGGCGGCGATCCCAATTCCCGTGTCCGTCACCGCAATCCACAGTTGAGGTAAGCGGCTAGTTGCTCCTTCAGCTTCTGTCCAAGCCCGAACAGTAATCGAGCCTGTTTTGGTGTAAGTTAGGGCATTACCAATAAGATTAACCAGAACCTGTTCTACACGATCAGGGTCAGCGAGTACACTCGGTAGTTGGTCAGGACATTCCAATCGTAATAATGGCCCATCTTCTAGCAACTGGTCAGAAAATTTTTGTACTAGCGACTCCAACAACGGACGCAAGTTAACCGCTTGCAAATGAATCGGTAGATAGCCAGCTTCTGCCTTGGAAAGTTCCTGCAAATCATTGATTAAGCGTTCTAAGCGTCTAGTTTCTTTTGCTAGTTGCTGATAAACCCCTGGGGTTGGCTCAATCCGGGCATCTGCAAGTTCTTCTAGATAACCACGAAGAACAGTTAACGGAGTTCGCAATTCATGAGTGAGGTCACTTACTAGTTCTCTACGTCTATGTTCCACATCTTCTAAACTGACTGCCATACGGTTAAAACTGGTCGTCAGTTGATTGATTTCGGGAATTTCACTCGGCGGCAGTCGTTCATCCAAATGTCCTGCGGCAAACCTTTGAGTAATTTGCTCAATCTGAGTCAAAGGTTGCACAATCCGTTTAGAAACCCAATAACTGAGTCCACCCGCCGCTGTGCCACCCGCAATCACTGCCCAGAACGTGCTGCGATTCCAAGCGGTTTCAAACCCTTTTATTAAATTGGTACGGGCATAGCGTAAAGTAACCCCTCTACCTTCGAGTTGTTGCAGATGCAAAACAAAGAAACGCGGGGAAGACAACTTGCCAATGATCACAAGAGAACTCACTGCCACCATCATGACTAGGAGATGAGAGAGGAAGAGGCGTGATACCAGGGGCAAAGACTTCGTTTTACGTAAACCAGTCTTACTCATCGCTTTAAGCAACAGCTACATCTTCAAACTTATAGCCGACACCGATAACTGTCTTTACAAATGTTGGATTAGCTGGGTCAGGCTCTATTTTTTTCCGTAACCGTGCCACATGCGTATCTACCACCCGTTCATCCCCAAAAAAGTCATTACCCCAAAGTTTATCGATGAGCTGAGTCCGGTTCCAGACACGACCTGGCTGACTGATAAACGTTGCTAGGAGGTTAAATTCTAGCGTTGTTAAGTCTAAGGCTTCTGACTTGCCAGCATCGAGTTGGCGTGTCGCAATGCGTTGATCTACATCAACAGCAAAATGTTGAGTCTGGTAAACCAGATGCTGTCCGCCATGTCGTAGACTACGCCGTAGTAGTGCCCGAACTCTCGCAACCAGTTCTGTCGGGCTAAACGGTTTGACCATGTAATCATCCGCACCAGTCGATAAACCGATTACACGGTCAATTTCCTCCCCTCTAGCGGTCAGCATCAAAATATAGGGGTCTTTTGCACCTGGTTTTTGACGAATTCTCGCACATAGCTCCAAACCATCTAAACCAGGAAGCATCAAATCCAAAATAATGACATCGGGTTGCTGCTTCCCAAACGCCTGCAAGGCTTCTAGTCCATCACGACACCAGTGGCAGGAAAACCCTTCTCTTTCTAAAGCTAGCTGGATGAGCTTGGCGATTTCTGGTTCATCCTCAACAATTAAAATATCCATAAGCTCACGACTAAGTTTTACTCGTACTTATCGCCTCATAATAGTAGTTAGAAAGTTTATTAAGTAAAGTAACAATGCCAAAAGCAATCTGGAATGGTGCAGTTCTCGCCGAGAGCGACAAGTGCGAAGTCGTGGAAGGTAACCAATATTTCCCACCCGACTCGATCAACAAGCAGTATTTTCAAGAAAGCAGTACCCACACTAGCTGTCCTTGGAAAGGACAAGCCAGTTATTACACCATTGAAGTAGATGGGCAACAGAACAAGGATGCTGCCTGGTATTACCCAACGGCAAAAGACAAGGCGAAGAACATTGAAGGCTATATCGCTTTCTGGAAAGGTGTAAAAGTCGAGGTATAGCGAATACTTTAATTCGTTGAGTCGCTGTTCGATGGAAGTAAGTCTGCCTAGGCAGACTTATTTGGTTTTATCTGGCACTTGTTTTAATCGCGTCAATCAGCTTTTTTCGGTAATTTTCCTCTTCGTCGCTAGCGCTGGAGTCTGTTCTAGCAATCGCTCTACTGACGTTGATTTCGTTAGTAAGCAGGGTATTGAGGGTATCTAGCTGAGCGTCAAGAATTTTTGGGTGTTGCTCGTACCAAGAAGCGATCGCTTCTGATATCTTTTCTTCATCATCGGGAAGAGTAGCGGCAAGTTTATCCAGGCTTGCCCGATGTTGAGCCGAAAAAAGCGATCGCTGATTTTTCAACAACTGAATAAAGGCTTCGATGTTCTGTTCGTGGAATGACATGGCTAGACTCTTTAAAACTTTTTGATTTTATTGCAAGACTTGAGACTCTACTCCCGTTTGACACCGTTTATATGGAGTGAGGAACTAGCACGATAAGGCTCTTGCTACAGCCAGTAGTTGAGTATACACACTCTAAACGCGACACCTCCAGACTTCCCTCACAAGAGGGATGTTCAGCCTCTCTCGATGTTTAACCATCAGGTTAGAGAATCGAAGGAGAAAAAGCCGATGCAACTGGCAGAAAGAGTCGCGTTGATCACGGGTGCCGGTTCCGGCATTGGCAAAGCAGCCGCACTGCTGCTGGCGAAAGAAGGGGCAAAAATTGCGGCGCTGGGTAGAACTGAGGATGAACTCCAAGAAACCGTTACTCAGATAAAAGATGCTGGTGGAGAAGCCATTCCAGTAGGGGCTGATATCTCACAGCCTGATGAGATGCAACAAGCGGTTCAAAAGATTGTGAATCAATGGGGGCGTCTTGATATTGTGTTTGCCAACGCTGGAATTAATGGCGTTTGGGCACCTTTGGAGGAACTGGAACCTGATGAGTGGGACAAGACAATCAACGTCAATCTCAAAGGAACATTTTTGACTGTCAAGTATGCCGTACCTTATCTGAAAAAACAGGGTGGCTCAGTTATTGTGACATCGTCCGTCAACGGTACGCGCATCTTCAGCAATACGGGGGCTACTGCTTATTCCTGTACCAAAGCGGCTCAGGTAGCCTTTACCAAAATGGTTGCTCTGGAACTTGCAGAACACCGCGTCCGTGTTAACGTTGTTTGCCCAGGAGCAATTACAACGAATATTGAAGAAAGCACCGAGCAACGAGATTTAGACGAGATTCGCGAACCTGTGGAATTTCCTGAAGGAAAAATTCCGCTAACGGACGGTAAACCGGGTTCATCTGAACAAGTAGCACAGCTAGTGTTATTTTTAGCCTCGGATGCTTCTAGCCACATCACGGGAACAGAAATGTGGATTGATGGTGGTGAGTCCCTGCTGATGGGGTGAAGCAGGAAGCTTTTAGCTGTTGAGCATTATGAAGAAATAGACTTTAGGCGATCACTTAATGAGAAAGCGATCGTTCTGTGTCTGTCTGGGGGTAGAAGCGATCGCCCTCCGGAAGGCTGAGGGCATTAATGTTAAGAAGTAGTTAGGGTTGTTAAAAGTTCTTAACATTATCTGCACCCCAGAATCCCATATGAAACGTATCAACGGTATTTCCAAGATCGTTCTCGTTGGACTTGTGAGTTTGAGCAGTGTCGCTGCGTTATCTGCTTGTAGCCAAAATACACCAGAGGCTAATGTCAGCCAATCACCTGTTGCTGAAGCTCCTGAGGTACCTCCTGCAAATAGTCCAGCCGTTACAGCCTCTCCTGATGCCGCAGCGAGCGGAACAATTGTAGAGTTAGCATCTACCAATGATTCCTTTAAAACGTTCACCAAAGCCGTTGAAGCCGCAGATTTAACGGAAACGCTATCAGCACAAGGGCCTTATACAGTCTTTGCTCCAACTGATGCTGCGTTTGAAGCTTTGCCAGATGGGGTAGTAGACAACTTGTTGAAGCCGGAAAACAAAGAACAGTTGGTGCAGCTTCTGACTTACCATGTGGTACCGGGTAAAGTAACTTCTAGCCAAATCAAGCCTGGAGAAGTAGGCACTGTTCAGGGAACACCCGTCAATGTTCAGGTGGATAGCGCCAGTAGTGCCGTTAAAGTGAACGATGCGACAGTGACTCAGCCAGATATTGAGGCAAGCAATGGTGTTATCCACGCTGTTGATAAAGTGATTATGCCTCCTCAAACCTAAGCAGGTCTTCGATTGTGAGAACCTAAGCTTGATTAACCAGGACGGCAGCGTTTAAGCAGGGCGTTGTCGTCTTTTGACTTAAGTTCATATAATGCTCAAGTTTTTGCTATGATAGCCAAGGCGATGTTCGCGGATGTGGCGGAATTGGCAGACGCGCTAGATTTAGGTTCTAGTACCGCAAGGTGTGAAGGTTCAAGTCCTTTCATCCGCATATAAGACTGAGTAAATAAAATTTGTAGTATTTTTGTAGTATGCTTGTACTACAAAGAAGAGATTTTTGTCTAATTTAAGCAGCTAGTGTCAAGGCTAAAGCCTTTGCTGTACGAGGGTTTGACCGGGACAACAAGTATTTAAACGCGACAAATAGCTCTTTAATGTACACGAGATTTTCAAGAGCAATTGCTTAAAAAGAAGCGATCGCCTTTTACTTAGATGGTTTGTGAGAGGAGGGTCTAGCCATTGCATAATCCTCTCATCCTGCGTCTCCTGCCTCTCACCAGGCACATTGAATAGCCATTGGCTTAGGTAGTGGGTTGGTCTGGATTTGGCGGTTTGCGATCAGGACTCGGAGTTGGACCGCAACTAACAATACTCTCCGGATTCGCACTTTCAGCGATAACGGAGGTAACTAAACTGAACGCGGTTAGTAGTCCCACGATTGATAAAATACTGAGTTTCATGGTTAAAGACCTCCATGGGTTCCAAATACTTCAGGCAATTAGAGGTTAACTGATGAAGGAAACAAATCCTCCACCAGCTACTTTTGATATAGCGGAGGAGGGTATTGAGCAAGTCTAAAGCCAAAATCGTGCGAACCGATAGAGCTAAGCCTTTTAGCGATTCCAAACTGCAATTTAAATGCACAACAACTTATCTGACCGACAAACTGCTCGTAAATAGCATTTTGTTGCTATGCAGCCTTTTCTGGACCAGTCGCTACTGGTAAGTCCGGCTGAGAACTATACTCAGTCCACGAACCTTCGTAGATTCTCACTTTGGGATAACCTAGCAAGTGTTTAAGGACGACATATTGTAGCGTTGCTTCGCGTCCCGTGCTGCACGTCACAATGATGTCTTGGTCTGGAGTAATCCTTCGGTCAGTTAACAGCTTCTGAATTTCGCTTAAGGGTTTCAACTGGTGAAAATTACCTTCATCGGTAGCTGCGTTTCCGACGGTAAAGGTAGGCCAAGGAATATTTTTTGCACCTGGAATATGCCCGTTGCGTACCCAAATATTTTCCTCACCCTGGAATACCTTTGGCGGTCTGGGGTCGATGAAGGTGACTCCAGGTTTGCCAATCAAGCTTTTCACTTCATTTAGAGTTACCCGAATCGAACTGTTATCTCGTAGCGTTAGTTTCCCTTGCTTGTAGTTAGGAAATTCTTTGGTTACAGGTTGACTGGCTTCATACCCTGCAAAGCCACCATCGAGTACTGCTACCTCCTTTGTATGTCCCAATCGTTCTAGAGCGTAGGCGACCATTGTTGCACCTAAGACATCTCGCCCATCGGAGTAGATTAATACGCGACTATTGTCTGTCACTCCAGCTTGGAATAATGTCTGCACTATTTTCTCTGGTTGCCAATACTGCACGGGAAGAACACCATTCGGTCCCCGCAGGGTATTTTCAGCGAGGTGAACTGCGTTGGGAATGTGTCCAATGAAGTAGTCAAATGGATTAATTCGGACATCAAGGATACGAAGATTGGGGTCATTGGCATTAGCGGTAACCCAGTCTGGCGAGACAAATTGAATTTTAGGTGAAGTCTGAGCGGCTGTTGGTGAAAACGGTAGCAGTGGTATTGCGATCGCTAACAATGAGGCAAGAAGTACCAAAAACTTTGCCTTTGTCCTAATAAATTTTCCTTTGATGGATTTCTTTCTCATGCTTTTCCTCCTAAAAAAACTGAGTGATGGGTTTAAATGCCAAAGACTTAAATCGGTTAAATAGCGAAGATTCAGCACTGACTTCAATCGAATGGCACTCCCCTTAAGTCACATTGACACCTTTGTAGGTTGGATTGCGCTATCGCTTAACCCAACCTACTAGCGTGGCAAGCTTAATTTACTGGGTAGAAAAAATCTGAGAAGGGTCATAAATTTGGGTTTTTAGTCTTTGGTTGACCCAACATTTTTAGCTTGCCACGCTACTACGGTTTCTATTTTTCGCCTAACTTCAGTGACATTTGACTTAAATCCTTCTTGCGCCGCCTGTTGTAATCGAGTGGGAGTAACTTACCCAGTACCGCTCGGTTGATTGCTCACGCTTTTAGCATTTTCCTCAGTTAATCACCTATTCCTACCGATTTAACGTAGTTTAGAGGAATGACAATCAAAAGTCTAGTCCCGACTGAGGTTTGTCCCCTAACGGGTTAAAGACTTTTATCAAGGCTAAATATAGTACATAGAATTCAACTGGCTGTCGTCTCGTTTTTGTCGCAAATCCTGTGCACAATGGCTGTTGAATGCGATCGTCTATCCTCTGAGTCGAAGGGCGATCGCGGATATGGATGGGAGTTCGATCGCTCAATGTAAAATCGAGCAGCAAAGATTTCCAGAGAATCATGACTCACACCCTCAGCACTCAACATCTTTCCCCAGAAGCGATCGCTCAGCTTCTTAATTATTTGCCTGATTACATAAAAGCTGCCCTTTTGGAGAAGTCTAACTGTTGTTCGGGCGATCGCTAATCTACTCTCTGTGCTGGCTCCTCTATATTGTCCTTAGCTGCTGGATTAGGAGAAACAATAAGAACCCTACGCCCAATCTGATCCACTAGCTCACTTTTAGAACTTAGCCCCAACTCTGCCCGTGCAAGCGAAACCAGTAGGAATTCAAGTCGTTCAAAGTAAATACAATTTTTGCAATTTGCGCCTCGCCACCCTCATGCGTAGGGTGGCTTTAGTTCAGCCATTTCTCCTGACTCAGGTAAACTAACAACCAACAACTCTTAAGACTTCTAGTGCTTGTAGAACATTTGCCGCAGGTGCCGTCCAACCGATAATCCCGCCTTGAGCAGTCATCATTGCCAGTGTCGATTGTTTAAATTCTGGAAAATAGCTTTCAGTTGCATCTTCAACCATAAGGCACTCAAAACCGCGATCATTTGCCTCCCGCATAGTAGTCTGAACACAAACTTCTGTTGTTACTCCCGTTACCAACAGGTGAGTGATTCCCTGTTTGTGTAGCAAGGCTTCTAAATTTGTCTGGTAAAAGGCACCTTTCCCTGGTTTAGTAATTACTGTTTCACCAGGTAGGGGTTCTAATTCTGGAATGATTCCATTCCCCGGTTCGCCAAAAACTAAAATCCTTCCCATTGGCCCTGTATCCCCAATTTTCAGGGCGCTTTGCCCTCGATTCCGCTTTGACGGTGGACAATCGGATAAATCAGGTTGATGGCATTCAATCGTGTGAAAAATTGGGAGTTGTTTAGCCCGAAAGGCTTTTAACAACTGCTTGAGAGTTGGAACAATTGCCTGGAGTCGCGTTACATCATTGCCCAAAGCATCGCCAAAGCCTCCTGCTTCGAGAAAATCTCGCTGCATATCAATGATGATTAACGCTAAACCCCCATTAAGAGGGAGTTCATAACTATAGGGTTGAGCAGAGATTGAAGCCATTGTTGTGGTTAAAGGATATCTAAGAAGTATCAAAGAGTGTTCGATCCCCCTAAATCCCCCTTAAAAAGGGGGACTTTGAACAGCTCGGTTCCCTCCTTTTTAAGGGGGGCTAGGGGGGATCGTCATTTTAGTTGTTGGTTGTTGGTTCTTGGTTGTTGGTGGTTTCACAACTGGTGATGGAAATCGGTTTTTCCCAAATTGCTAGGACAATACAACCGTCTTTGCTAATAACCTTGTGATTACTACTTGGTGGGTTAATTACAAGGGTTCCTACTTGGTGTTCACCGTTTTGATCAGTTTGTGAACCAGACAAAATAAAGATGTGTTCAAAACCGATATGGTCATGTTGGGGAACACTTGCTCCGGGTTTATAGCGTAATAATGCAGCGGCTGCACCTTTTTCTCCATCTTTATAGAGTCGGTAGATATCAACCCCTATACGGAAAGGTTCCCAGGATAATTCATCTTGCCGTACTGCGATATTGAGTAAGTCTTTGAGAATTAAAACTTGTTGCATTAGTGTCCTGCCATACTGCGTCCAATCGTGGCAAAATCAGCATTACTTGTCGCACTTTCATAAACAAACTTGCCATCGCTAATGACTAAAATCCGGTCAGCGAGTTTCAGCAATTCATCCAAATCTTCGCTTACAAGTAATACGGCAACGCCTCGGTTTCGTGCTTCAACAATCTGAGTGTGAATGAACTCTACCGCCGCAAAATCTAGACCAAAGCAAGGGTTAGCTGCAATCAATAGCTGAATGTACTCGGCAGAGAGTTCTCGTGCTAGGACAGCACGTTGCACATTGCCTCCCGAAAGGTTGCCAATTGGTGTTTCTGTTGAAGGCGTTTTCACTGAAAATCGAGCAATCAAACCTTGAGCCATCTGTCGCATTGCCTGGAACATCAGTAGCAATCCTTTGGCTTGGGGGGGACGGTCAAATGTCCGCAGTGCCATGTTTTCAGCAACACTCATGTGCGCGACACAGGCGTTGCGTAGGGGTTCCTCTGGTAATGCGAAAATGCGATGGCGATACATTTGCGATCGCGTTGCAGTATATACTTCACCATTAACCAACATCTGTCCTGCTGTTGCCGGACGTTGGCCGGCTAGTACTTCAACCAGTTCCCGTTGACCATTACCAGAAATACCTGCAATACCAACAATTTCACCACTGTGGACGGTCAGGTTTACGCCGGAAACAGCCTCTAAACCATTGTCTTTGTCGGCATGAATACTTTGAATTTCTAGGACAGGAGTTGTGGCTTTGAGTTTAGTTTTTTCAACCTGTTTTGGCTCTCGTTTCTCTCCCATCATCATCTCAGACATGTCTGAGACGGTGAGATCTTTCACCAAATCACGACCTGCAAACTTGCCCTTTCGTAGTACGGTAATTTCATCACAAAATGCCATCACTTCCCGAAATTTGTGGCTGATGATTAATACACTCAACTTTCCAGCCGTTACTTCTTGACGAAGTAAGCCTAAGACTTCATCTGCTTCTTGTGGGGTAAGGACAGAAGTTGGTTCATCCAGAATTAAAATGCGGACTTTGAGATAAATTTGTTTAAGGATTTCTAGCTTTTGCTTTTGCCCTGCGGCTAATTGTGCGATCGGGACATCTAGAGGAACTTGAAAAGGAGCGGTTTGCATGAAGGCATTTAACTGCTCGTATTCTTGTTTCCAGTTGATTAGATTGGGGCTATCGAAGCGAGACAGCACAAGATTTTCTGCCACGGTCATCGCTGGAACTGAGGTAAAGTGTTGGTAAACCATGCCGATGCCGTACTGGTGAGCATCACGAGGACTATTGATGGTGCGTACTTGTTTATCAATCAGCACCTGACCTGAGGTAGGGGTGTAGAAACCCATGATGCACTTCACTAAGGTACTTTTACCGGCTCCATTTTCTCCAAGTAAGGCGTGAAAGGTTCCTGGCTTCAGTGTCATTGACACATTATCTAAGGCGGTAAAGGTACCAAATTGCTTGGTCATGTTCACCACTTCTAGTTCTAATGGCTTATCTATCTGTATAGGAGTGCTGGCTGTTATGGTGTTCATCTGGTTGTCAGTAGTTTGTTGTTTGTTGTTTGTTGGTTCTGCTTTTTGGTCACTAATAACTAACAGTTCAAAACTATTGTTGTAAGGTGGAGAACGTCTGACTTCTGCTCATGGGCGACTCGAAGCTAGCTGAGTGCCGACTGCTGATGGCTGAGAGCTATGAACTGCTTCAATAAAGGCGTTTGAGTCGGCAACAGCTCCAAAAACACCTCCTTGCATTTTGATCATTTTGAGGGCGGCGAGGTAGTTGCCGTAGTCGGTTGCGGCGGTGCAGTCGGATAGCAGTAGGCATTCGTAGCCTCTATCGTTGGCATCGCGCATGGTGGTGTGGACGCAGACATCGGTTGTAACACCAGTCAGGATGATGTTTTGGATGCTTTTCCTCTTTAGGATTAGGTCTAAGTCTGTGGCGTAGAATGAGCCTTTTCCAGGTTTGTCGATGATGATTTCTCCGGGGAGGGGGGCGAGTTCGGGGATGATTTCCCAGCCCATTTCACCGCGTACTAGGATTTTGCCGCAGGAGCCGGGGTCGCCAATGCCTGCTCCGATTTGACGCGATCGCCATTGTTTGTTTTCTGGCAAGTCGGAGAGATCGGGGCGGTGTCCTTCGCGGGTGTGGATTATGGGGAAGCCTTTTGCTCTTGCTATTTCTAGTACTCGCTGGATTGGTTCGATGGGGGCGCGAGTTAGGGAGAGGTCGTAACCCATTTTGTCAACATAGCCACCGTGTCCGCAGAAATCGACTTGCATGTCGATGATTAGCAGGACTGTGTTTTCTGGACGTAAGTCTCCGTTGTAGGGGTAAGGATAAGGTTCGGCTTCAATGAAACATCCCATAGTTGACCTCTGTAGGTAGTGAATAAGTTTTAGGTAAGGTTTAACTACCTTGCTTTCCAATGGTTTGTTGGTATTTGTGGTTTCTGGGAAAAACCCGGATTGGGGGGAGGTCCCCCCCCAAACCCCCCCACTGGGGGACGGAGTGCCTCCTCCAGACCCCCTGCACAAGGTGTTTTCGCGGGTGAATAGAAGATTTTTTGGGTTATTGCAAGGGTTGGGGAATGTGGGTGAGGTTGGGGAAGAGGAGTACATAAACATTGCAATGAAAATCCCTCTCCCCTAACACCTACCACCTATTTTCAGGTTAGATGTCAGCCGATCGCATTTGATACGCGATCGCTCGTCGGGAGTTCTTCTCCTTGGTAGTCTCTTGTGGGTGCTGGGAAGCCGCAGGAGGTGCCGTCGGTGTGAGCTACTTGGTCTTCCCAAGGTAGTCGGTAGCAGCCATTGACTAAATCTTTCATGTATGTATAGGGGCAGTCTTGAGCGCCTCCTTTGACGGCGACGTAACCTCGGTGACCAAATTGGTATATGTTGTTTTCTACGCTCCAGAGATGCCGTGCTTCTTGGACTAGTTTGGGTCGGATTTCTGCTGTGATGATTTCATTGGGGCGACTGCTACCTGTGACGATTGGGGTGCCGTCGAAGTTGACAATCATACCTTCACCCATTGAGTCGAAGGTGCCGTCAGTGCCGCACATACATACGGAAGCGGTGTACATTAAGTTGCAGAAGGCGTTGGTTTGGTTGGTGATTTTCCAGCTATGACGGATGGGTGCGGTGTAGCCTGCTGTGCGGAGCATGATGTCTGCGCCTTTGTAGGCACATTCTCGTGCCATTTCTGGAAACATTCCGTCGTGGCAGATGATTAGGGCTAGGGTGCTGCCGTTCGGTCCTTCGCAGACAGGGATGCCGAGATTACCGGGTTCCCACGGTTCTACGGGTACCCAAGGATGGAGTTTGCGGTAGTAGAGTTTTAGTTCGCCTTTGTCATCAATGATGATGCCGCTGTTGTAGGGGTTGCCGTGAGGATTGTACTCCATGATTGAGAAACAGCCCCAGATTTGGTTATCTCGGCAAGCTTTTTGGAATGCCTGGACTTCTACTCCATCTATGCGACACATGATTTCTGGATTGGTGTCCATCGACAGACCGTGTAAGGCATATTCTGGGAAGACGACTAAATCCATTGTTGGGAGATTGCGTCTTGCTTTGGCAACTAAGGTGCAAATGCGATCGCATTGTGCGGCTAAGTCGTCAGGCGTAACCACGTTCGGTAGTTGCAATTGCACTAAACCGATAACGACACCATCGGGTGACTTATTTAAACCGCCTAGTCCACTCATGTTTTGCCTCTTCTATGTTTGAGCTAAGGGTGATGATTGCTTGATTTCCAGTGATTCGATGTAGGTACGCCAACCACCCCATTGAGTAATCTCTTGCTTGTTTTCACAAGCGATTGGTTCTCCTAAAACCCCCAATACGATTTCGCCATCGGTTAAGCGAACCTTGCCAATGCATAATCCTGGTGGTTCTTGCAATAAAATCGTTGCAAGTCCGGCAGCAGGAACTAACCAGACTTCAACCGCGATCGCTGCCCCTCCATCCGAAACTCGCACCATTGCTGGATACTGGTCATCAATTGACCAAAGTCGATAAGCGGGTTCTGTGGTTGCTTCTCGTCCAAAAATTGCACCTATGGCGAGAAGATTACCGTTGAGTTCCAATCCATGCATCAACGTGCCATTCACTGCAAGCTTTAACGTATCTGACATTGTTCAGTTATTTGTTGTTTGTTGACTGTTCACTGTTGACTATTAATAATGAACGATTAATTTCTGCAAGAACTGTGATGAGTTACAAAGAACAATCAAGAACAAATGACGATTCATACAAAGTTGAGTCCAAACATCACGTTTAGATGCAAGCTATTAGCTGAAAGCTGACTACTGAGTAGTACCTAATGCTCCTGGTACACCTGTTAGCGTTCGCTTTGGTGAGCAGGTGATAATCATGATTGCTAGCGTCAGGATGTAGGGTGCGGCATTAAATAAGTAGTAGTAGGAGTCTACGCCGACAGATTGGAGCGCAGGACCAAGTGCTTGAGCGCCACCAAATAGTAATGAGGCATATAAACATTGCATCGGATTCCAATGGGCAAAGATTACCAATGCTACTGCCATCAGTCCTTGACCACTGGAGATGCGCTCACTCCAGATGCCGGGGTAGTAGAGGGACAGTGAAGCTCCACCAATTCCGGCTAAACAGCTTCCAGCGATAATGCAGAGCATCCGTACTCGTCTGATCGAGACTCCCATTGCCATAGCCGCTTCAGGACTATCCCCAACAGCCCGGATAAATAAGCCCCAACGAGTTGATTTAAAGAACCACGCTAGCAAAGGCGCGATCGCAACACCGAGTAAGAAAAGTGGGCTAATTTTTAAAGCTGATTCCAAAGCTGGCATACTACTCCATCCCCCCAAATCAATCGTAGGAAGTTGTGGGGCTTTGGGTTGGATAAAGGGTTTGCCGAAGAAGAAGGCAATCCCACTACCAAAGATAATCATGGCGATACCGACAGCAACATCATTAACTTTGGGTTGTTGGGTAAGCCAAGCGTGGATGAAGCCTAAAACCATACCTGCAAGTCCAGCGACAATGACTCCTAGCCAAGGGGAACCTGTTAGATAAGAAATGGCGTAGGCACTCATTGCTCCAGTTAGTAGTGTTCCTTCTAATCCAAGGTTGATTTTGCCGCTTTTCTCAGTTAGGCATTCTCCTAGGGAGACAAAGAGAAAGGGAGTGCCACCCCGCATTGTTCCGGCTGCGATCGCTAGGGGTACGCCCCACCAGCCTAGTGCTTCTGTTGCCACTTGGTTCCTCCTTTGTTGGTTATTGGTTGTTAGAAAGAATGCAATTTCGTCGTGCTAAAAACAAAAGACAAAAAACTAACAACGTCTTTAGACTGTTACGGCTGATGGCTGGCTGCTGACGGTTATTGCTGGTTCTTTAAAGATTGCGAAACGTCCGTAAAGTGATTCGCTATACATGACGACTAAGAAAACTAGTCCTTGGAATACTAGGACAGTGGCATCCGGGAGTTGATGCGCCCGTTGCAAGATTCCACCACTGGTGAGAATACCACCCACCAAAATCGAAACTAATGTGGCGGCGAGGGGGTTATGTCGGGCGATGAAGGCAACTAAAATTCCGCTGTAGCCGTAGTTGGAATTGAGGGATTCATTAGCGCGTCCATGTACGGCGGCTACTTCCACCATGCCTGCTAAACCAGCACAGGAACCTGCGAGGAAGCAGATTGCCATTGTAAGTTTGCCAACAGGGAGTCCGGCGATTCGGGCGGCACGGATGTTGCCTCCGGCGGTGCGGGCGGCAAAGCCAAAGGTGGTACGTTGGATGAGGAAGTAGGCGATGATACAGGCAATTAAGCCATAGATCAGTCCGTAGTGAACGCGGGTGCCTGGAAGGGTTCCCAGCATATTGACCTCGGCAAGCGGGTAGCTAGAGGGTTTGTTGAGGGAACTGGGATCGCGCATTGGGCCACCAACTAGATGGTTCAAAAGAGCGATCGCAATATAGTTCAACAGCAAACTACTAATGGTTTCATTGACTCCCCTGTAGTGACGCAATGCACCTACAGCACCAATCCACAATCCCCCGCAGATGATACCACCCAGCGCCATTGCAAGCTGGACAACTAAGGGAGGAGCGTTACCAAAGGCAAGTCCCATGGCAACTGCACCAATTCCCCCAATCACCAGTGCGCCTTCATTCCCAATAATAATCAAGCCCAAACGAGCAGGAAGTGCTGTACACAGGGAAGTCAGCATCAACGGTGCTGCCCGAATCAGAGTATTTTGAAAGGCACGCCAACTACCAAATGCTGCTTTGTAAATCGAGGCATAAACCCCAAACGGGTTCGCACCCACCGCTGCACAAAACACACCAAATAGAACTAGGGAAAAGAAGAGTGCCGCCAGTGGAATACAAATAGCCTCTAACGTTCTACGCCAGTTGTGACGGTTAATCATAAAGCGAACACCCAATAACAAACAACAAACAACAAACAACCAACAACAAACAACCAACAACCAACAACCAACAACTAAACCTTTCCGACGACTCCTTCTGCCAGCCAATTCATTTTTTCGAGTTCAGTATCTTGCTGTTTGAAACTCTTACCAGCAGGAATAACAACTTTGCCCGCGTTATCTTTCAGCGCACCTTGGTAAATCACCATGGTGTCATCCATAAACTTGGCTTTCACCCCATCAGCACCCTTTTGTGCTGCTTGGGCGACGGCTGAACCATACGGCGACATCTTTAAAAAGCCTTCCTTCAACCCGCCTCGAACTATGTTCGGGATGCCACCATTCATCAAGGTTTTGCCAGCTTTGATCATTTCGGCGTACTCAGAGTAAACTTTTGTCCAGTCCCACTCGGCACCTGTCAGATACCCTTTGGGGGCTAGCGTCGCTTGATTGGCATGATAGCCACTACTGAAAATCCCCCGTTTCTCCGCTGTTTCAATCACAACTTTCGGGCTGTCTACGTGGCAGGTGAGAACATCAATTCCTTGGTCAGCCATACTATTCGCTGCTTCTGCCTCTTTAACGGGTAATGCCCAGTCTCCGGTGAAGATAACTTGTGTGGTGATTTCTGGCTTTATGGTACGGGCACCTAGGGTGAAGCTGTTGATATTCCGTAAAACTTGGGGAATGGGCTTAGCCGCAATAAAGCCTAACTTGCCAGTCTTGGTGGTATGTCCGGCGACGATACCTGCCACGTACTGAGCTTCATCAATGTAGCCGAAGTAACTCCCGACATTTTTTGGCATTCCTTCCTGGTAGAGTCCACCACAGTGGAAAAACTGCACTTCGGGATACTCTTTAGCCAGTTCCAGGATGTGGGGGTCAAAATAGCCGAAGGAGGTGGGAAACAATACAGTTACGCCATCTTCCTCGATCATGTTCCGCATTGCTTCCTGAACTTCAGTGGTTTCCGGAACACTGGCTTGCTCGACAATTTTTACTCCAGGAATCTTCGCAACACCTGCTGCCCCTTCAGCATGGGCTTGGTTATAGCCATAGTCATCTTTTGCCCCCACATAAATGAATCCCATGATCAGTTCACCATCTCCACCTGCCCCAGCACCCGCTTGACTTCCGGTTGATGAACTGCATCCTGTGCCAAATTTTGAGGTCACTCCAAAGGCTGTGGTAGCTAAAATGCCACGGATGACTTGACGGCGGGATAAGTGCAAATACCTTCTCGTACTCACTAGTAGACTCTCCTTGCGACTGACCGTTATCTGTTATTGACTAACCACCGACCATTAGTTGCTTTTGCCTTATCAAGTTGCTCAAACAGCGCACCTAGGTACGGACTACCAGATCAAAGCTGACGGCTGATAGCTGAGTGCTACTTGGTATCAGCTTTGGTTTAAAGAAAGATTAGCAGTGTCCTTCAATTTCCAGGGTTCTCAAAGGTGCGATAAAGGTTCGATAAAAGTTCGACAATACTCAGGGCAAAGTCCTCAGAATGTCATCTAAGTAACAGTAGGCGGTTTTCCGAAACCTGTACGATACACGTCTAATCAAGTTTTGCAAGTGTCTAGAGAACTAAGATTGAGACTTGCTGAGGGTAGGGAGTGTAAGGGTAAACAAAATTCTGTTGTGTCTTGTGTAGCTAGTTGAATGCTTGGATAGGGCTAGTGTTTACTGATGAATACTGAAGATGCACTCCTAATAGTTGAGAAAACCTTAAGCGAAGAACGTTTGAGCAAGCTGCAAGTGACAGTGTTTCGTCATGCTTGGGAAGAACAGTCTTATCAGGCGATCGCAAAAAACTCTGGCTATGAAGTGGGTTATGTCAAGCAAACAGGCTCCCAACTTTGGCAATTGCTTTCTCAAGCTTTTGGGGAAAAGGTAACCAAGAGTAATGTTCAGTTAGTCCTCAAGCGAAAAGCCAAAGGATTTTCAATTGCACCCTCTCCTGAGACAGCTTTCTCTTCCCAATCCCTAGTCACCAATTACCAATCACCAATCACCACCCGTACAGACTGGGGAGATGCCACTGATGTCTCGGTTTTTTACGGACGCACAGAAGAACTAGCCAAACTTGAACAATGGGTATGTTGCGATCGCTGCCGAGTTGTTGGTTTATTCGGTATGGGTGGAATCGGCAAAACGTCTTTATCGGTAAAGCTAGCCAAACAGATTCAGGGGGAATTTGAGTATGTGATTTGGCGAAGTCTCCGTAATGCGCCACCTGTTTTAGAACTCCTCGCTGATCTCATCCAGTTTCTTTCCAATCAACAGGAAACTGATTTACCAAACACCCTTGATGGTCGCATCTTGCGTCTCCTAAATTACTTACGCTCCTACCGTTGCTTACTTGTATTTGATAACGGAGAGACAATCATGCAACCAGGTGACTGCAATGGTGGCTATCAACCTGGGTATGAAGGTTATGGTCAGCTCTTAAAGTGTATTGGGGAAACGAATCATCAAAGTACGCTCGTACTCACTAGTCGCGAGAAACCCAGATGTCTTGCCGCTGAAGAAGGGGAGACACTGCCAGTGCGATCGCTTCGTCTTACTGGTTTACCAGCAAGTGTGGGACAGGAAATTTTTAGCCTCAAAGGGAATTTTTCTGGTTCTGCGGACGACTGGAGAATTTTAACTAAACACTATGCAGGTAACCCGCTTGCTTTAAAAATGGTAGCGGGGGCAATTAAGGATTTCTTTGATGGCAGCATTAGCAAGTTTCTTGAGGTGCTTGGGCAGGGTACCTCGGTTTTTGGGGATATTCGGGATTTGCTGGCGCGTCAGATTGACCGTTTATCAGATTTAGAGCAGCAGGTGATGTATTGGCTGGCGATTGATCGAGAGCCAGTTTCATTATCAGAATTGCGGGCAGATTTTGTTCCACAGGTGTCTCTTGCTGACTTACTAGAGGCGTTAACCTCCCTAGAAAGACGATGTCTCATTGACAAAGCGATGCCTACGCTTATTGAAAAGAGTCAGACCCTTTTCACTCTGCAACCTGTTGTCATGGAATACATGACTGAGCACTTGATTTGGCACGTTTGTAGAGAGATAGGGAGTCGGGAATGGCGACAGGGAAAGCTTCATCCTCGCTTGTTCAAGACCCATGCTTTAATTAAGGCTCAGGCAAAAGATTATATTCGGGACACTCAAACTCGCCTAATTCTCAAGCCTGTTTTGGATAGATTGCTTGATACCTATAGCCAAGAGAACCTGGAGGAGCTATTTCGGCAAATCCTCTCTCAGTTACGCCGGAAGTCTCCTCAGGAAACAGGTTATGTTGGCGGGAATATTCTCAACCTGCTTTGCAAGCTCTCATCAAACCTGAGTGGTTGGGATTTTTCCCATCTTACAGTTTGGCAAGCCTACCTAGGTCGAAGTGAACTCCATCAGGTTAATTTTGCTCATGCCAATCTAGCTAAGTCGGTTTTTACACAAACGTTTAGTCAAATCTTATCTATTGCCTTTAGTCCCGATGGCAGGTTGTTAGCAACGGGTGATGTCAATCATGAAATTCACGTTTGGCAAGTGGCTGATGGGAAACAACTACTGACTTGTAAGGTTGATGAGGGATGGATTTGGTCTGTTGCCTTTAGTCCAAATGGTCGCTTTTTGGCAAGCAGTGCCAACCGCACGGTGAATTTATGGGATGTCCAAACTGGGCAATGTGTACTAACGCTACAAGGATTTTGCGATCGCGTTTTTTCCCTTGCCTTTAGTCCTGATGGTTTTCTTCTCGCTAGTGGTAGTGAAGACCACTTGGTCAGGATTTGGGATATTAAAACAGGTGAACTCAAGAGTGTTTTATCCGGACACACTGATGAAGTCCGTTCTATAGCATTTGCTCCCGAATACTCTGCAAGAGGAACATACAAGAATCTCTCTGGCAAAAATCAGATGCCTCTTAGTAAGGGGGGAGTTAAGATTCAACATCACACAGGTTATCTTCTTGCTAGCGGCAGTTACGACCACACAGTTAAACTTTGGGACGTTAATACAGGTGAATGCTTAGAAACTCTTGCAGAACATACGGACTGGATATGGTCGATTGGCTTTAGTCCTGATGGTCGCACGCTGGCAAGTGGTAGTCGCGATCGCACGGTTAAACTTTGGGATGTTAGCCAAGGGAAGTGCGTCAAATCTCTAAAAGGACACTCTGGACAAATCCGAACGGTTGCCTTTAGTCCCAATGGACAAACCCTTGCTAGTGGCAGTGATGACCAATCGGTATGCCTTTGGAATTACCACACGGGTGAAGTATTGAGAGTCCTGAGAGGGCATACAAGTTGGATTTCCTCAGTTGCTTTTAGTCCTGATAACTACCTTTTAGCCAGTAGTAGCGAAGACCAATCTGTGCGGTTATGGGAGACGCGCAGCAACCTCTGTATTAAAACCTTGCAGGGACACAGTAATGGAGTTTGGTCGCTTGCTTTCAACCCTCAAGGCACGACTCTAGCCAGTGGTAGTCAAGACAGGATAATTCGATTGTGGGATATTAATACAGGACAGTATCTTGGCGGCTTACAAGGACATAGGAGTTGGGTTTGGTCAGTGGCATTTAGTCCAGATGGTAAAGTCCTTGCTAGTGGTAGCGAAGACCACACGCTCAAATTATGGAATGCTTACACGGGACAATGTCTGCAAACGCTGAGAGGACATAAAGATGCGGTGTTTTCTGTCATCTTCAGCCCAGATGGACAAACCCTCTATACGGGTAGCCTCGATGGAACCATCAAATTTTGGAATACTCGCACAGGTCAATGTCACTACACCTGCACTGGACACAATGGTGGAGTTTGGTCAATTGCTCTTAGTCTAGATGGGCAACTGCTTGCTAGTAGTAGCCAAGACCAAACCATCAAGCTTTGGGATGTCCACACGGGTCGATGTGTAAGAACGTTATCAGGACATAGAAGTTGGATTCGCACTTGTGCGATTAGTCCAGACAAGCATTTCCTCATTAGTGGCAGTGCTGATGGAATGGTGAAGCTTTGGCATCTCAATACAGGAGAATGTTACCAAACCTTGGAGGCACACACTGGCCCTGTGTTGTCAGTTGTCTTTAATCCGGATGGGCAAACTTTTGCCAGTAGTGGTGCAGATGCGGTGGTGAAATGTTGGGATATTTCACACTCAGCTTGCTCTTGTGGAGGTGAAGCACTGAGAGATTATGCGATCGCACAGCGCTATCAAGTTCTGCAAGGACATGATAAATGGGTGAGATTCCTTGCCTTTAGTCCAGATGGTAACATCCTCGCTAGTTGTAGCCAAGATGAAACTATTAAGTTATGGCAAAAATTTCCTCAAGATTCTACAACTAGTGCAAACAAGTGTATCAAAACACTGCAAGTCCCTCGACCTTATGAAGGGATTAATATTACAGGCGTTGTTGGCTTAACAGAAGCTCAACAATCCACACTAAAGATGTTGGGTGCTGTTGAGAATAACCTCTTTTCTCAGCTTCATTATTAAGTTTTTGGGTATTTTTTATCCAACAACAAAATTAGCTGAGGCGCTATCTGTCTGATACTAATTATTCCTCACGGTTCTCAAACTTAATCCCCTCATAAATTTCGCTCAACTGAATTTGGAACTCTAATGCAGAAAGAGATAACACCGTCTCTGCCGATTCATACTCTGTTAACAGCCACTTACCCTCAGAGGTTTTAGCAAAATGTTTAACGTTAACCTTGTACTGGTCAATTAAAACATATTCTCTAAACTCAAGAATAGAGCGATAATAATCAAACTTATCCCCTTGATCGTAATTCTTCGTGCTTTTTGACCAAACCTCAACTATCATCAAAGGGTTAGTAACCGTATCGTTGCGGTTTTCATGAAGAACTGGTTCTCCTTGAATGACCATAACATTTGGATAAGTATAAACACGATAACGTGGTATCCACAGGCGAACGTCACTCATGAATACTTCATAACCTTGCCCCCTCAAAGCGGGTTTCAAGTAGAGACAAAAATTTAGGATAAGGCGGTTGTGATTGAGGGATGCTCCTGCCATTGGTACTATCCTTCCATCAAGGTATTCGCTTTTGTTTTCAGCCGTTTCCTCTAATTCCAAATACTCTTCTGGCGTGTAATAACGTTGTTGTGTCTGTGTTACCATTACTTAAATCCCCAACTATTTTTCTTCTTACTATTAAATATAGATAAATAAAAGGGTAATGCTTTTGTGCGATCGCTACCCCTTTTTAGGAAAAATAAGAGCCTATTCTTCCTTACGAACACCCTTAAACGGCTTATCGCTGGCATCCATGAACCGTCCAGTTCTGGTATCCGGCTTGATAGGCTGCCCAGTTTTATGGTTTTCAAGCTGACTACGGTTCCGCACTTGCCCAACACGATAGCCCTTATTAGTTCTTTTAGCTACGCAAAATGGTAAGTGAATCACGAAGCGATCGCCTTATCAACGGAAGGTACTGAGCGTAGTTAGCAGAAAATCCATAAAGAGAGGACTAGTGTAGGCAAGTTTTGTTTGTGTAACCCAGGGCTTAGTCAAGGTTCACACACGATACAAAATATCAACATTATTTCGGAAATAAAGCAGTAGACTGCTTGCATATGTTGCAAAGCTTCCGGAGATAGGTACTACAGCAACCTAGTGCAGCCCCCTCTTCTCAACTGAGTTCTCGTGAAGTTATGACATCTCAACTCGACGGATCGCTCAGAATTGAACTCACCGTGAAAGCCTCGCAACCACAGTTGCTTGAGGGGTTGGATGTTTGGTTGCGTTTAGGTTTGCTTAGTGATGCTCAAGTAAGGGAGTTATGCCGCAGGTATTTAAGTTCTCCTCTGCCGGAACCCGTTACGACTCCTGCGCCAGTGCCTCAAGTCGCCACATCAGACACGGATGAAGTAGATACACCCACTGTTAAAACACGCACGGAGTCGCCTCTTTCCCGGATGTGGCACTCCCTGAAGGACGAATTGAGTGTCCGGTGGCTACTGTTTTTGGGCGTTTTTCTGGTGGTGGTGTCTTCTGGGGTACTGGCGGCTACTCAATGGCAGAATTTCCCGGCAGCTGGACAGTATGGCGTGTTGTGGGCATACACCGTAATCTTCTGGTTTGGAAGCTTTTGGGCAGGTAGGCAAGATTTACAGTTGACGGCTCAAACCTTGCGACTGGTTACACTGCTACTGATACCCGTGAACTTCTGGGCGATGGATAGCTTTGGCTTGTGGCGTAATCCTTTGGAATGGATTGTCATTGCGATCGCATCTCTTACCCTTACGACAATTACACTACTCAACCAAGACATTAAGGAAAATGCTTCGCGTTTCGCTCCTAACGCCTTTCTGATTTTATGGCTGAGTTACCTGCATTGGGGCTGGCAGTGGTCGGGATTTCCCCTGATAGCCGTCTATTTGGGGATGGTGGGAACTGCAATTCTTCTACCCAAACGTCATACACTCCCTCAATCTGAAAAATTGATAACAGCAGATAGTCAGGGGCGCAGTATAATAGCCGACTCCGACACTCGCACAGCAACGCGAAGCTCAGTTTCAAGCAAACTTTCACACTCTTCCCCGTTAAATTCAGATCCCCCCCAGCTCCTCACTAAAGCTCCGGCCTTAAAAAGGGGGGAGAATTTAGTTAAAGCCCTCCGTGTTAACTCTGATTTAGGGGCATCTCGGAGCGAGAAAACGCTCCCTAGTACTCCTATCGGCAGTTTGATTGTTATCTATGCTCTCGCTGTACTGCTAGGACGTGCAATTTTTGTAATTCAGTTACCAGTTGCCCAATTGGGCTTGGCGATTGGTATTTGTGGTTGGCTATTAGCACGATTGGGGCAATTGGAGACAACGCCAGAGTCAGCTTCCTTTCAGTCCAAAATCTGGGAAGGTATTGGTGGAAGTTTATTACTCATTGGTTGGTTAGTTTCGGTAAGAGAATCTTTTCCCTGGCAAGCAACGGCTGTGAGTGGATTAGCTTTGTGGTTTTTCGCGAATCGCTTGCAGCGGTTTTGGGGAAATCGTGAACTCATTGCGATTTTCGCGGTTGGCTTACAGGCACATTGGTTAGTTTGGCGCTTGGTACCGCCAGAGTTGCAACAAGGAATAGTTACGTTTTTCACCCAACTGACGAATTCTCAAACTGTCCCCGATGCTTTGCTAGGTTTGGCGCTATTTCCCTATTTGGTTGCAATGGTGGCGCTAACGGATTGGATTTATCGCGCCGAAAAACGGGAAGTAGCGAGTTTTGGAGAACAGCTAACCTTCGTTTTTGGGTTATTGCTGACGTTAGTGAGTCTGCTCAATCCTACAGTGCGATCGCTTAATCTTTTGCTATCCACTATCACCTTAGCGACAGTTACCGTTCGTTGGTCTCCTACTCGCACAGAATTAGTCTACCTAACTCATGTAACGGGATTGCTCAGCATCGCTTCTACGATTGACTGGCTATTCCCCAATTTGAGCCAAACAGTATGGGCAAGCCTCTTACTCATCGCTATGGTAATTGAGTGGAGCTACAGCGTTTTTTCCGATTCCCCAATTTGGCGACGCAGTGCATGGCATCTGGGTTTTGTGCTGTCTGGGTTGAGCTATACATTGCTGCTGAATGATACTTATCCTTCTGGAGTTTTTGCTACACCTGTCAATCAGGAAGCGGGGTTATTGTGGCTGTTGACACCACTGTGTCTAACTGGGGTTGCCACTCGCACGGCTGAACCGAGAAGAAGACAAGCTTCGTGGCTAAGTGTTGCCGCATTGGTTGTAACGCAAGCCCTAACGCTATGGATACCCGGAGTAAGGCTAATTGGTTTGAGTTTTGCCACAGGGCTAATGTTAGTCAATACGCGCTATCTGCGCCAAACGCTAGCGACAAGAATCACGATTGGCTTTGCACTGAGTTTTATCGGAGTCTTGCTTTGGGAGGGCGTTCCAGGCTTGCCACGGCTAACGGTTGCGGGTTGGTTTTTGGTAGGTGCGATCGCAACTCTGGTATTGTGGCTGATACGCAACGTACTCCAGCAACGTTCCGGCACGATAGCCGCCCTGTATGCTGAGGCATCTGATAATTGGGCAGTTGGCTTGTGCTGCTATGAGTTGTTGATGCTAACAGTTCATAGCATTGGCAGTTATTTAGCGTTGTTTCCCTCTAGCTGGGAGTACCTCGCTGCATCTACCCTAACTGGAGTCGCCATTTTCTGCCGTTACTGGCAACAACCTAGCAATACTGTTGTCTATAGCCTCAGTTGGGCAGCTGAAATTGTTCTTGCCCAAGCAATTCTGCTGAGTGGGGGTGCGACGTTAGAACTGGCAACTGCCAATATTATCCTAGGACTCGTCACACTGATTGCAAGTGATTGGTGGCTTGCCCAGGAACGTCAACCTGTGCCTTTACGGAGTATTGAGATATTGCCGTTGCTGTATGCGCTTCTAGGGATTGGGTTGCGTTGGGGTCATTTTACCAGTTGGACAGGCTTGCTAATTCTCGGTGCTGCCCTAACGGGAGTTGGTGTTGGGAGGCGGCGGGAGGAGTGGAAGCCACTGACGTATTTCTCCCTGGCGGGTATCTCGTTGGCTTGGTATGAACTGGTGATTTACCAGATGCTACAGACACAAGGGGGCAGTTTAGTCGATGCGTTGACAATTTTAGCCGGAGTCGCAACTGCGATCGCATTAGCTTATCGCTTATTGGCTTGGTTTTGGCACTCGCGCATTGAGCGTCTTTGGCGCTTGAGTATGGCAGAACTCAAAAGCACAGCGCACATCCATTGGGCAATTGCAAGCTTACTACTAGTGTTTGCCGTAATCACTGCTGTATCTGTAGCAACTGTACCACGTTTAGCAGGAACAACAATTGTTCTCAGCCTGGTTCTTGGTGGGTATGCCCTAGTACAGGGACGCCGAAATCCTGATGTTAAGGCAGCTCAAGAATGGGTGTATGTTGGTGTGATTGAAGTCGCCGCTACAGGTGTCTCTGCCCGCTTACTTTGGACGGAACTCAGTGTGCTAGATGCCTGGTTTGCCCTGATGGCTTGTGGTTCAGCGTATGCAATGTTCGAGTTACCTTGGCATAAATGGGGATGGCATCCGACTCCTTGGAAACACTCTGCGATACTCCTCCCACTGCTTACTGCCTGCTTGACAACTGAGGCGATTTCTGATGCAAGTTTACTCCTAGTAGCGGGATACTATGCCTGGATTGCCAAACGCAGCTCCAATATTCGTTTGACCTATATTAGTGTACTGCTGATTGATTGGGCGATCGCACGTTGGTTTGAGCGGCTACAATTAACTGACCCTTTGTGGTATGCAACAGTTTTAGGTTTATCCTTACTCTATATTGCTCAATTTGATTCAGACTTGAAGCGAAAAGAGCAAAGGCAACTGCGTCACTATCTTCGCATCCTAGGAAGTGGTGCAATTTGCCTAGTCGCCTTACTCTTTCATCAAGAAACAGGAATTATTCCGGGAATCATCAGCATAATTACGATTTTTGCGGGATTAACCTTACGAGTACGAGCGTTTCTCTTTGTTGGGACTGCAACGTTTCTACTAACAGCGTCTTATCAGCTAATTGTTCTCATCTCCCGCTATCCATTCATCAAGTGGGTAGTGGGTTTAATTGTTGGCATCATTTTCATTGGTATGGCAGCTAACTTTGAAACCCGTCGCAACCAAATCGCTTCTGTGTTACACACCAGCCGCAGTGAGTTAGGCGCTTGGGAGTGAAGGGAATTGGGAATTGGGAATTGGGAATTGGGAATTGGGTTGCCAATCAAAAAATTAGGGACTTAAGCCTTCGCATTGTGCCAGTTGCGTAAGTCCTGATCCTATTTTTGCAGAAATAATTTATTGTGGGGTGGGCATCCTGCCCGCCCTTTAGCTTTGACAGGCTTTCCGGCTTGTCCCACAAGAAAATGTCTTTGCACGATTGGGATGCTCCCAAAATGCTGAGCTTGCAAGCTATATCGTACAACTGTGAAAAAAATTCTTCTCATTGTCCATCAACAAACCTCTGACCCTGGACTTGTTGGGCAAATTCTCATCAAGAACGGTTATGAGCTTGATATCCGTTGTCCGGCTATAGAACAAGAACTTCCAGCCACAATGCATAATCACGAAGCTGTGGTAATCTTCGGAGGGCCAATGAGTGCTAATGATAGCGAAACGCTGCCGTTTATCCGCACTGAACTGGATTGGATACCAATCGCTCTTGATTCTAGTAAGCCGTTTTTTGGAATTTGCCTAGGGGCACAATTACTAGCACGGGTACTTGGAGCATCTGTATCACCGCATCCTAAAGAAATGACAGAAATTGGCTATTTTCCAATCCTGCCAGCTGACACAAGTGTTAATTATTTTGACGTTCCTCGCTATGTTTATCATTGGCATGGTGAGGGGTTTGAATTGCCTAGAAGCGCACAACTATTAGCTAAGGGTGAAGTTTTTGAATCCCAAGCCTATCGCTATGGAGAAACGGCATATGGCGTACAGTTTCATCCTGAAATAACTAAGGAAATGATCGACAAATGGACGACACTCGGCGCTCATATGTTGACATTGCCAGGGGTACAGTCTCGTGAAGAACAGATGCAGAAATACTCTCTGTATGGGGGTGAATCTGAATCTTGGCTTGAAGGCTTTCTCTGCCACTGGCTTAATACGGCAAAAGTTAAAGAACTGCATTAGGCAACCCTAAGATTTGCGATTTCCTGGATGACGGCAACTGCACTAGCGATCCCATCTTCCTCACGGATTTTTGCCCCCAAGGCTGCTGCACGCTGACGCATCATTTGATCGGTTACAGCCGTTTGAATCGCTTGTGCAAGACGTTGTGCCGTTAGTTGTTTACGTGGAATTGGCTCTGTCCCAACCCCTAATTTTGCTACCCGTTGCCCCAAAAGCCCTGATCTCCAAAGAACGGAATAATAACCGTAGGAACTCCTGCCCTGAGTCCCGCTGCTGTAGTGCCCGCACCACCATGATGGACAACAGCCGCGACACGAGGGAAGAGCCATGAATGAGGAATGGAATCTATCAGGTAAGCGCTATCTGGCAGGTTTTCTTTACGCATTCCACGCTGAAGCTGGTGTTGCTAGGGGAACGTTCTACAACTATTTCCAGACGAGGGAGGATGTGCTGAAAGCGGTTGCAGCATCCTTGAGTGATGAAATGAATCAAAAGATTTGGGCGCAGTCTGTTGATATTGCTGACCCGGCTGAACGAATGGCGATCGCCCTGCGCCAATTTCTGCATCAAGCGATGCGAGATGCCACCTGGGGATGGGTAATTGTTCGCATTGGATTAGTGGCAGCCCCCTTAAGTGAAACGGTTGAAAGGGGGGTGATGACAGACCTAGAGGCGGGAATACGGCTGAAGCGTTTTCAGGTTGACAATGTACACGCAACGATTGATCTGATTTTAGGAACGGGACTGATGGCAATGCGTAGCATTTTGGAAGGGCATACAGAACCCAATTACCCTGAACAGATCGCGAAGATGATTCTTAAAACGCTGGGGGTTCCCGATGCCGAAGCTCATGCGATCGCATCCAAAGTCCTAGAGCCTCTGTCAGAGGATCGTACTTCGTGAAACTTAGGTATTAGCCATAGCTCTGTAGTTCCCCACAGAATACATAAAATACATAATCTTCTAGCGAGAAGGGACTAAGATAAGCAACTGATTTTTGAGCAAGCGAATGGTTAAAAATCCACTTAAAAAACTTGCTTTTTTTGACTAATCGTGCGAGGCTTTTACGAGCTTAATGACAAAGAACAGTATTCCGACCCATTCACTGTTCTTTAGTAGAGTAAAGTTATTGTGCATTGTGAACGACAAGTATTTGCCGTTTATCGCCGCTTGGATAATGGTAAGTCAGAAGGACACGCGGAATTAGAGGTTGTTGAAAAGCGATCGCTTCAACCTGGTGATATCTACCATCTCCTACCCCCAGATGGTGATATACATGCGGTTAAGACAATATCCCAGAGTGCATCAGTATCTATCCCTCTCCTTGGCAACGACACTGGCTGCATCTGGCGACACCAATTTACCCCAGAATCCCACAGTGTCCGGTCATTTCGCTCTGGATACTCAAACGCCCCCTGTAAGGACGAAGAGAACTATGCCTCAGTTTGATCGACCAATGCCACCCGTATTTGAGCGAGTTGAGGAAGAACGCCTCCACCGCAAACAGCGTCTTGCTGCTGCATTCCGCCTTTTTGCCCGATTTGGATTTAGTGAAGGCATAGCAGGACATATCACAGCGCGTGACCCGGAATTTACCGATCATTTTTGGGTCAATCCGTTCGGGATGTACTTCGGTCATATTCGTGTTTCTGACTTGATTTTGGTGGATGATACAGGCGAGGTGGTGAAGGGGAATCGTCCTGTCAATCAAGCTGCCTTTGCTATCCACTCCCAAGTTCACAATGCTAGACCTGATATTATCGCTGCTGCACACGCTCATTCACTTTACGGTAAAGCTTGGTCAAGCTTGGGTCGTCTGCTTGACCCCTTGACTCAAGATGCTTGTACATTCTACGAAGACCATAGCTTATTTGATGACTACAAAGGCGTTGTGCTGGATACCTCAGAAGGTAAGCGGATTGCTGAGGTTTTAGGCGATCGCAAAGCGGTAATCTTACGAAATCACGGCTTGCTTACAGTTGGTCACTCGGTTGATGAAGCCGCTTGGTGGTTCATTACCTTTGAGCGTTCCTGCCAAGCTCAACTTCTTGCGGAGGCAGCAGGCAAACCCATTTCCATTGACCCTGAAAATGCGCGTCTTGCACAAACTCAAATTGGGACACATTCAAGTGGATGGTTTAGCTTTCAGCCGCTTTACGACAGGATTGTGCGTGAAGAACCGGACTTGCTTGAGTAGTAGTTAGTTGTTTGTTGTTTGTTGTTTGTTGTTGGAAAAAAGATAAGCTGAGACGCATCTAAATTGCATACCTCGATGATGAGAGAAAAACTTTTATTCCTTCTGCCCTCTGCCCTCTGCCCTCTGCCTTGCCTCAACGACAAATATTAATACTGACGTACTTATCTCTAAAAGGGAATTATGCCTCACCCAACTGAACTGTTGCGATCGCGCTACGGTGATAACTTTTTTGCTCCAGAGATTGAGTGGAATGACTCTCTGACAACACTGCTGTCCCATCGCTCGATTCGTGCTTATTTACCTAACCCTCTACCGGAAGAAACGCTAGAACTCATCGTTGCGGCAGCTCAATCTGCTGCTACTTCGTCTAATCTTCAAACGTGGAGTGTAGTTGCAGTCGAGAACCAAGAGCGCAAAAATCGGTTATCCGAGTTAGCGGGAAACCAAGCGCATATTCGGCAGTGTCCTTTATTTCTAGTTTGGTTAGCTGATTTGGCTCGCCTTGCTTTTGTTGCCGAAAGTCGGGGACTATCGCATGAGGGCTTGGACTACTTAGAGATATTTGTAATGGCGACAGTTGATGCGGCGTTGGCAGCGCAAAATGCTGCCGTTGCCGCAGAGTCGCTTGGCTTAGGAATTGTCTACATTGGTGGGATGCGTAACCACCCTGAGGAAGTTGCAGCAACAATTGGTTTACCGCCTCATGTCTTTGCTGTATTTGGGATGTGCGTGGGCTATCCTGATCCAACTGTGGCGGCAGCAGTGAAGCCTCGTTTACCACAGTCAGCAGTATTACATCACGAAAACTATAAGCTAAGTGAGCAGGATGAGGCGATCGCTTATTACAACGAAGTGATGACAGCCTTCTATACTGAGCAACAGATGAATGTTACAGGTGACTGGGCAGAACACTCATCCAAACGGGTTGCCACTCCTAGCTCGTTGACAGGACGCGATCGCTTACGTGAGGCACTGAATAATCTTGGCTTTGAATTACGTTAAGTCTTTCTAGACTTATCTGCTATTTTTATATTTATTTGCTGGATCCATAAGACAACCTTCATTTATATCGCTATTCTCTTCCTTTAGACATAGCTTCGCTTCAGATTAAACCAGGACATGCTGACGTTTGTGTCCAATCGCTTAGCATTTTTACTAACAGCAACTAATGATTAATTCTTCCTCAAGATAGATAATTCAAACCCTCCGTCTCAAGAAGGAAGGTTAAGTAAGGAGACCTTGATAAATTGCAGTTAATGTAATTTAAGGTTGATAAATCTTTATGTCAGAAGTCGAAAAAACTATTCTCAACGCCAAAGACAAACTTCCTGAGGTGACTCCTACTCCCTCAGCTCAGGAAACCCCTATTTCAAGTGCTCAGGCTCTCAAATCTCGTCTCGAATGGGGTGAACCTGCTTTTACAGTAGTGGATGTACGCGAGCGCACTGCTTTTAACGCATCCCGGATCTTGGGTGCAATCACAATGCCACTTGACGATTTACCCAATAGAGTGACTTCCAGCTTAGAGCCTCAGCGCGAAATATATGTTTACGGTGACACTGACGAACAAACAGCACAAGCTGCTAGTAAGCTTCGTGAGGCTGGATTTACAGCAATTTCCGAACTAAGAGGCGGATTGGCTGGTTGGAAAGCAGTTGGTGGCCCAACAGAAGGCACGGCTGAAACAGGATACGATAGCAGTAGTGCTGAATACAATGTGAAAGCTCGACTGGACAAGCACGCCGAAGTCTCCTCCAAGAACGTGTAAGAGTTCAGAATAAACTTGAAGACTTGTAGTTTTTGAATAGGTGTTCTCTATTGAAACACCAACACGATTAGGGCAATCCTCCTAGGGTTGCCCCTCTTTAGTTATGGCTATGCATTCCTACAGTTGCGGTAGAGTTTCTATTAGAAAATTCTCGTCTTACCAACACAAAGACCCGATGAAAGCTGTTCTGATGACAGAAGCTGGCGAACCAGAAGTTCTACAACTTCAGGAAGTCCCAGACCCTAAAATTCAAAATGATACTGAACTCCTAGTACGTCTTCACGCTGCTGGGATTAACCCTATTGATACGAAACTACGTGGTAGAGGTACTTTTTATCCTGACCAAATGCCAGCTATCTTAGGTTGCGATGGTGCGGGTGTTGTAGAAGCCATTGGTTCCGGTGTCCAGCACTTTCAAGTTGGCGATGAAGTGTATTTCTGTGCTGGTGGGATTGGCGTATCTGGTACTGGCAATTATGCAGAGTTTGCCGTGGTTGAGGAGCGAATGGTTGCCCACAAACCAACTTCGCTTTCCTTTACTGAAGCGGCGGCAGCGCCCTTAGTACTCATTACCGCTTGGGAAGCTCTCTACGACAGAGGAAGGCTGGAATCTGGGCAACGAGTCCTGATTCATGCCGGGGCTGGAGGTGTTGGTCACGTCGCGATTCAACTGGCAAAACTCAAAGGTGCTGAAGTTTGCACAACGGTCAGTTCTCAGGAGAAAGTACGATTTGTTCGTCAGTTAGGTGCTGACCATCCAATTCTTTACACGCAAACTGACTTTGTAAAAGCTAGCTTAGACTGGACTGGAGGAGAGGGAGTAGACCTTGCCTTTGATATGGTCGGGGGGAAAACTTTCTACGATACATTCCCAGCCGTGCGGGTATATGGGGATGTGGTGACCATTCTTGAGCCTGACCCTGCTCATGCTAATTGGAAAATAGCGCGATCGCGTAATCTCCGAATCAGCCTGGAATTAATGCTGACTCCAATGTTTCAAGGACTTGTTGCCGCCCAACAACACCAAGCCGAGATTCTCAAGCAGTGTGCAAGTTGGATTGATGAAGGTAAGCTCAAAATTCACCTCAGCCAAACTTTCCCGCTAAAAGATGCAGCAGCGGCTCATAAAGTCTTAGAATCTGGCTCAATCACTGGCAAAATCGCTCTGCTCATCGAATAGTTCTGTTGCTCAGACAGGAAAGTTAGTTTCAAACGCAGCAAATCTACTTGTCGGGTGCGTTATTTAACGCACCCTACTACATCTAGCCTTTGATGGATAATTTTGCGTAAGTCCTACTGTTCTATGCTTTTGTTCCCTAACGAGTAACTCTAACAGGCGTTAGGAGAAAAGCTCTGGTTTGACCGTCTTTTTGTCCACTGCCCACAATCTGCCCTCGATTATTAATCGCATGAGCCACATTAAGTTCCCATCCAGAATTTGCAGCCAATAGGTTATTGAGGTCTACCATTCTGCCATTTCTCGATACGAAAGCGTGCAGAGGAACCTCATTAGAGTAGTTATTGACGGTGAATGAATAACCGACTATTGTTGCACGATTATTGATGTCAGTTGCCTTAGTCGCGTTACCATCAAAAGTTCCTAAATCAGTTATCTGATTATTTTGCCAGGAGACAGCGTGTTTAATCCCACTGCTGGTTTCTGACCAACCGACTACCGCACTCGCTTTATTAATGCCTAAGGCTTCGCTATTACTACCACCAGGAAGGGTACCCAAGTCAGTTACCGTATTGTTTTCCCACAAAACGGCGTGCAACTGATTGCCATTATTGGTAGATGCATAGCCGACTATCTGTCCTTTGTTGTTGATGTCTGAAGCTCTATCATTATTGTTGCTGGTGTTATCACCGAGAGAATTGAGGTAAGTCGTCGAGCCATTCTGCCAAATAAAGGCTGATAGACTAACATCCCAGCCAACTACCTGTCCTACGTTATTAATTGCAGTGGCATAGCCGCTCTGGTTACTTTGAAAGATGTTAGTTACGTTACCGTTTTGCCATATATAGGGAATTCGTCCACCGGTATGTGAACCGAACTGGATATTACAAACTACCTGTCCTACATTGTTAATCCCTACACCATCGTTATAAGGGATACCGCTAAACTGCTTTAAGTCAGTTAGCGTGCCGTTGCTCCACAATACGGCGTTCGTTCTAGATCCAATATTAACGGTTGAATAACCTACAGCTTGTGCTGAGTCATTTAGGTCATAGGCAACACTTTTGTCACCGCCAAGGGTACCTAGGTCAGTTACAGCGTAAGAGAAAGTCGTGGTGGCTTGAGTTGTGGTAAATTGCGTGATTCCTATAGCAATAAGCATTGCTCCCACTAATAAGGGTAAAAATTTTGTTAATAAATGCTTCAGCATTAGGTTGGTTCTGTTTGATAAAGGTGCTTGCACTCTCTAAGAGTTTTCCCCTTTCCCTTGAAAAACTGATGCTTTTAGTTAGAAAAATTCATCGAGTTGGATTATTCCTGATTTTGCTCCTGCTTTTGCTTTCTACACCAACATGGGCAGCAACCCCACCAGAACGAACGATTCTTACGTTTGAACTGCTGCAAGAACGAATTAAGTCGCCCCTTCCTAGTGACGGGGTTTATATGATTGACCTTCGGCAGCTAGTTATTGACTTGACTAATGACAATGCTGATTTTCGTGACCAGTTCTACCAGCAGTTGCAAACCCAAATTAATCGCTCAAAAATTCCTCTTGGTATAGATTTGAGTGAATCCTTGATTCAAGGTGAGTTTACTGCTAGTCGCGTGGGGTTGCGATCGCCTCTTTATGCACCTGCACTATCCCCGTTGTTGACACCCACTGAACAAGAACAATTACAACGTGACGATCGCTTTTTGACTGAACTCACTGAACAGGACAGCCCAATCACAATTTTTCGAGGACCCATTAAACTTGTACATACCCGCTTCACAGGTACCGTTAATTTTGCCAATACGTTCTTTCTCCATCGGCTAGAAGCACCATTCGCTACTTTTGTTCAGGAAGGAAACTGGTCGCACACTCGCTTCGGCAGATTAGCCGATTTGACAGAGGCAACGTTTAAACAAGATGTGAATTTTTGTAACACCACCTTCTTTGCCAAAGCTGGATTTAATCAGACACATTTTCAAGGTGTTGCTAACTTTACAGGCGCTACTTTTGAGGCTAAAGCAAGTTTTAGTGGGGCAGAGTTTAAACGCCTAGCGAACTTCACACGGATAGAGTGGCTTCAAGATGTGAATTTTTCTCAAGCGAACTGGCGCGATCGCTTATTGATGAGCAAAAGTCTGTTTGCTCACTCGTTAATTCTCACTGACGTTACGTTGGAAAAGTCCACCACTTTTCGCGAAAGCCAGTTCCAGGAACCTGTACTCTTGCGGGGTGTCAGTCTCCTTGACCAAGTGGATTTTAGCAATGCGCGGTTTGCTCCAGATGCTTACCTAGATGTTGCAGGTTTAACGTTTGACTCTGACCAAGCGAAAATTTTTGGCGATGCGGGTCAAATTGGTCGCGTTCTCTATATCCCAATGCTGCAAGGTAATGAGGACGTTCTTCGTAATCTAGTGCGGAACTTTCGAGAACAAGAGCAAATTGCTGATGCCAATCGATTGGAGTACACTACCCAACGCTTGCGGCGAGAGCAACTCGCTAGTCGTATTTTGGGGGGTAGAGGCGACGATAGAAGTCATTCCTATTGGGTAAACGATGCATTGCACTGGGTAGCCTTAGGTTTCCTGCTGCTGTTGAGTGAGTATGGTACGAGTTTTTGGCTAGTGTTTGGGGTTGGCTGCTGTGCGATCGCTTATTTTGGTTTCCTGTTCTGGCTACTCGATCGCTGGCGGCGGCGATTTCCTCAACCAATTCTCCCGACGTACTTAGAAACGGTTTGTATGTTAGGGAGTTACGCTTTACTAACGTTCACTGGAGTGATTGCGATCTTTCGCAGTGGTGAACAACCTTGGTTAACACTTTTGTGTTTAGGAGGAATTCTTGTGCCAATTCCCTTAATGCTATTGTGGCGACTCTATCAACAAGGTCGCTATCACGATTTGATCGATGTGACTTACTTTGTTGAAGACGGAAGTTTGCGCCAGTTGCGTTTGTTAATCGGACGCTTACCTGTGGTGCCTCGGTTCCCCTTTTTTCGCGATCGCTATATGCCTATCCTTTGGGATCGTCGCTGGAACTGGCTCAATTACTATGACTTCAGCCTCAATAACTTGCTGAAATTTGGCTTCAATGATATCCGTTTGCGAGATGAACACCTTCCTGGCATCATCACTACTCTGGTTTGGTATCAATGGGGTTTAGGAATTCTTTATCTTGCGCTTCTCCTATGGACTCTTTCTCGGACTATTCCAGGACTGAATTTATTGATTTATCTTAAGTAGCCCTGTTAGGCTTTATAATCCCTAACGGCATCATCCTATCGGGTGTGGTTTACCAACGTTGTAATGAGGTATAAGATTATTACTTCTTGTTCCTTGTTACTGCTTTTTCGTATATAGAAGCGACATTATTTTCGTCTAGGAATTTTACAGAATTGACAACCAAGTTGTTAACAGGCAAACTGGCTCTGGGCGTATAAGAAAGCTTTTTTTGTTAAGAAATGTTGAGGACGTAAAGCCAAGCAAATTCTTAAAGCTAGGTCAGTGTGGTGTAGGCTAGGAGCTAGTTTGGAGATTTGCATTTACTTCTACTATTGATAAAAAAATTCTAAAATTCCTTCAGTTATTCTCGTCAGAGATGTTAATCTATTTTAATTAGAGTGGGAATTTTGATAATTTGGCATCTACCTTTCAGCAGAAAAGATTTTAGCTCGTAAAATCAAAATAAGAAGACATAAAGTAGAAAGTTCTTACTCAGGGTGTATCCAATTCAACATCTGAAAAAGCTACACAAGAGTCAATAGGAAAAAGACTCCAGATATTCACCCAGCCCCCCTGATAGGAAGCTATGTTACCTCTAAAACTTGATCAGCAAAATGCTGCCCTCGCAGCTAAGGGTGACACCCCTTTGGAAACTTCCTTCCAAGAGTTACCCCTTGGTGTGTTGGTTATGGGAGGGCAGGGTGAAATCCGCTCAGTGAATCAGGCAGCACTGAATCTGCTGGGACTAACATACACTCAGTTAGTTGGTCAAACGCCACTTGACCCCGATTGGCATGTGATCCAAGAAGATGGAACACCGTTCCAACTCAAGCTTCAGTCGGCACCAGTACGGGCAAGACAAGCATTGCTGCTGCTTTCAACCCGTAAGGCGATACGCAACTTAGTTTTAGGTGTTTATCGACCGACAAATCGCGATCGCATCTGGTTGTCGGTCAATACTGTACCAATGATCAACTCAGATGGTTGTCTGGAGGAAATCATTTGCAACTTAAGCGACATTACCAACCTCAAGGTTGGAGAACAACTCTCAAGAATTTATGAATGCTTTTCTCGGCTGGGTGCAGACCCCGATGAGAATATTAATTGCCTAACCGCACTAGCAGGAGAATTACTGGCTGGGACTTGGGCACTCTACAATCGACTGCATCAAGGCTTACTTTGGTCATTCGGTCAATGGCGTACACCACCGGATTTTAGTATTGTTAGCGAACCGAAAAACCAAATCTGCAAGGAGGTTATTCAGCAGGGCGGCGAACAAGTATTCGTGTTTAACGACCTGCAAAACTCAAATTATGCTCAAAACAATCCTTTGATTCTTTCTTGTCAGTTGCAAACGTATGTAGGAAAAGCCGTCAGATGCAGTGGTGAATATGTTGGTTCACTGTGTGTGCTTTATCAAAACAATTTTGTGCCGAGTGAAGCCGACAAAAAGCTGATGGGGATTATCGCTGCTGCCATTGGTGTTGAAGAGGAACGTAAGCGAGAGGCAGCCGTTTGGGCACAGAATGAAGCCAAATGGCGATCGCTTTTGCAAAACAGCTCTAACTTGATCACCATTTTGGAAGCAGATGGCACAATTCGCTATGCAAGCCCTGCGCTGCAAAATATTTTGGGCTACAAGCCAAAGGAGTTGATTGGCAAAAATACCTTTGAATTTCTGCATCCAGACGATGTTTCTTTAGTCAAAGATGACCTTCAACGAGTCGTTCAAGACCCAACCACTGAGTTTTCAATAGAACTACGCTTCCGGCACAAGGAAGGCTCATGGCGCTATTTGGAGTCAACCTACAGCAATCTATTGATGGATGCACCCACCCGCTTAGTTGTTAACTCCCGCGACATTACAGAACGAAAAGAAGCAGAAGCTGCCCTTATACAATCAGAAGCACAATTGCGAGAAAAAGCCGCTCAGCTAGAACAAGCCTTACACGAACTGCAAGAGACTCAAACTCAATTAATCCAAACCGAGAAAATGTCGAGTTTGGGGTTATTGGTGGCTGGGATTGCCCATGAAATCAACAATCCTGTCTCTTTTATCTACGGTAATATCCCCCACGCAACTCATTACACTCAAGACCTGCTACACCTCATTGACCTCTACAGACAGCAGTATCCCAACCCAGCACCCGCAATTCAAGCCGAAGTCGAGGCAATTGACTTAGATTTCCTCAGCAGGGACTTACCGAAAGTTATGGATTCAATGCAGCTTGGTGCAGAACGGATTCGTCAGTTGGTGCTGTCGTTGCGAAACTTTTCTCGCTTGGACAAGGCAGCTAGGGCACCTGTGGATTTGCACCAAGGTATTGATAACACCTTACTTCTGTTACAGCACCGCTTAAAAGCAAGAGCCGGAAATCCAGGAATTCAGGTTATCAAAGAGTATGGAATGTTGCCGCCAGTCGAGTGCTATGCAGGGCAACTCAACCAAGTGTTCATGAATATTCTCAGCAATGCAATCGATGCTTTAGAAGAAGCACGAGAAACAGATTCTATCCTTGAACAGGAAACGAGAAGCGGCTGTGTGAATACCTCAACATCTGTACCTCAAGTCGCTCCGCAAAAACCGGCAATCCGGATTCTTACAGAAGCCCAAGATGACAACACAGTACTTATTCGCATCATAGATAATGGGCCTGGAATACCGCCTCAGATGCAACAACAGATATTTGACCCCTTTTTTACAACCAAGTCGGTGGGTAAAGGGACAGGGTTAGGTTTGTCAATCAGCTTTCAGATTGTTGTTGACAAACACGGTGGACACTTGAAATGTTTTTCAACACCAGGAGAGGGAACAGAATTCTCTATTGTGCTGCCAGTGCAGATAAAGGAGTCCGAAAGCTGCCAAGAAAGTCTTCACGAAGAAGTCGTGAAACGAGCGTTCGCTCATTGAGTCTCTTGCAAAAGTCGAAATGTATAGCAAAAGGCAGAGGGCAGAAGGGATGCATATTGATGGGTCTTGGTTTCAGTATTTGGCGAGAGTCAACAGTCGCCTTGGCGACTGCTATATCAGTAGGGGCAAAGCATTCGTGCCTTGATTTACGGCACTTATGAGGGAATTTTTACACGAATGCTTCGCCCTTCAAGGATTTTTGCAAGAGGCACCATGAGCTACGGTCACAACAAAAGGATGAAAGTAGACTTTCAAGATGGGTCTATTGAGAGAACTCACAGTAATAAACTCTCCCCTTCCTTTTCCTGCGTTCGCAACGGGTGAGAAACTTTTATCTCGGAACCTCTAGCGTTCAACTAAATCTTTGCTTCCAGAGATTTGAGATATTCGGTATTCACCCCTGACTCACGAGTTAGAGCGATTTTGCCAGTACGGGCGATTTCACGGATACCAAACTTACCTAAAACCTGGACGATCGCAACGATCTTACCAGGGTCTCCCACAACTTCTATAGTCAGGGAATCCTCAGCAATATCTACTACACGGGCACGGAATACCTGAGCCAGTTCAATAATTTCTGAGCGCGTTGAACTCGTCGCATTCACCTTAATCAGCATCAATTCCCGTTCAACACAGGGGGTAGTGGTGATGTCTTGTACTTTCAGTACGTTGATTAGCTTGTAGAGTTGCTTGGTCAACTGCTCAATACTGTTGTCATCTCCGGGTACCACCATCGTAATCCGGGAGATACCCACCTGCTCGGCTGGACCGACAGCGAGACTTTCAATGTTAAAGCCACGACGGGCAAATAATCCGGCAATTCGGGTTAGGACTCCGGCTTCATCTTCGACCAAAACTGAAAGAGTATGTTTCATTGGTTAGAACAAGGACACCGCGCTGATGTGAGCGATCGCCAAAATTTTGAAGTCATTTTAGCGTAGAACTTTCTATCTTATCGCGGTCTATCACAACGGCAAAACCACCCAAACTACTACTGCTCATGAACAAGTAATTTGTAGCTAGAGGAACTCCTACACCAAAAGTCAGAGTATTAACGAAACCTTAATATGTTTTTGGGCAGATGCGCTTGATTTCAAGATTTATCCATAATCCCATAAGATGTAAGACGATCTAGTGTTATTGGAGTGTAAAAACTATGGGTTGGTTACAAAGACTATTTGGTATGGGCAAACCCAAGAATGCCCAGGTTAATCCTCCGGCTGCTCAGCCTACAGCAACTCAAGCGCCCGCAGCTACTGGTGGTGCCCAAACAGAACAGGTTCCTCCAGAGCGAGTTGGTTTGAATGGAGAATACGACCAAAGTGGTCTTGCTAAGCGGGTTGCTTTAGCGTTTGATGAAGACCCAGATCTGGATGATGTTGATACCCTTTATGTTGCCCAAACTGGCGGCACTGTTGTTTTCAAAGGTAAAGTTCCCAGCCAAGCCATTCTTGACAAAATGGTTAGTGTTGCAAGAGGTGTTAGTGGTGCAACTGGCGTTGAAACAAACCAGGTAAGTATTGGCTAAATTTTTCTCTTCACAGGCGAAACGGCATTAATCAGATTTAGTCTCTATGCTCTCTACTACGCCTCGTTGGTAGAGAGCTTTTTAACGTAATCAAATGCCAATATAAGCATCTATGTCATAGCTAGCTGACATTTGCAATTGTTGTTGCAATGCGCTAAGACAATACAGCTAATGAAGACAATTTCAGCATTTAAGTCGTCGCAGATAGTGACGAGGCTCTGGTGTCTTTTGTATTTGTACACTTAGCAGCAAGCCAATCTAACAAAACTTGATTCACTTGCTCAGGGCATTCATCCTGGGGACAGTGACCCGCATTATCTATCTCAACTAACTCTAAATTTGAGTTAAGGGTGACAAACTGTCGTGCTAACTGCGGGGGAATCATCCGGTCTTGACGCCCCCACATTAAAAGTAGGGGCATATTTAAGGTTGGTAAGACCGTTTTGACACGAGGACCAAACTCAGCCGAGGTCATTGCTTTAAAAAGGGCGCTAAACGTTGCTGCGGCTCCTCGATCTTGAGCTGGCCCTGTTAAAATTTCCACTAATTCAGCCGTAACCGCTGCGGGAGTCGCATAAGCAAGCCCTACCCACTTACGAACAATTGGAGGGCGTCGTACTACATAAAAAAGGCTTTTTAACACGATAGGTGATGCAACTAGACCTTCCACCGTTGTAACTATTGGTCGTAACCAGCTAGGAAGTGCCTCTTCTCGCAGCGAAAAATCAGGTAAGTTGATCATGGCAATGCCTTTCACCATTTCTGGATGAGCGGCAGCAGCAGCAAGACAAACCAGCGAACCAATGGAGTTGCCGACAAGAACGACTGGCTGTCGGATAAAGGTTTGCCAAAATTCATAAACCTGGTCTACCCAGAGGTCAACCTTGTAGTTAGCAGATGCCTTTCGGGATGCACCAAACCCAAGCATATCCAAGGCATAAACAGTGTGATGTTGACCAATCACTTCTAAATTGTGGCGCCAGTGTCCAATTGAGGCTCCAAACCCATGCAGTAGCAAAACTGGTGTTGCTAGCTCTTCTTGAGTGGCTTGTGGTGCGCGAAAATAGGTATAGCGGGTTTGCCAGCCTCGCCAAACCCAGTCCCGTTGACTACCAACTCGTTGCTGCCAATGCACGGACGTTATCACAAAAAGCCTCAACTTCAAGAACGTTTACAAACCCTCTTCCATTTTAATGACTTCCCCTGAGCGGCGTGTCCTAGAATGACGGCTTTACAGCGTATAGAGTTTCCCTACACTCAGCGATTGGGAAGATACATTAACAAGCTCAACAGAAATTTGATAAGACTCAGTAAAATGGCAAGTGTACATTAAGCCTACTCTTTATCAACCCTCCAACACCTACAAATCAAACAAACGCCTGTGATTGATAAAAGACGCCAACGCGATCTACCCCAAATTAACGAAAGAATTCGCTTTCCCAAGATTCGAGCCATCGACAAAGATGGAGGACAGTTGGGGATACTCACGCCTCAAGAAGCCTTACGCATCGCTGAGGAACAAGAGTTGGATCTCGTCTTAGTTAGCGACAAGGCAGATCCGCCAGTGTGTCGCATCATGGACTACGGCAAGTACAAATTTGAGCAAGAAAAGAAAGCTCGCGAAGCCCGGAAGAAGCAGCATACGGCTGATGTCAAAGAAGTGAAGATGCGCTACAAGATTGAGGATCACGACTATCAGGTTCGTGTCAATCAAGCGGTGCGTTTTCTCAAAGATGGTGATAAGGTCAAAGCCACGATTACCTTCCGAGGGCGAGAAATTCAACATAGCGACTTAGCCGAGGATTTGCTCAAGCGCATGGCAACGGATTTGGAACAAGTAGCAGAAGTCCAGCAAGCGCCAAAACGTGAAGGTCGCAACATGATGATGCTGCTTTCTCCAAAAAAATGATTAATGGTTAATGGTCAGTGGTCAGTCGTCAGTGGTCAGTGACCATCAGGGGAACAACTGGCAACTGACGAATGACAACTGACAAATTTGACAAATGAAACTGCAACCTCGTGCTCATGTTCAGGGTGTCTGGGTACGGAAAATCCTCCAATGGGTGAATCTTCGCCCAGAAGAAGGTGAACGAACATTCTTTATGTTCGTGTTCTACACCGTCACCTCAATTGGTCTGCTTTGGTTTGAACACAGCACAGTGGCACTGTTCTTAGACAAGTACAGTGCCAAGTGGTTGCCAGTCATTTACATCGCCAGTGCCTTGATGTGTTCTGGGTTGGGTGTTTTGTATTCCTGGCTACAAAGCATCTTACCAATGCGGATTGTCTTGGTGGCGATCGCATTTTTCACGGCTTTCCCATTAGTAATCTGTCGTCTGGCACTAAATATTGATTACTTAGACGGTCTCATTGCTTTGGGTACCGTCTTTCTCTTGCGCTTGTGGATGGATGCAGTAGAAGTCCTCAACGACCTCAATTCCCAAGTCGCTGCCAATCAACTGTTCAATATTCGGGAGATTAAACGCGCCTACCCATTAATTTCTAGTGGCCTTTTAGTCGCAGACGTAATTTCAGGCTTCTCCTTGCCGCTTCTGCTATTCCTTGTTGGGCTAGAAAATGTAATTATTGTCGCGGCTGTCATGATGCTGTTAGCGGCGGGAACATTGTTCTACTTGGCTCAGCGCTATCAGCAAGCCTTTCCCAACTCTCCAATGCGCCAGTGGGAAGATGAGGAGGACGAATTCACCGTCCGTCGTACCAGTGGACCTCTGCGACGGTACATTATTCCCTTATTTGCCTTTTTTATCCTGGGTGAAGCGCTTTATCTCCTGATTGAATTTCAGTACCTCGGTCAATTAGAGGAAAACTTGGATGCCTCTGATATTGCAGGTTTCCTGGGTTTATTCAGCGGATGTGTTGGGCTATTTGAACTCGTTAGCCAAGTGTTTATCTCCAGTCGGGCAATTGACCGATTAGGCGTCTTTGTTGCTGCGATGATGTTGCCCGCCTCGTTGTCAATCATAGGCTTGATGACGTTAACGGGATTGCTAGATTTCGTGATTGAGCTTATCCGTAATGTTTTTGCCTTACCGGAATTGATTACGGGGCTGTTTATTGGACTCATCTTGCTTAGGTTCGTTGATGAGCTATTGCGATATACCTTAATCGCTGGCATTGAACCCGTACTCTTCCAACCTCTGCAAGAAGCCATCCGCAATTCCATCCAGACTTCAGTACAGGGCATTGCTGAACCGACAACCACAGGCATTACTGGTATTGGGATTTTAGCAACGATTTGGCTGTTTCACTGGGTATTTCCAGGACAGTCGGAAGTGATATTGCAGCAATGGCAAAGTTGGGTATTTATCTTTGCGATTGTGATGTTTTCGCTAATCTGGCTATTGAGTGCCTGGTTATTGCGTTCAAGTTATGTCAGTTTGCTGGTTCAGAGTGCTGAGCAAGGACGGCTGGGTTTTTCGGATGTAGACTTGCGGGCATTTAAGCGGGCAGTGGTAGAAGCCTTAGAGCAACCGGGTACGGAAGCTGATAAACGCTCTTGTATTCAACTGCTATACCAAATTGACCCAACGAATGTTGGTGAAGTGCTAGCACCACTATTGCCTCGGCTATCAGTAGCACTGCAGCGCCAGAGTTTGGAGGCGATGCTAGAAAATCCCAACCCAGCTTACTTAAATGATGTTCAAGTCCTAATTGATCAAAAACCACCAGCAGAAGTGCTTGCGTTGGCACTGCGCTATGTTTGGCTAACTCAACCTGAACTGGAGGTTCGCGCAATTAAACATTATCTGCACTCGGCTGTTGATCCAACAGTGCGAGGGACAGCAGCGGCTTTAATTCTGCGTCGAGGAACACCGACAGAGAAGGCAGAAGCAACGAATACTCTGCGCCGGATGCTCACCTCAAAACGGGAACGTGAGCGGGTGATGGCGACTAGAGCGCTGGGAGAGGCTGATTATTTGCAAGCGCTTAGGCTTTATATTCCCAGTCTTTTGCAGGATGAGTCATTGCGAGTGCGCTGTGCCTTACTTGAGGTTATTGCGGCAACACGGTTGGAAGAGTATTATCCGTCGCTGGTTCGAGGACTGTACTACAAATCTACTCGCGAGGCAGCTAGAGGGGCTTTAGTTCGTCTTGGGGATGAAGCTATTCCGTTGTTGTTGGAGTTGGCGGAAGATACCCATAAACCTGATTTGGTGAGGTTACAAGCTTGGACGGCATTGGGTGAGGTAGGGACACCAGAAGCCTTAAACCAATTAGTGCGACAGTTGATGACGAGTTGGGATAAGACACGCCGTAATATTCTTCGTATCCTCCTGAAAATCCCGAATGAAGCGGGGATTGAGGGAGTACTTGACCGCTTGGGTCGTAGCGGAGTAGAAACCTTAATCGAGCAAGAGTTATTGTTTTTAGGTCAGATTTATGCAGCGCTTCTCGACCTAGGGGCAGATAAAATTTCTGGACGAGAGGCAGAGTTGCTACGACGGGCGCTACAAGATACACAAACTGACTTGTTTGAGCGGTGCTTCTTGTTAATGAAGTTCCTTTATCCGGTAAGCGCGATTCAAGCGGCTGCCTTCAATCTAGAGTCGGAATCACGGACGAATATTGCCTTGGCGATAGAAATTCTGGATAATACGATAGATATTCCACAGAAACGAGCCTTTTTGGCAATTTTAGACCGCCGTTCTACGACTGAGAAGCTTGCTTCCTTGGAGGAGTTGGTTCCTTATCAACCGATGAGTCCAAGCGATCGCTTACGGCGGTTGATTGATTTACGCCATTTCTTGGCAGATTGGCCTTTAGCTTGTTGTTTTCATTTGGCGAGGGCTGCTCACTGGAGTCTAACTCCAGAAGGAACGCTAGTATGTCTACGTCATCCTATAGGTTTTGTTCGGGAAGCTGTTTTGACGTATCTAAAAGCGGCTTCTCCTCGTGCTTGTATGGAGTTGTTACCAGCATTGAAAGCGGATTCAGATCGTTTAGTTGCTGCTCAAGTTCAGCAGATGATTGAAGAGTTAGGTCAAGTTAGCTAGTCGTCAGATGTAAGCGGGAAGTAGGCAGAAGATTTTGCACATTAGGTGATGTAGTCGTAGAGAGAGCAATCATACCGAATCCGGGTCAACTACCCCTTTTTCGGCAACCCATAAAACTTTGTAGAGACGTTCCGCCGGAACGTCTCTACGACTAGAACTATAGAACCGGATTTGGTATCAATCCCTGAAAGGGATTACATAGCGCTGAAAGAGGAGAACTACAAAGAATTCAAAGCAGATATTAAAGTTTCAATCCCTGATAGGGATTACATAGCGCTGAAAGGAAAGGGCTTAAGACCAGACTGGGCGATCGCCTTGTTTCAATCCCTGATAGGGATTACATAGCGCTGAAAGCCGCTTAAGTATCAAACCCCGACGACGCTTAGACTCGTTTCAATCCCTGATAGGGATTACATAGCGCTGAAAGCAGATCAGACTGCTTTTTATAAAACTTGCCGATTAAGTTTCAATCCCTGATAGGGATTACATAGCGCTGAAAGAGCGGGATGCTGAAAAGCTTGCTGTATGTAGTTTTCAATGTGCAGTTGCGCGAATGACTTAATCATTTCAAAAAAATCACTATCTGTCAACAGGCAAAATCGCTCAAACCCTTGCTGTGACTAATGCGCGAATCGTTGATTAGCTATAATGGCTTGTAACCCTTGATCTAATTAGCCATACCGCCTCAAACGTAGCTTATTCAAAAAAACACCTACCCATTCGCGCATTTGCCACTACGCCTAAAAACGATAGCCAGAGAAATTTTTTCTGCTGTGTTCAGGAAAATTCCAAAGATAGGACATTGCACACTGAAAGTTTTGTAAGAATAGCTGATCTTCTAAACTTAATTCAGCTTGTTTAAGACTTTTGAGGCATTTGTAACGCACAATTGCTTGTTCCTGGAAGTGATATCTATCTAGATCAGGAAGATGTTCATCGTTAGCTTTTGGCATTTTAAGGTTGTCTCCTGGATTGGTACTGTCAATTTGGGAGGAAGTCCTGCTAGACAGATGACTGCAATCATTTGCCTAGGGGGCATTGCTATTGTTAAGTTAAACAAATTTTGCCACATTCGCAGAATCGCAGCTCACGGAATTAATAGTTCATTCCTTTTATATATTCCTTGAGATGTATTACTTTTGAGAGGCTCAATGGCTATCAAGTTGCTGTGTGGTTAAGCTAACGTATACAGCGGGGAAGGGCGAGCATTTGGATAGCAAAATCATCGTTTTTTCCTCTAACTTATCGTCCAAATGCCTCGCCCCTACAGAGTGCAATAATTCAAATCAACAAAAGTGTAATCACACTTTGCATACCTTAAGCAAATGACGAAAAGCCTAGATCTGGAGGAATATCCTGTAAACGTCCTGAGCCAACGGCTTGAATGGCTTCTTTCAAAAGAATATCACCCGTGTAGAGCGCACGACCAACAATAACACCACTAACTCCTAGCGGTTCGAGGGCAAGTAAACTTAAAAGGTCGGTAATTGAACTAACACCACCAGAGGCAATAACAGGAATAGAAATACCTGTAGCCAGTTCTCTCAAAGCATCTAAATTTGGTCCAGCAAGTGTACCATCACGGTGGATGTCAGTATAAATGATCGCCGCAACTCCCAGTTGAGCCATCTGCCCAGCAAGATCTGTTGCCTTCACCTCTGACGTTTCCAACCAACCACGAGTTGCAACCAAGCCATTGCGTGCATCGATACCAATCACGATTTGTCCTGGAAATTCTTTGCACAGTTGTTCTACCAGTGGGTGATCTTCCACAGCGGCTGTGCCTAAAATAACTCGCTGGACACCAGTAGACAAAAGTTGAGCAACACCAACGCGATCGCGTAAACCCCCTCCAACTTGCACGGGTACAGAGACGGCTTGCACAATCGCTGCGATCGCTTGAGTATTCACTGGATGACCCACTTTAGCACCATCTAAGTCAACAATATGCAGTCGTGTGGCTCCTTGATCAACCCATTGTTTGGCAACATCAGCAGGGTTATCGTTAAATACTTGCGATCGCGCATAATCTCCCTGATACAATCGCACACAACGACCTTCGAGTAAATCAATGGCTGGAATAACTTCCATCGGTAATTTCTAAACTCGCTTCATGAAAAATCAACTAATCCTCAATTTAGACCATTAAGGATTAACATGAGAATACAATAAGCCTCTTTTATCACCATTGATTTAAACAACTAAAAATAAATATCATTCAAATATGAGTAAATCTTTAATTTCAATATTCTCTTTATCGGAAGAAGAAAATCCTAAAATCCCTGGATATTTTGTAGAGAGTACTGCCCCAATTAACGTAGAAGGAGATACTCCACAAGCTCATAAGCATTCAACGGCGAAAGAAGCGGAGCAAAATCTCAACAAGATTGCAGAGTTACTATTTAATAAATTAGATACACGAATTAATAATCCAGAAAATAGAAAAGACTTTGTTGAGATAGTTTTTGCTATCCATGGCTTCAATAATAGCCGCGCAGCTACCAAAGCTCGGTATCAAGAAATTTATAACTATATCAAAACAGATAGTAGTCAACAAGTTCAAGACCGAGCCAACAAATTAATGTTCATTGGCTATCGATGGCCGTCAGAAACATTAGTTGGTGATGAACCAGGAGGGGTTTGGCAAAAGCTGTGTGCTGCTTTTACTGCTTTGCCACTTCTAGCTAGAGCTATGTTAATTGGTGGGATTATTGGCATTGGGCTTTCAATGCTACCACAGGTACGTCAATTTATGTATACCAATCCTTTTTTCTATATCAATGCCATTATTTTATTGGTTTTAATGGTTTTGTTTTTCTTTGTTATCAGTTTAATTCTATTAAGGGCACTGGTTTATTTTCGAGATAATTATAGAGCTAGTAATTTTGGAGTTCCTGATTTAGTTGAATTTATTCGACAACTTGATAAAGCTTTAGTTAACCAAGTTAAAGAGAAATATATCCACAACATTAGCTTGATTAACAAGCTAAAAGAACAATTTAATTACAAAGTCAAGAATGCGCTGAATCCAGAATTGCAAGCTATTGTTAATGAGCAAGACTTAGAACTGATATGTAATCAAGTCGTCGAAAGCTATTGTAAAGATAAGACAGTTAGTTTAGAAGAATTCGATGAATCTTGGATTTTCAAAAAGACTACTTCTTCTATCACAAAACAAGACTTTGAAGAGATTGTAAAACTAGCAACAAGATTGATTGCTAGAGATGTAGAAGATGAATTTCATGAGTTAAGAGAAGCTGCAATAGAATTACTCGAAAATCAAGCTAAAAGGTATTGGAAAGAGCGGAATCGAATCAAGCTGACATTCATAGGTCATAGTATGGGAGCTTATGTTGTTACTAATGCTGTTAGACTCCTTTCCAATGTATTTGACTTAAGTTCAGTAGGAACTTTAGGCTCAACGAAGAAAGTCCCTGCTTTAACAATTGGGCGTGCCTTCTGCTTTGGGCGTTTACTTCTTATATCCCCAGATATTCCAATTAATACCATCCTCTCAGGACGAGCAAACTTCTTACGTTCGTCTTTGCGCCGCTTTGAAGAAGCCTACTTGTTTAGTAATGAAGGAGATTTAGCGCTAAGGTTAGCCTCAACAGTTGCTAACTATATCTTTTTTCCTGCGAGTACACGAGAAAGTGGCTATCGTCTAGGTAATGTTGCCATCAAAAATAATCAAGGCAGTGGAATCGTCAATCTAGAACAACTGAAGCAATATCAAAAGTTATCTCAAAATGAAGTACTAGAGAGCCTTTTCGTGGACTCGTTCGATCTACAACAATCTCTCAAAGATATTCAGAAAAGATATCACGGCTTCCAAGGAACTGAAGAAGAAATTGCCAGCTTATTTACTTACTTTGATTGTACAGATTATACAGATCAGATAATTAAACCAAATTCTGCCCTTCAAAGAGTGCTTAGCCTGAAAAGAGGAAGATGGGAGCCTGGTTTAATTTATTACATCCGCTTAACGCTGGCTTCAGCTTTAAGGAAAATCAATACTCACGGCGGTTACTTTGATGGGCAATTTACCCAACAATTGATGTATAGGCTGGCTTTTCTGGGCTTTGGCGGTTTCCTAGATTCGTTAAGCCAGAATAACCGCCAGTCTGCTCTAGATTATCTCTGTGAAGAGTGCGATCGCAGAAAAATTCAGGTTCTTCTCTCCCCAGCACGTTATGAAATCGATATTCTAGGATGCGATCGCCAACGAATCAGGCGGGAAATGCTCAAGTCATAAGCCTAAGGTGTGTTTACCTGGCAGCCTAGAGTCACCAAGGGGAAGCCCAGTATTGAGAGAGGGGGTTGGGGGTGAGGGCAGGAGATTGTTTGCAAAACTGAATGCTCCCCAGTCGCTTAGACTTATTCTGACTCTGATGGCACCAATTCCTCCAGAATTGTAAACCTTACATGATTAATTGCTAACTCTCCAATCGAAGCATTTTCTTTATTAACGGGAGCACCTTCACTGCGGAGGCTTTCAAAAGTAATCCCTTTCCCTAATTCCATGTGATACCAAGCAAGACCCATGAAAAAGCGAGTAGGATAGGGTCCACCTTCAGTAATGTCATCAGGATTGGATTCCATTGGTAGCCAGCCTATGCCAGGAACGTAAAATTCCATCCAAACATGATTAAAGTCTGGCTCTAAAGGGACACCCATTTTATCAGCATGGGCAGGACATTTATAGCGACCAACGGTACGACAGGCGATACCATTGAGGCGTCCTAAAGCGAGTAGAACACCTAAGTATTCCCCGCAGGAACCTACCCCTCGCGCTAATGCTACGTCTGGACTATCGATGTGAGGTTTAATACCGTAGGAAAGTTTGTCGTAAACATAATTGCGGATATTGTAAATCTTCCGCAGAAGATTTGTTTCACGACCAATTGCTTCACGGGCAGCCTGACGAATAATCTCCGTATCCATAGCAAGGTCATCATTATCCACTAAATACCGCTCTTCAAAGTCTGGCGGCAACTCTGGTATGTTTTCGACATCTCTTGGTGTCAGGCGGTATTTAATGCTCCAAACTTCTAAAAGGGCTTTCCAGCCAAATAGATGCCGTTCACCAGGTTTGAGGGTGTCAAATTTAAAGACGGCAACTCGCTGATCGTTGTGAAGTTCTTCTGTGAAAGGGATGCCTACTGGCTCTACTTTCCTGACCTTTTGCCGATCAGTTTCTGCCGGCAAAGCAATGCGCCATTCTACGTCTTTTAACTCTACATCTTCGAGGGGAGCAAGTTCCTCGACATACGACATTTCAATCAAATAGCCACTAGAGAGGGCACAACGACGTTCAGGGTCGTAACGAAAGTGCAGAGGATGAATAAATGTGCGATCGCGATACTGTAGTTCGTAGTTAGGGTCGGCGTTTGGGTTATCCCGGATGTAGGGTTCTTCGCTAGCATAGGCAACATAAAGGATATCTTGCCCTGTTTGAGGGTCAGTGTGAAACGCTAAGCCCGTAGGGTTTTCAAAAGGGGTTAAAACGCTAAATTGAATTTCACCCGTAGCGCGGTCAAGGCAAAAAACGCTCTGTTCCTGTGCGTCTGAGACCCAAAGTTCTTCATCACGTACTGTAATATTCTCTACTCCAACGCCTGGGGCACGTAGCCGAGTAATCTCACGGCCTGTGTTGCGGCTGTAAACAAGAATATAGCCAGCTTTTTCGCAGGTGACATAGATCGTTGAGTCTTTAATAGCGATTCCATTCGCTGTGTACGGTAAGGTAACAAAGTGCTGAAGCTCTGAAGCCCCGTTTAGCGGACAGAAGTAAACATTATCGTTTATCGTCAACCATACAGTGTCTCCTAAGAGAGCTAAACCTGTAGCATCAGCAAAATCTAACTCACGGGATGGGTTCAAAATTTTGGTGTTATTGCTCAGGGGATCGATTTGCAATAGATAACCATTGGTTGAATCAATAGCAATCAGTGTGTCTCCCTGAAATGCGATACCTTGCAAAGCAGAGACAGCAATTGGTCTAATTGTGCGGAACCAAGGATTTTGCTTTTGTAGAACAGAGGAGGCTAAATTAGTAATCATACTGACGATAGATGAAGTTTATGTAACAGTGGAACTTAGGGGATTGTCTAAGGAATTACTCCTCCATGTCGTTTTTGAGCCGTTGTTTGCTGTTCAGAGTTCCTTGGCAATTGTTTTTGACCACTGAACGACTGACCACAAACCCTTCAAGCGTGCATCAGCTCAAGCGATCGCAAAAGCCAAACACATTAGCGTAGCCCAACCGTTGGGTTCAGGGTTGTTTAGAACGAGCGCCAGTGACAGCTTAGTTGTTTTTGTTCAACCTCAAAGGGTAGCAAGGCTTTCAATGTCTCAAGTGATAACAATCAAAACCAAGCCAGATGCTCGTATTAGAACCTGATTATCATAGATTAGCTACCAATGTGTTGGAACCTATGCTTCTGTTCTGTCATCTTTAATAAATAAAAGTCCCCGATCTACCCGAAAATACTCCTATCATGGCTTGGTTCAAACGCTCATCACGCTTCACAATCATAACGGCGGCTTTGATGTTGGGGCTTAGCCTCAATGTCGTGGCGCAACCTCAACCCCGCTCAACTCCTGTCTCTCTCAGTAACAGGCTGGAAAATGCCTTTAGACCGCCAAGTGGTATAGGCAAACCTGTCAACAGGCAACAGGGGGCGACAAGAGGCCCTTGCATGACGAAGGCAAGCAAGCCACTCATTGCCCTAGTTCCAGTTGACGGGGCGGGAGAGACGATGGCAGAAAATCCGACTGTCTTTTGGTACATGCCTGAAATCTCTGCGGATGCACCAGCACCAGCCGTAGAGTTTGTACTCAAGGATGCAAACGATCAAGAAATTTACACAGCTGAGTATACTTTAACAACCTCTGCTCAAGGTGTTGTGGGAGCACCTGGTATTATGAGCTTGAATGTTTCTAACCTCTATCCTCTAGAAATGGGTCGGGAATATCACTGGGAGTTGACATTGATGTGTAATTCCAAAGACTCTGATCGGTCTGAAGACCTTACAGTATTTGGAATGTTGAAGCGAGTCGCACCTGACCCAGATCTTGCGCTTCGTGTCCAGCAAGCTAGCCCCCAAGAGCGTGTAGGTCTATATGCAGACAAGAAGCTTTGGTATGAAACAGTAGCAGCGTTAGTCGAGCTACGACGCGATCGCCCCTACGATAGTAACATCACCGCTGCTTGGAGAACCCTACTCAGTTCTGTAGGACTGGAGGTGATTGCCCAAGAACCTGTAATTCAGAGTGCGAGAAACATCAGGAACTAGAGGAGTTGGGCACAAATAAACGAACTCAGTGGCGGCTTTTCATCATTAGCAACGAGTAGGACGGTTCCAATTGCTCACTAACCAACAGATTGCTTGTATCACTAAACAGTGAGTTTATCTTCATATAATTTTCCATCGTTGCGGTTGATGGAGAAATAGGGGGATAGGGAGAGGTTTTTATGAGGGGTGATTAAACAACTTTGATATGACTACTAGTAATTCTCTTCCTGCGTCTATTTGACACCCACCTACTCAATATCCAATAACTGTCATGGCACAGATACAGTTCCGCTTTTTCAAGTTTGCTCAGATACTCTCCCTGACACTGGCACTAGTCATTGCGATATTCACGGTAGTACAAACTCCACAGAGCCTTTTTGCCCAAGGAATACCTCGGAGTTGGGAAGCAAACCAATATCAACCACCCGTGAATATTGGTAAACCGCGTCGTGTGGAAGGAGGAGGAACTCGCGGTTCAAGCAGTGGCTGTTCAATTAGTGGCAAACCCCTTACCGCACTAGTTCCTAACAATCGCTTTGGGGTAACGGTAGCAGATTACCCTACATTTTTTGTGTATATGCCTACCTTATCGCCTGAAAACTCCTCACTGCCAGTAGAGTTTTTGTTGAAAGATAGCAACGAGAATGAACTCTACAAAACCACGTTTAGGACAGGTGGAATGTCGGGTATTGTCGCACTCAGCCTTCCTGCCCATGCAGGGTTGTCGCCTTTAAAGGTGGGTCAGGATTATCAGTGGTCATTCTCACTGCTTTGCCTCGAAGATGAGCGATCGCAAGATATTACTGTAGAAGGGTGGACTAGACGGGTAGAACTCAACTCTTCACTTAGCACTCAGTTAGCACAAGCCCCACCACAAAAGCAAGTTGAGCTGTACGCACAAGCAGAGATTTGGCATGATGCTTTAGCAACTTTGGTGCAGTTACGCCGTGAGAGACCCAATGATGCAATGATTGCCGCTGATTGGGTAAAACTGCTGAGTTCAGCTAGTTTGGGAACTCTAGCTCAAGAGGGATTAGTACCAAGATCAACAACTGCGGGACGCCAGTTATAGCAATCAGCAGTCAGCTTTGGGCGGTCAGCTTCCAGTCAAATAGGCTCCGGTTAAGGAACTCGGCTTCCGATGATTTCCTAACCTCAGTGGCTACTGCTATAACTTCACCTCAGGATTCGGGCAATCCCCAATCCCTAATCCCCTTCACTTTAATCAATAGGCTTTTAGCGATCGCTTTCTATATCCTCAATCACCTTCTCCCAATACCAATGTTCTGGCATCCCAGGATTTTTTCGCTTGGCTATATCAATTAGTCGTGTTGCGACATCCCAGTACCCTCCTACCAACCGCAGGAGTCGGTTTTGTACATCACTACTTGGATAAGAGCTTGACCAGGTTGGGTTGTTTGGATTAGTGGCGCTATTATTCAAATTTGATTGAGACGTTCGTCTTTGTGCTGAAGAACCAGCTTGTGATAAGGGGAGCTTTTTCAGCTTTTCCAATACTTGTCGATAACTCGCCCAATCTTGCTTATCAAAGTAGATATTTGCCGCTTTTTGATAATCGTCAGCCGCTCCCTGTTTGTCATCAAAATCGAAGCGAGCAACTGCCCGATAGCAATACAGTAGACCATCATCGGGTTTAATACTCAGCGCTCGTGAGTAATCTTCGATTGCTTGTCGATAGCTACGAAGCTTTCTGTAAGCATGACCCCGATTAGTGTAGGCTTCAATATTTTTGGGATTACTATCTAATAACTGAGTAAAGTCATCAATCGCACCTCGATAATCACCCAGTTCAATACGGACTTGTCCCCGATGGCAACGAACTTGGGTATCTTGGGGACTCAGTTGCATTGCCCGACCTAAGTCTTGAATTGCTCCCTGATGGTCACCTAGCTTGCAGCGAACAACACCACGATAGCAATAGGCTTTGGCATCTCGTGGCTCAACTTGAAGTAGCCAGTTAAAATCTTCCAAGGCGGAACGGTAGTTGCCTCGGTTAACTTTCTTCACGGCTTGCTTGAAGAAATCCTCTGTCTGAATTAACGTCATTGCTTGTTTTTGGGGAGCCTGAATTTGGCTGATGCTGTCCAAGCAACGGCGGCAATTGACAGTATCTTTCTGTTCTAAATAGAGTTCAGCAGCTTTTTTAAAACTAGCGATCGCGTTTTGGGTATCTCCTAAGCGACGATAAATCGTGCCTTGAAGGTTATAAGCAGGAGCATGATTAGGTTTTAGCTGTAGTACTTGATTCGCATCCTCAAGTGCGCCTTGAGTATCTCCCTGTGCTAACCGCGCCAAACTTCGCCCAAAGTAATTTTCAATACTTTCACTATTGATTTGCAACGCCTGAGTATAGTCCTCAATTGCGCCAAGGTTATCTCCTAGGTCAAAGCGCGTAACACCACGTTTATAGTAGGCTTCAGCAAATTGCGGATTGATCTGCAACGCTTGATCAAAATCCTGAATCGCTCCTTTTAGGTCTCCTTGAAGCGCCTTTTCTAACCCTCGGTCGTAAAGTTCTCGCTCCATTCTCCATCCCTAGATTGTTCAACCAGTCAGCAGCCCTATAGCCAATGATCATAACCGCCGTAGCTGACAGTCGTTATCATGACAAAGCTTTCTGCCCAAATTCTAACCAAGCCGTACACCGACTAAAGCGATCGCTTTTTTCAAACCGAAGGATTAGTATAGACTCATCTAGATCTGAATCTGCTGGAATGAGTTACTGCCTCAACCTTCGTTGTCCGAAGCCTCAAAATCCTAATAATGCGAGGTTTTGCTCAACTTGTGGATCGAGGTTGCTTTTAGGCGATCGCTATCGCGCTTTAGAACCGATTAGTCAGGGGGGCGTTGGTCGAACCTTTCTTGCTGTAGACGAACAAGCTACCTCAAAACCTCACTGCATCATCAAGCAATTTTCTCCAAAAAATCAAGGCACCAATAATGCAGAAAAAGCGGCTGAGTTATTCCATCAAGAAGCGACACGACTACAAGAACTCGGACAGCATCCTCAAATTCCGCAACTCCTAGCCTATTTTGAGCCAGATAATCTCACTGAAATAGGGGCGGCACCTGCCATTGTCCAAAGCTTAATCACAGGTCAAAGCTTAGCTCAGAAACTTGCAAGCGAGGGCGCTTTTAGCGAAGCTCAGATTCGACAAATCCTCAATGAGCTATTGCCCGTCTTGCAGTTTGTTCACGAGCAAGGTGTGATTCATCGAGATATTAATCCCAACAATATCATCCGTTGCTCCTCCACTCCGCTTACTAATGAGGAGATAAAAAATGGTGAGGAGCAACTCGTTCTTGTTGACTTTAGTGCTGCAAAATTCACTACAAAAACTGCCCTAGCAAGAACTGGAACTGTAATTGGTTCTGCTACCTACACAGCACAAGAACAACTGATGGGCAAAGCCGTTATCAGTAGCGATTTGTATAGCTTAGGTGTTACCTGCATTCATTTGCTCACCGATATTCATCCATTTGACCTGTTTAATAGCTTGGAAGGTATCTGGGTTTGGCAAGATTATTTAACGAATCCAGTCAGTAAAGAACTTTGTCAAATCCTCAACAAGATGCTCGACAGTGTAGTTAGAAAGCGTTACCAATCTGCTGCGGAAATCCTTCAAGACATTAATCCTCAAGGACACACGACAACGATACCCGCAACATTTATCCAGCCAAGTTACTCACAAAGTCTAACGCCAAAGTCCATCATCCCTATTTGGACATGTGTACGCACACTCACAGGTCATGCAAGTTCAATCAATTCAATTGCATTTAGCCCGGATGGACACACCTTTGCTAGTAGCAGTGCTGATAAAACTATCAAAATTTGGAAAGCAGATAGCCACCGACCCTGCTGCACTTTCTCAGGGCATTTAAGCTTAATTAATGCTGTGGCTTTTAGTCCAGATGGGCGACATCTAGCAAGTGGTAGTTGGGACTATACGATTAAGCTTTGGGATGTCGAAACTAGAGAACTAATTGACACCCTTCGTGAACATTCGGGTTGGATTCATGCGGTCGCGATTAGTTCAGATGGGAAAACACTTGCGAGTGGCAGTGCTGATAAAAGTATCAAGCTTTGGAACTTGAAGACTAAAGAAGTACAAGCAAGTTTTTGTGAACATTCTGGTGCGGTTCAAGCGCTTGTCTTTAGCCCAACTGGGCAGATTTTTGCCAGTGGCAGTGTTGATAATACGATTAAAATTTGGGATATAAGTCATGGTATTCAGCTAACGATTGAGGGTCATTTAGATACAGTTAATTCCCTAACGTTTAGCCCTAGTGGTCGTATCTTAATTAGTGGCAGTGCCGACAAGACGATTAAAATCTGGAATTTAGGTGACGGCGCATTGCTAAATACACTTACTGGGCATTTAGAAGCTGTTAACTCCCTCGCCCTCAACACTCAAGGGAATACTCTCATCAGTGCTAGTACTGACAAGACGCTGAAAATCTGGCATCCTAGTAGCGGAAAACTGCTACACACTCTTTCTGGACATTTAGCTGGTGTAACAGCGGTTGCTATTAGTCCTGATAGTCGAATAATTGCCAGTGGTTCTCAGGATAAAACAATCAAGATTTGGCAGTTTAACTAATGCAACACTTTGATCCCAACAAATATGCTCTCGCCCTCCATACAACTAGCTCCCAATTGGGGCTAGCAGTTAGTAACTTTGCTGATGATACTCGCTCTTCTACCTGGGATTTAGGGCGTGATTTGTCTAGTCATTTACATCAACATCTTGCTGAATTTCTAACACCTAAGAGGTGGGCAGATTTAGCGTTTATTGCAGTGGCAAAAGGACCAGGCAGCTTTACTAGCACTCGAATTGGCATTGTTACTGCCCGGACATTAGCCCAGCAGTTGGATATTCCTCTGTTTGCTATTTCAACACTAGCGGCTGTGGCTTGGTTGCAGCGGTTAGAAAGGACAGAAAGCTTAGACCAAAATGCGATCGCTCTCCAGATGAATGCCCATCGTGGTGAACTGTTTGTCGCAATCTATCAAGCCAACCCAACAGGTGTAGGACTAACACCGTTGCTATTAGATACGGTGATGACACAGGAGAACTGGAAGCAAGTTTTGGAGTCCTCGGAGATACCTTACCAACTGATTGATGTTCCAAGTGAGTTGGGGACAAGTGTAACGAGTGTATTGTCACTTGCCTATCTAGATTGGCAGCAAGGAAAGCGCCCCCATTGGTCGGAAGCACTGCCGTTTTATGGTCAACACCCAGTAGATGACAAGGCTGTGAAGTAATTACAGGTCACTAAACAGAAGCTAGTTTTCAATTAGCCTATTCCGTCGCCCGCCAATGGATGTAGGGACGAGAAGCCGACACACCTTTGTATAGGATTTCGTGGTACCCATCCACCCAAGTCATATCCATACGGAAAGAGACTTTACCATTGCGGAACTGGAGACTGTAGACACGAAACACTTCAGAACTTGCCTGACCAACACAAGACGCATATTCACTCCGTAAGGGTGCTTCGTATTCCAGCCGTTTCGGCTGTGAGACGACCAACTTTGCTGGTGCAGAAGCGATCGCTTGAGTATCAGCGACCACTGTATGATCAGCACCCCCTTCAAATCCAAGCATGAACATCCAAAGCCCAACCGTTTGAGGACAATTCCCTGCCTGACGTTGAACATTTAATTGCAAGTTTGGCTCCATTAGTATGGATGCAAAGGGGTCTGTTTGAGCTTGAGCCAATGTTACCTGGGCAGGAGTGGAATTGGTAACATCAGAGGGAACAACGAATGTGGCACCTAAAGCGAGTACAAGTAGCCAATATTGAACCGGAATTTTCATTAACAAGTTTCTGGCTTAGAAATAAAAGAAGCGAAGCATTATCCCGACTTAGGATAAGGAGGAAATCTACTAGCCACTATGGTTTCGCCGCTTCGAGTAGACCGTTATCCATTGACGTAAACAATTGAGTTTAAGTTTCATCAAACGGAGTCTGTATCGCTTCAGCCTCTTTTGAACTAACGACTGAAAACTACGACAGTTTGGTGACCACTGCCAAGAGTCGTTTAATATTCGGCTTGAGAAACGTCCGGCGATAATATGCATCTGCCGCTGCCTTAATGCCTTCAGCCTGGGTTGGGTAAGGATGAATCACACGGCTTAGAGTGACTAGACCTAGCTTGCCGACAATGGCGGTTGTCACTTCACTGATCATCTCACCTGCATGACGGGCAACAATGGTTGCACCGAGAATCTGATCGGAACCCTTTTTGTGAAGGATTTTGACAAACCCTTCCTCTTCACCATCTGCGATCGCACGATCTACATCACTCAAAGCAATTTTGACTGTATTTACATCCAAGCCCCTTTGCTTAGCTTCGTTCTCATACATTCCCACATGAGCAATCTCCGGGTCAGTAAAAGTCACCCAAGGCATAATCAGACTACTGAGTTTAGAGCGTCCCAAGCCAAAGGGAGAGAATAGAGCATTTCTGATCACAATTCGCGCCGCCGCATCAGCCGCATGGGTAAACTTCCAGTTCATGCAGATGTCGCCTGCTGCAAAAATTTTAGGGTTCGTCGTCTGGAGGTAGTCATTCACCTTCACGCCTTTTCGCTGGTCGTACTCCACCCCAACAGCTTCTAAATTCAAACCTTCAACATTAGGCGCACGACCCACGCCTGTCAAAATTTCATCGACCGTAACCGACTCGTCCTGACCATTACAGCTAAAGTAAAGCGTCTTGCCTTCACTGCTTTTAACCACACGCTTAATTTTGCAATCAAGCACTAAGCGGATACCTTCCCGGATAAAGACGCTCTGGACAATTTCTGCCGCATCGGTATCCTCTTTATTTAATAGGTAAGAGCCTTGATGTAAAAGTATTACCTCGCAACCCAAGCGTTGGAAAGCCTGAGCTAACTCGCACCCAATTGGTCCCCCACCAATTACTCCTAAACGTCGCGGTCGTTCTGTTAGGGAAAAGACTGTCTCATTGGTGAGATAACCTGCCTCTTCAAGTCCCTCAATGGGTAGTTCTGCGGCTCTAGCCCCCGTGGCAATCACAGCTTTCTTAAACCGGAGAATCTTATCGCCAACTTCAATCGTGTTGGCACTCGAAAACCGACCAGATCCCAAGAAGATATCAATCCCAATCTTTTGAAAGCGATCAACAGAATCGTGAGGACTAATCCTCGCCCGTAGCTTACGCATCCGCTGCATCACTGCTGGAAAGTCTATTTCAATGTGTTCTGGGGGGTGAATCCCAAAAGCACTTGCATCCCGCATTTCGGCAGCAACGCGAGAAGACCGAATTATGCACTTGGAAGGCACACAACCAACATTCAAGCAATCCCCACCCAGGAGATGCTTTTCAATCAAGGCGACTTTTAAACCCAGTTCTAGACCCGCTGTGCCAGCCGCTGCAACTAATCCAGCCGTGCCAGCACCAATCACAACCAGGTCGTAACAATCAGCAGGTTGAGGATTAACCCAATCTGGCGGATGGACATAAGAAACCAGCGTTTGGTTATATTCATCCATCGGTGAGACAGTAACTCGCTCGAATGCAGAACTTGACATGGGTAACACCTTGGAGAATTAAAAATTAAGTATTCCTCTATTTATGAAACCTTTTCTTCCAAAGCCTTTCGGGCAATACGAGTTACATAAACAGTCACAGCAACTGTTGCAATAAAACCAATAATCCGAATTGTCCACTCGACGGTGGGATTGCTAGGTTGACCCTCAGTACCAACTTTGGCAAGATTACCAGCCAGGGAACCGAGGTAAACATACATGATCGTGCCTGGAATCATACCGACGAAGCCAAGAATGTAGTCTTTGAGGGAAACTCCTGTAACGCCAAAGGCATAGTTCAGGAGGGTAAAGGGAAATACAGGGGACAGCCGGGTTAACAGAACAATTTTAAATCCTTCTTTGCCGACAGCTTCATCAATCGCTCGAAATTTTTCGTTTCCTGCGATTTTCTTAAAAACCCAATCTCTTGCTAAATAGCGTCCAATTAAGAAAGCCGCCGTTGCTCCTAGTGATGCACCGATGAAAACATAGATTGAACCCCAAACAATCCCAAAGACAACACCAGCACCCAAAGTGACAATTGACCCCGGTAAGAATGCTACGGTAGCAACGATATAGAGGGTAATATAAGCGATCGCTCCTAGCGAACCCAGACTATCTATCCACTCTAAGGTGTTCCGCAGTGTTTCTTGAGGATTAAATCCTGCATCAGCGGTAGTTCCCTGTGCTAATGCAGGAGCAGCAATCACGAACATAATAGCGATCGCTTGTATTGTTAACACAATCAACCCGATAGCAGCACCTAAGTTTTCAGCACGATAGTGGCGTGTAATTAAGTTGTCCCTCATGGCTTTGCCCTCTTCTGTTGAGACTAGTCGAGTTCAATAGTAATCTCCTAAAACCAGGAATCCTAGTTAGACACCCATGAACAGGAGTACACAAACATTGCGATGAAAATCCCTCTCGCCTACCACCTATTTTCAAGACAAAATTAAGAGTAAAAACCTGTGGAGAACGTAATGACCCATGCGCCTCGCGTCACGGTATGGAACGAGTACCAACACGAAAAAACTAACCCGAAAGTAGCCAAAATCTACCCAAATGGTATCCATGAAGTCATTGCCCAACATCTGCGTTCTTCAGGACTAACCGTACAGACGGCGACTTTGGAGCAACCGGAGCATGGCTTGACTGATGCGGTGTTAAATCAGACTGATGTCTTAATCTGGTGGGGACACATCGCCCATGATCGGGTGCAAGACGACATTGTAGACAAAATTCACAAGCGGGTTTTGTCTGGCATGGGTCTAATCGCGTTGCACTCCAGTCACTTCTCCAAGATTTTCAAACGGCTCATGGGTACGTCCTGTAATCTCAAATGGCGCAACGCAGGCGAAAAAGAACGCCTTTGGGTTGTTGCTCCCTCTCACGCGATCGCTTCTGGGTTGGATGAGTCTTTTGAAATCGCTGCTGAAGAGATGTACGGTGAGTTCTTTGATATTCCTACCCCTGATACTCTGGTTTTTGTTAGCTGGTTCGAGGGGGGTGAAGTCTTTCGCAGTGGATGTTGTTATCACCGAGGTCAGGGTAAAGTCTTTTACTTTCGTCCTGGCGATCAAGATTACCCAACTTACCATCAACCCGAAGTGTTGCACGTCATTACTAATGCCGTCCATTGGGCAGCCCCAGTTGCTGTGCCTGAGGTGAAATTTGGCAGACAGCCTAAGCCATCCAGTTAACAGTTGTACGGGAAGCAGCAGCGTATATCGTCGCTTAATTGCAAGAGCGATCGCACTCTTTCCGATATGAGCTTTCAGCCTCTATTTTCAAGATAGGTCTAATCATTAGACAATGACGTTACTGCCGATCATCAAAGCCGTGGTAGTGACATTGTTTAAAGTTACCAGAGAACTGAAATTTTGGGAGCCAGCCACTCCATCTGGGTCAATTTGGACTTGAGTATTACTACCACTCTGCACGAACTGCATATAGCCAGCCGCAATTGGATTAGCACCCGCATAGCCAAGGTTATCGAAGAGAGTTCTTAGGTCAAGGACATCTCTGCCAACACCAAAATCAGTGATGGTATCACCCTTGTCATTAAAATCAGTGTAGACAAATGTATCACTACCAGCACCACCGACTAAGAGGTCAGCACCACTGCCCCCCGTTAATACGTCATTACCTCTACCACCATTTAACATGTCATCGCCTGCTTTACCCTCAATGACATCTCTCCCGCCATAAGCATTGATGATGTTATCACTGCTTGTACCGATTAACGTCTCGGAGGCGGCGGTTCCCTCAAGGTTCAGTGGGTCAACTGTAAGACTGACTGTAGCCATTTCGCTCGTCCCACCATGACCATCACTTACCGTGTAGGTGAAGCTGTCTGCGCCACTGAAGTTGAGGGGGGCTGTGTAAGTAAATGTTCCCTCCTCATTCTGTACTAGGGTGCCGTAGGTAGGATTGATGAAACTTCCAACTGTGAGTACATCACCATCGGCATCAGTAGCATTTGCTAGCAAATCAAGCGTGATTGAGTTGCCTTCAGTCAGAGTTGCGACTTCATCATTAGTAATAGGAGCATAATTGGTGTTGGCGATCGCTAAATTAAAGGTATTGCTAACATTTGCCCCTACCTCGTCTGTTGCTGTGACTCTGATGTCTAAGGAACCGACCATCCCGTTGAGAGGGGTACCACTAAAAGTGCGAGTAGCAGCATTAAAAGTCAACCAACTCGGTAAGGCATTCCCGTTACTCAAGGTAGCTGTGTAAGCAAGGCTACTTCCGGCATCAACATCACTGAAGGTGTTGGCAGGCAGTAGAAAAGAGAAAGGGATATCTTCTGCGGCGCTTTGATTTGGAATTGAGTTAACAACAGTGGGAGTGTCGTTGACGGCAGTAACCGTAACACCAAAGGTTGTTTCGACAAATAAACCATCCGAGTCTGTGGCTCGAATAGTCAAGTTGCCCGTACCGTTGGCGTTGGTTGCATAGTCTAGTATCAACTCTCCTGTAACTGCATCAACGGTTGTTGCTGCGAATAAACTGGGATTACTATTGTTGGCGATCGTGTAGGTCAGGTTCGTATCTGTGTCGTCATCATCGGTAAAGGCAGCAAACAAGTCAATCACCGTATTAGGAGCATCTTCCTGCACAATGACATTACTAATGCCAGTGCTACTCGGAGCTTCTAACTCTCGGTAAAGTTGAGCGTACACTCCATAGCTTGAGCCATCCTGACCATTACTCGTCCAATTAACAATGAAATCCCCGTCAGCGTCCATCGCAACATTGGAGAACCGTTGAGAATTGTTGGTATAGGTATTAACCTGAAACTCATCACCTAAAGCCTCTCCAGCTGCATTGTAACGCTGAGCATATACACCATAGCCAGAGCCATCTTGAGCATTACTACTCCAGGTAATTACAAAATCTCCATCGGCATCCATCGCCACTGTGGAGTAGAGTTGAGAACCACTGGTAAAGGTATGGACTCGGAACTCCTGACCTAAAGCCTCTCCGGCTGCACTGTAGCGTTGAGCGTAGACTCCCCAACCGGAACCATCCTGCCCACTGCTAGTCCAAGTCACCACAAAATCCCCATCGGCATCCATCGCAACGCTGGAAAATCGTTGAGTGCTGCTGGTGTAGGTATTGACCTTAAACTCGCCACCTAAAACCTCTCCAGCCGCACTGTAGCGTTGAGCATAGACTCCATAGCTAGAGCCATCCTGTCCAGCACTATTCCAGATAACGACAAAGTCTCCGTCTGCATCCATCGCCACCTTAGAGTAGATTTGAGAACCACTGGTATAGCTGTTGACTTGGAATTCGTTACCTAGAGCCTGTCCTGCCGCGTTATAGCGCTGGGCGTAGACTCCCCAACCGGAGCCATCCTGACCATTGCTACTCCAGGTAACAACAAAGTCTCCATCGGCATCCATCGCTACCGTCGAAAACTGTTGAGAATTGCTAGTAATAGTATTAACTCGGAATTCGTTACCTAGAGCCTGTCCTGCCGCGTTATAGCGCTGGGCGTAGACTCC
>NZ_JCACKQ010000113.1:0-32712 GCF_059505465.1 Symplocastrum torsivum | reverse complement strand
CCAACCGGAACCATCCTGACCATTGCTACTCCAGGTAACGACAAAGTCCCCATCAGCATCCATTGCTACGGACTGCGGTGTTTCGGTGAATGTGCGTTGCTCACTGCTAGTGTGAGTGTTAACGCGGAATTCTGAACCAATAGGAACAATTGACATAGGAGTTAAGAGGTAAAGGTAAATGAAAAACGAAACTTAAAAAAGGTCGGATTTCTAAAGATTTCTTGATTAACCTGTCATTTGCGAACTTGGGCGTAGCCAGTAAGAAAACTCTGGCGCAGTAAAGGCTTGTCGCATTTCTGGTCTTTCGTTATTAAGAATGGTTGGACGCAGGACACTGGGTAAAAACTCGACATCATAAAGCTCTTGACAACCTGCTGTAAACTCCAGCATTCCTACCAGTTGCCCACTGCGGAGGTCTACGACAGCTACACCACACAGCAGGCGCTCAAACCGTTGTTGTACAGGTAAACCACCGAAAATATGCTGCTCCCGAATTTGGCTGAGTCCAACTAACGCATAGTTCCCAATACAGCACAACCCCCGCAAAAAACCTGGTAAAGCGCAGACTACATCGTGTTGCCCTGAGTGAGGATTAACACGCCACAATTCGCCTTCACCAGAGTTGAGTATCCACAAAAAGCGATCGTGCCAACAGGGAGAATGAGGCATTGACAAACCTCGTAATACAATCTCTCCACTATCTACATCAATGAGAATCCCGCCTGTTGCTTTGTTGTTTCGCCATCCACCAACCTCATCACTTTCCCCTAATGCCGTAACAAACTTAGGTTGTCCGTCTATCATTGCTAAGCCATTTAAATGGCAGCGGTCTTCCGGTACTAGTTGAGAGATGAAGCGGGGTTGCCAGCGAGGAATGAAGCTGTAATCTTTACTCAGAGAGGCTAGACAGGAAAAGCGTGTATTGACGAGCCACAAACTATCCCTACCAAAAGCCAAGTCGTGAATGTTCAGGTCGCCTGTAAAGTAGGTGGCACGGGGTAAGTAAAGAGTGTCATAGCGCCCTGGCTGATTTTCCAGGTATTCATCAGCCAGCAACGGGGCATTAGCAAATAGCAAAACTTCATGATGTGTCGCTAAGGCTAGCCGCTGTCCCTGCACAGCTAAACCCATCGGTTTGGGAAATTGCCGTAGGAGAACAGTCACTTGCTGACCATTCCAACCGACTAAAGCCAGTTTACCTGCCTGATAAGTCGTGATGGCGAGTGAACCATTTACCTGACTCAGCCATGCTTGAAAGGTATCAGAAGCATTACACTCAATAACCTTAGGGGCATCAGGTGGAAAAGTAAGTTGATTCATCATTGAGATGCAGTTGAAAGGAGATAGCGTTCTGCTAAATTCATTTGACAATAGACATAAAGGTTCGCTCCTCAAAGAAAGGCTTGGAGCAGGTCAAGAGTAACTTGGTTATTGAAGTAATCGATTTATTAGCAAGAAGTATCCTAGATACCAGAATATTCTCTCGTTATTAGGTAAAGCTAGGTGTTTTACAGAATCTTTATCGAAAAAACACAATTCTAAAATATGTTGCGATAACACAAAACCTTGACTGAATCACAAGTTGATAGTCAACTGAACTCTCGCGTTATCAAGCTATTTACTAATAATGTCTGTGTTGAATCTTACTAATCTGTGAACTCCTAAGCCATTTTATAGAGATTAGATAATCAACTACAGTTTATGCAGAATATAAAAAGCATTGTTGGGGTTAATAGTAAGGAATCGAGTTTACTGACACTCGTTGATTAACCCTTAAGTAATGTGCAGTTTGTTTTAGAGGATCGAGAGGTACGAGAATCAATCGAAGAGGTATAGCAAAAGGCAGAGGGCAAAGGGCAGAAGGCAGAAGGCTTTTATGAATATTGTTTGTACAGTAAGCTTTTTAACCTTTTTCAACTGGATAGCTATTTCCGCCACGCTACACTCAGCGATTTTGTGAGGTCTGCGATCGCTAGTGTAAGGAATGCAACAAACAATCTTTACGACACTATTGCCAAGTATTTCCCAGGTGTTGCAAAGTGTTGAGAAGTATATCTTTCCGTTGAACGATGCTTGACTAGTCACTCATTGCCTATTGTTCAAGGGTACTGTTCCAACACCCCCCACAGCTCCTAGCTACAAAAGTCATTCAGCATGGTTAGAAAAGCCGTCGATTGTATCCTCGAAGAAGCAATACCTATCCCGGTTGTAGAAGTTTTAGAAAATCCAGCATTAACAGAGGCGGTTGTTGTTCCCAACCCGCCTCTATCAATTTCTAAGGAAGCGATTCGCACCAGTCTCCGGGCATCTACCGTAGATAGTGTCTTTGCCACTATCTTTAGCAGCGCTACCACAGGTATTTTACTGACTAACTTTTTGTTAGAACTCGGTGCGACAAGCGTGGAAATTGGCTTACTATCGTCAATTCCCATGTTAGTAAACTTACTTCAACCACTAGGCGCCTACCTGGCAGATCGCACCACCAGTCGCCATTGGTACGGTTTATGTGTTTTTGGAGTGTCACGGCTACTTTGGCTGGTTCTATTGCTTTTCGTAGCACAAGTCGGTGACTCCCAAACTGAACACCACCACCTTGTCCTTGCGACACTCCTCATTGTCTTGGTAACGAGTATCCTCAGTGCCTTAGGCAGTGCTTCTTGGTTTAGCTGGATGGCATCATTGGTTCCCCGGCAGTTGCGCGGACGATATTTTGGTATTCGTAATAGTGCTGCTACTTTGATGAGTCTCGTTTGTGTTCCAGTGATGGGACTAGGAATCTCAGTTTGGAGAGGTGGAACACTCCAAGGCTACAGCATTGTTTTATTTTTGGCTGTTTTGGCAGGGTTGATTAGTTTAGCCTTTCAGTTCTTCATCGTCGATGTGAATCCGCAAGCACCACTGCCACAACTCAAAAGCTTGACTGAACGTAAGTCAACTGAACCAGCATCTAAGTGGTTTAAGGACGGTAACTTTTTGACCTTCCTCCTGTACCTCAGCCTATGGATGTTTGCCGTAAACCTCAGTGCCCCGTTTTTTAACCTCTATATGCTGGACAATCTGCATCTAGATGTCAGTTTGGTCACGCTTTATGGCAGCTTAACGGCAGGAGCAAATCTGCTGATGTTGGTGGTGTGGGGTAAGTTAGCAGACCGGATTGGTAATCGCCCGATTCTAATCTTGATTGGAATTCTTGCCGCCGTCACGCCTTTGTTCTGGTTAGGAACAGGAGCGAACTCAGCGTCCCTTTGGCTATGGCTGCCTTTGGTGCATCTGTTTAGCGGTGGGACATGGGCAGCAGTTGACTTGTGCAACGGTAATATGCAGATGAGTGTTGCACCTGCACGAAGTCAAGCCGCTTATTTCGCGATCGCAGCAGCGATTACTGGTGTTACGGGAGCGATGGGAACGGCAGCAGGAGGGTTTCTCGCTCAGTCAACGAGTACAGGTGGCTTACCTGGATTATTTGCGCTTTCAGCGGTTTTAAGACTTGTTGCCTTATTACCTTTGGTGTTTGTACAAGAGCAACGTAGTCAATCCCTGACAAAGCTTTGGCGTGAAACGAAGCAAGGATTTAAGACATCGCTATCGCTCTTGGGTAAGAACGATGCTAGCCTCGCTATCAAACCTCAACCTGTGCCTATTCAAACAGCAAAACTAGGTAAATCGTTCAGAATAAGGAGTAGGAATTAAGGAGAGTAAGTATCAAGGCTTTGTTCCCTTGACACTCTTACCCCATAACCAAAGGCAGCATGAACACCGTAGATTATCTCCGCATTAGCCTAATTGACCGCTGCAACTTTCGCTGTCAGTACTGTATGCCTGAAGGAGTAGAGCTTGACTATATTCTGCGGCAGGAATTGCTGAGTAATGAAGAGCTACTAACGTTGCTCCAGGAAGTCTTTATTCCTGTAGGCTTTAGGAAGTTTCGTCTTACGGGTGGTGAACCCTTATTGCGTCCAGGTGTTGTGGATTTAGTAAGAGCGATCGCTTTTCTTCCCGAAACTCAAGACCTCGCGATGACGACGAATGCGTTCTTACTTGCTGATATGGCACAAGACCTCTACGACGCGGGTTTGCGACGCATCAACATTAGCCTTGATTCTCTTGTTGCGGAAACATTTGACAAAATTATCGGCAATCGCGGACGTTCGCGCTGGCAGCAGACTTGGGAAGGCATTCAAGCCGCGTATCACGTTGGGTTCGACCCTTTGAAGCTAAATGTCGTCGTGATTCCAGGGGTAAATGACCAGGAAGTACTAGATTTAGCTGCTTTAACCCTTAACCGCCACTGGCACGTCCGGTTTATCGAGTTTATGCCAATTGGTAATTCGCAACTCTTTGGTGAGCGGGCTTGGGTGCCCTCCGAAGAGTTGCGGCAGCGCATTCGGGATGTTTTTGGCTTAATAGAATCCCGCGTCCGGGGTAATGGCCCGGCTGACGTATTCCAAATTCCCGGTGCTTTGGGAACTCTAGGATTTATTAGTCAGATGTCGGAATGTTTTTGCGATCGCTGCAACCGAATGCGCTTATCTGCCGACGGCTGGTTACGCCCTTGTTTGCTCAATGAAACTGGACAAATTGACTTAAAAACCGCCCTGCGTCAAGGGGTTCAAACCGCTCACTTAAGAGAGCAAGTCAGTCAATTGCTGATGATTAAACCAGAGATTAACTTCAAACAACGAGACTCTGGGACTACTGGCACCTATACCCGTACTATGTCTCAAATTGGTGGATAGCCAAGTTGTTGTTAGTGTTTAGTTTTTAGTTGTTAGATAGATAATAGCTCGTTGCTAAAACCTTGTCTCAGAAAGCCTTTCGGGCATATTTCCCTACTAACAACTAACAACTAACAACTAACAACTAACAACTAGCCTAGGCTTTCCGTGAATAGAACTCAACCACGAGTAATTCGTTAATTTGTAGCGCCACCCACTCACGTTCGACAACACCATTGACCTTGCCAGTCAGGTTGCCCTTGTCAAACTCTAAATGGCTAGGAAGGTTTGCCAATCCTGGGAATTGCAAGTTTTGTTCTACCAGACGCTTAGAGCGATCGCGTTGATTTACACTAATCACGTCACCGGGACGACACTGGTAACTAGCAATATTGACCACCCGACCATTAACCATCACATGACCGTGGTTCACTAACTGACGTGCCGCTGGGATTGTGCCAGCCATTCCTAAGCGGAACACTGTGTTATCCAACCGCATTTCTAACATTTGCAGCAAGGATTGACCCGTTGAACCCGTCGCGCGACGTGCTTTACGGACATAACGGAGCAACTGCTTTTCCGTAATTCCATAGTTGAAGCGGAGTTTCTGCTTTTCTTCCAGTCGAATCGCATATTCTGACCGCTTCTTGCGAGCCTGTCCATGCTGACCCGGTGGGTATGCTCGACGGGGTGTCTTACGAGTCAACCCTGGCAAATCGCCCAGACGGCGCACAACCCGCAGACGCGGGCCTCGATATCGCGACATATAACTTCCTCTTTCTTGTCCTAACTAGGTCTTTACCCAAAACTATAATCTTACACCTTGAAGGTGGGCACTTCAAAGACTTAATACCATTTTCAATAATACTACTTAGTAAACGATGTGACGCAGGCTATGTGTATCCTTGTTTTTGTGTGCAAAGCGCATGGCAAGTCTTTGACTAGTGACCAAGGAGTGATGACTAACTAATCAAATCTTCGGAAAATTGTACCTAGCTGATTTGTTCACTGCCTAATGACTACTTCAGACTTGAGAATTGTTTCTTTGCTGCCCAGTGCGACAGAAATTGTGGCAGCGTTAGGGTTAGTTGATGCGATTGTTGGGCGATCGCATGAATGTGATTACCCGGCAGACATTCAAAATCGACCCATTTGCACAGAAGCACGACTAGATTCAGAAAAACCCAGTGCCCAAATTGATGCGGATGTCGTTGAATTGGCCCGAAAAGCCCTAAGCATCTACAACATCAAAACGGATGTCCTAGAACAGCTACAACCAACCCACATTGTTACCCAAGACCAGTGTGATGTTTGTGCTGTCAACTTCGCTGACGTTGAGAAAGCTGTTGCTCAATTCACAAAAAGTCAACCCAAGGTGATTTCCTTGCAACCTAACGTGCTAGGCGATGTTTGGGCAGACATTGAACGAGTGGCTGCTGCGTTAGGAGTGGAATCGCAGGCTGTCTTAACAGGCTTAGAATCTCGCATTAAAGCTTGTAGACAAAAGACTCAAGGACTGCCTGAGAATTCCCGTCCCAAGGTTGCTGGCATTGAGTGGACTGACCCTCTCATGGCAACTGGTAACTGGATTCCAGAACTCATAAAACTGGCAGGTGGTCAGCCTGTATTTGGTGTTGAGGGCAAACATTCCCCTTACCTACAATGGGAGACTCTCGTAGAAGCTGACCCAGAGGTAATAATTGTTATGCCCTGTGGTTTTGATTTAAATCGGACTCGCCAGGAAACCCAACAGATGGCACAGCATCCACAGTGGCAAAACTTGCAAGCTGTCAAAAACAGTAAGGTTTATCTTACCGATGGTAATTCCTACTTCAATCGACCGGGACCACGACTAGTCGATTCTTTGGAAATCTTGGCAGAGATTCTGCACCCGGAACTGTTTGAGTTTGACTATCAAGGAACTGGGTGGGAGCGGTTTTCCTTGTCTTTTTAGATCAACTGGCGTTTTTTACTTCCTCTTTCATGCTGTGAGGTCACCTAATCAGGTGAATGCGATCGCAAGGGATAACAACTACGATTGATAATCTAGGGAAGTTGATTGGCTCAAAATCACAGGGTTGCACGGCTAGAAATCTGATCTACTTATTACAATTATCCGTAGTTTTACGGACATTCTGTTGAGCCGTTGAAGTATGAAACTATAAGGCTCTGTCTTTGTGGGGATGTCATGCGCCAGTTGGTCTCTCAAGCCTTGACAATGTTTACCAGTCTGCTCTACAAGCGGACAGTCATCGTTCTGACGCTGTTACTATGCTCTGGAGTGTCAGCAGCTTTGTGGAATATGTCTCATCTCTCATCAAAGCTGATTGAGACCCAGGCACTTCAGAACGCTACCCTATATGCCCAAGCGCTCAATGAGGCACGTACACTCTACAGTTCCGATGCCGTTGATCGGATCGGAGAAGGTCACGGGATTATCATCACCCACAACTACACGACCCAAGACAAAGCGATTCCCGTACCAGCGACCTACTTAATAGAACTCGGTAATCGGCTTAGTGAACAAAACCCTGGCATGTCAGTTCGGCTGTATAGTGAGTATCCCTTTCCCAAGCGGCGCAATGACGGTGGACCTAGAGACACGTTTGAGCGAGAAGCACTCCAAACCTTAAGGCAAAATCCCAAGGAGCCATTTTTTCGGATTGAGAAATTTCAGGGTCGTACAGCATTGCGATATGCACAGGCAGATATCCTCACACCCAGTTGTGTCAATTGTCATAATACTCTTTCTGATAGCCCCAAAAAGGATTGGAAAGTCGGGGACGTGCGAGGAATTCTAGAGATTACTACTCCCCTCGACAGCTTCATGGACAAAACAAAAGAGGGTCTCCGGGGAACCTTCGCTATGTTAGCGATGCTCTCTATGTTGGGTGTTGTAGGAATCACCCTAGTTATCGGTAGATTGCGGCAAACATCTAAAGAGTTGGAGCGACGTGTGATTGAACGCACTGCCCAACTCCAAGAGGCAAATGAAGAACTTGTCAAAGAACAGGAAAAGTCTGAGAGTTTATTGCTCAATATTTTGCCCAAACCTATTGCTAATCAGCTAAAAGAGGGACAACGGCATATTGCCGAGGGCTTTACTGAGGTGACGATTCTTTTTGCGGATATCGTTAACTTTACCCAGTTGTCGGAAAAGATATCACCAAGAGAACTCGTTAGGTTGCTCAACGAGATTTTCACGGGATTTGACCAGCTTAGTGAGCAACACCAATTGGAGAAAATTAAGACGATTGGGGACGCTTATATGGTGGTGGGTGGTATTCCTATAGCCCGCAGTGACCATGCAAAAGCGATCGCCCAAATGGCGATCGATATGCAACGGGCAGTTTCCCAGTTTAATGATCGGCATGGCACTACACTCAATATCCGCATTGGAATTAACTCTGGTCCTGTAGTTGCCGGAGTTATAGGTACTAAAAAATTCATCTACGACTTGTGGGGTGATGCCGTGAATACAGCTAGCCGGATGGAATCCCATGGTGTTGCCGGGTGTATTCAAGTCACAGAATCAACCTACGAGTACTTACGAAATGATTATGTATTTGAGGAGCGTGGTGTCATCCAGGTTAAGGGTAAGGGAGAAATGGTGACTTATTTCCTTACTGGTAGAAAAGTTAAAAACTTAGTCGGTACTGTCTAAAAAGCCTTGTTGAAAAGTTACCTGGAAGTTCCTGCCTGGAAGAAGCGGGATTTGAGATAGGGAGAAGTTATTGCACGCAATTCCCTATGCTGATAAAGAGATAAAAGTAAGAATTCCAGGAACGGCTATATGACAGATACATCCTATATTTTTCTCGCTGGGGCAAGTCGGGGCGTTGGTCGAGAAATCGCTAAATGCTTGGTAGAACAAAACCAGAAGGTAAAAGCCCTGCTGCGTTCAGAAGCGTCTCGTGCGGAATTAGAAGCGATGGGAATTACGGTGGTGATGGGAGATGCTTTGGATGTGGCAGCAGTCGAACAGGTGATGTTAGGAGAACCGATCCATGCAGTTATTAGCACAATCGGTGGTTTACCGAAAGAAGGCGATCGCGCTGACTATCTGGGTAATAAGAATCTCATTGATGCGGCTGTGAAGGCAGGAGTGCAAAAGTTTATCCTTGTTTCTTCGATTGGTAGTGGAGAAAGTGTCGTTGCTATACCACCGCAAGCCCTGGAAACACTAAAGCCTGTCTTGATCGAGAAGGAAAAGGCAGAGAAGCACTTGATTGAGAGTGGACTCACTTATACCGTAATTCGACCAGGTGGCTTAAAGTCAGAACCAGCCACAGGAAATGGTGTAGTTACAGAAGACTACAAAGTTGCTGGAACAATTCACCGCGCTGATGTTGCCCAGTTAGTTTGTCAGTGTCTCGTTTCTGATGCGGCAAATAATAAAATTCTCTCTGCGGTTGATCGGCAGATGATGTATGGTCAAACCTCGTTTGAAGAACTTAGCTTGACTTGAGGGGTTTAATCCAATGGCGGTGGAATGCCCAATCCAGGGTAAAGCGGGCGACAAGGAAGCATACAATACTCTCAAGACTCAACACACCCAATAACCAAAAAGTGTCAAGCAAATTCTGTTCCACTTCTACGGGGGCAAGCCCTCGTACTAAGCCGAATGCTAGCACAGCTCCATCTTTGAGGTGTGAGTTTTCATCATCTCGAATCACATAGCGGTAGGTGATGCCAAAGAGGAAACCACTAATAAACGCGATCGCTATTCTTCCTAGCCAATCTACAGCGGTTGTCATGTGTAAGGCAGTAAATCTCTCAAACTCTGCCAGCACTAGACTATTGCCTACTGCGATGACGCTCTCAACCAGCGCCAGGGACAACGCTGACACAGTGCCAGCTTTTAAAGATTCAATTCGCTCAGCAGACTCGTTCACAATCCTCACCTTAAGCTAAAGACCGCTCAGATTGAATTATCATAAGGCTTGTAGTCATTCCGTACTTTATATATCGCTATGGATATTCTGTCGTTGGGTTGGGTTTCGGTACTAGTGTTGTTCACTTGGTCAATTGCAATGGTCGTTTGGGCACGTAACGGTTTCTAGAGGCATCGTGGAAAGTTCTTTTGTTACTGTTTTGTTTGTAGCTGCGGCAGGACTCTTAGTTGTAGTCAGCGGAGGTGTCCTTTATTTGACGGCGGCAGAGTGGCGCGATCGCCGTCGCCAAGATCGGGATAAAAAAAGGTAAGGACATGGGATTTCGGGTTGTTTGTTGTTTGTTATTAGTTGTTTGTATTTTTTATCAACAACCAACAACAAATAACCAAGTCGGCGGGAAGCTACCTCTCTTCTAGGTGTGGGAGGAACCCCACCCGCCGACTTATTTGTGAGTGCAAGGGAGGAGTTTTCAGCGTCGAGAAGAGCGATGTGCTTAATGGTATAAGGCTCTTTCGTCCCCGCCGCCAACCCCCATAATGTAAGCAGTAATCGAGTGCCAAAGGGTAATGCTATATGGTTAACCCCGTCCCCATCTTGCAAACCATCGCTACTGATACTTGGATCAAAGCTACTTGGGAAGAATTTTTGACATTTGCTGATGACCCAACCCTTGTCAGTGGTAGATTCTACTACGAACAAGGCGAAATGAGGATTGAAATGGCAGCACTGGGAACAGCGCACAGTCGGGATAACTCGATTGTCTCCACAGCAATTGTTCTATTCGCCGCCCTCAAAAACATCAGAATTATTGAGTTTACGAACTGTAGTTTCAAAAAAACAGGTATCCGGGAGTGTCAACCCGACATTGCTTTCTATATCGGTTCTTCCTTGCAATTTCCACCCCGGAGTAATTCCCCTGTCGATCTCAATCAGTTAGTCCCACCAACTTTGGTGATCGAGATTGGTGCATCTTCTCTTAGTGATGATTTAGAACGGAAGCGAATTCTCTACCAAAACTTAGGTGTTCAGGAATATTGGGTAGTGGATGCAATGCTCTTCAAATCACTGCCTTTACCATTACTCAAGGGAAAAGCTATGCAATTCAACAGTCCCACGTTTTACCAGGCTTAGCAATTTCATTAGTGGAAACAGCACTGACGCGATCGCAAACAGAGGATGATGGAGCAATTACTCGTTGGCTCCTCTCCAGTTTTAGTCAATCATGAGTAACAATTATCGCCTCAAGCAGTTGTCACAGTTTCCGCACTTAAATCCAATTGCTTCCTGAGTGAAGCCAAAAGCTTTTAACAAAAATTGCCAACGACACTCGCGAGTATTCAGATATTGAGTCATCTGCTTGAGTACTTGCTGTTGGGTAGCACTCAACTGGGCAAGCGTTTGAGATTTTTCAGATGGATGCTTATAGTAATGAAATGGGTCTTGCCATTTTAGCTGACCAGCACTGTGCAGGAGAGCCAGAGCAACTGCACCCTCGCGATACTGTCTTGCTACTGTTGCGACTTCCCCTTGAGGTGGCAATTTCTTCACCAACTGCTGGGCATTTTGATAGTGCGATCGCAACTTCTTCTCAAAAAACTCTCGTTGCTGCTTATCATCTGGATACAACAACCCCGTTGGCTCACACATTAATGTCAAAGCATCAGATGGCTTACCATCCCGTCCCCCTCTGCCAACTTCCTGAATGTACTCTGATAAAAGTTGTGGGGACTGAAAATGCAAAATCCAACGCACATTTGGCTTGTTGATACCCATGCCGAAGGCAGACGTACAGACAACAAACTGACTTTTCCCACTCAGCCAACTCGCTTCAATCTCTCGACGTTCCTCTGCACTTAACCCCGCATGGTAAGCGGCTGTTGCGTAACCTACTTGTGCTAACCAAGCCGCTAATTCTTCACTATCTCGACGCGATCGCACGTAAACTAATCCTACTTGTTTGGGTCTTGCTTGGATAAACTGCAATAGCTGCTGGCGGCGTCCTCTAGGAGTCCAGACAGTTTGAACTTTAAGGTTGAGATTTTGTCGATAGGGACTGAGTAAAAAGACCTCTGGCTGTTGCAGTTGCAAGACGTTTCGGATGATTTCTTGGGCGCGGGGATCGGCTGTGGCTGTGAAAGCGGCAATGCTGATTTTTGTCCCTTTTGGCTTATGCTTCAGTAAAGTTGGTCGTATTGTACCCAAACGTCGATAAGCGGGTCGAAAGGTATCACCCCACTGAACTAAGCAATGCGCTTCATCTAATATCAATCCATTAATTTTTAGCTGCGGCTGACACAATCTTTCCCACACTTTGGGACTTAATAAAGTTTCTGGCGAGAGATACAGTAATCGTAGTTGTTGCCGTTCCAAAGCTTGCAGCGTCTTCTTGCGTTCCCAGGCTGGCAATTCACTATGCAACAAAGCAGCAGGTAACTTTAGCTGACGCAGTTCCTGCACCTGATTTTCCATCAGCGCTACTAGAGGTGAGACTACCAACGTTAATCCTGTCTGTAATAGCGCTGGGAGTTGAAAACAAATCGACTTTCCACCACCCGTAGGCATCACAATCAGCGCATCTCGCTTTTCTAGCAGACACTGAATAATCTCACCTTGCGGTGGTCGAAAATTATCATATCCCCAGGTTTTTTGGAAGGCTGCACGAACGTCGTTCCAGGATGTTGTTTCAGACGTGTTATCTGTAGGGGCGAAGTATTTGGGTGATAACTGATAGAACTTGACTCTAGTATTGATATCCAACTGCTTTGCCCTCCGCTTGATTTTTCTGTATCCAGGAATATTACAGAAAGATCAATAGTTATACTTCCGAAAATATACGGATTTTGAACGATCAAGGTTCATGGTAGAAACTCTTACACTGGGCAAAACAACATTATTCAGCAGCTTCATACATAAACTAAAAAGTGAATGGAGTAAAAAGCGATCGCTGACTTTACTACCTGTAGACTAGAAACTACGAGAACACCTCAGGACTTACGCAGTAATCTCTAGTAGTAAATTGCTAGTAGCTGTGGTCGCCTACTGAAATTGATGCTTCTGCTGGTTAGTTGAGCTACAGAATTAGCAAGTCCAAGTTTATGACTAGCTCAAAAATATTGATATAAAGTTATATAACTTTAGGCATAAATTTTAGACTTCTATATGAGAGTTATTTATAGCCGCAAAATCATAATTCAAAGGAGTATATTTTATGCATAGCCGTTTAGCTAGAAATTTTTTAAAAGGTTTGGTTGGGGCATTAGCTATTGCTTTGGCAATCTCCATCTTTACTGCAACTAATGCATCCGTCAGTTTCTATTATTCCATTACTGACCTAGGTACCCTTGGTGGTAACTTCAGCGAAGCTAAGGGTCTCAACGATGCAGGTCAAGTAGTTGGTGATGCAACTAACAATCAGCCCAATTTTGTGCGGCACGCCTTTTTGTGGAACAACGGTACGATGACTGACTTAGGTACTCTCGGTGGGATATCTAGCAGCGCCTCTAGCATCAACAACAAGGGGCAGGTGGTTGGTCAGTCAGATACCATTGATGATCCATATGGCGGTGCTAGGCACGCCTTTCTATGGGATAGCGGCACAATGATTGCCTTTGATAACCTCGACAGCCAATACAGCTTTGCCTCTGGCATCAACAACAAGGGGCAAGTAGTCGGCAGCTCAGGGCAGGCTTTTATGTGGAACAATGGCACAACAACAGTTCTGGGTACCCTTGGCAGCGACAGCAACAGTAGCGCTGAAGACATCAACTATGCGGGACAGGTAGTTGGCACTTCATTTAGCGATGATGTTTCGTCACGCGCCTTTCTGTGGGATAACGGCACGATGATTAATCTAGGTAATCTTGGCGGTAGCAGAAGCAGCGCCTCTGGTATCAACCAAGCAGGAAGGGTCATTGGCTTTTCGGAAACCAGTAATGGTTATTTTCACGCCTTTTTGTGGAACAATGGCACGATGACTGATTTGGGTACCCTTGGCGGCAACGAAAGTCATGCCTATGGCATGAATAAAGTGGGGAAGGTGGTTGGCTCTTCTGAAACTAGCAGTGGAGATAGTCATGCCTTTTTGTGGAACAACGGTAAGATGTTCGACCTCAATAACCTACTGCCTAACAACTCTGGCTGGGTATTATGGTATGCCAAGGATATTAATAACAGAGGGCAGATTGTCGGCTATGGGTCATTCCAAAATCAAGCTAGGGCTTTTCTCCTAACACCTGTTTTGATCACTAATTAGATAACTCAATTTAAACGCGGTAAAAGTAGCAATCACTCAGTTATTCAGTGGACAATCAATTATTAGTGCTCACAATAATCACAGCCACCTCTAGTAGTAGGATGTGTCGTGACGCATCCTACTACTGAGCAATTAAGCATATGGAGTTTATTGAGGAAATTTCTAGTCTTTTATAGTGTCGATGCGCCTAATTCTCGACATACGATATTCACCTTCAGGACGAACCTCAACATAAACTTGACCTGAATCAATAGAGGCAATAGGTACGAAAGCAATCTTGACATTACTTTTAAAGTCCATAATGGCAGCAAATGCTTTGTCACTATCTTCAGTAATTTGGTAGATATTAATAATTAGGCTAGGATATGCAAACGTTGGAAGCGCGTGTAATGTTTGCTTAAGTAACTGAATAAAAGAAAGCTTGTTTTTGGCTCTATACAAAGAACCTGAGTAGGAGTCTGAAATTACACTGCTCAGTTTGGTTATATCTTTAGAGTCATAGGAAGTCTTAAATTTCTGAAATAGAGAAAGCATATTTCCGGAGAGACGAGGTGGATTATGGTCTTTTATATGCCAAGAGATAATCCCTTCCACAACCTTTTCGGCTACCCAAACAGCATCTATAATCATAGTTTCGTCTAGTATAAGATTCAAGCTCAAGGATAAATCCTTTTAAGTAGTTTTAAATCCGGAAATACACTGATAAATTAACAGAATATCGTAACGTTCCTACCAGAAACTGATATGAAAATTTCTAACCAAATACTTATAAAAGTTGAATTGAATAGATATTTTGTAAGACAGTATCATAGGCAGTCTCTACCAAGGCGATCGCGTTCTACCTCAACTCGCCCAATAAACCAAATATTTAGTCTCTTGAAGAATAGCTAACTCTTTTTACTTAAGTTGTTCGCGCAGTACTAGGGCAAATGCTTTAGCTTCATTTCTATCGTTAGGCCAACCATTAGATTGAGTTGTTTTTCCTTCGCCTGTAGTTATCAATACTGTGGGAATTCCCCCAATGCCAATATAAGCAATCCAAATTCCTAGCGCTAAAACTACAAGTCCAATTATTTTTAAAATTAAGCTTCCTGAGAAAAGAGTAGCAATTACAAATGCTGTCAATATTCCTAGAGCGCCTAGAATCGCTACAACAAAAGATTTTTGCTTATAAAACCGAACAGCAGCAATCTGATGGATTGGAATTTCTTCTACAGTTTTACTACCAAATAAACCTTTCTTGCTCAGGAATATAACCTCTTTGTTTGATATTGTTCCAAACTTGTTACTGAGAAGACTTTGATCTCCTAAGTCTTTAGCCATATAATCTCCCTATCGAGACAAACGAGAATGACGCTACCGATTCTAACCTCACATTCCGCAGGTTGGCTGTAAACGTGAGAAAGTTTTTCCCTAATAAGGCAACACATTTTTTCTACGTCCAGCAAAAATTCCTGGATTATGAAGAAGCATCATATGCTGCCTAATTTCTCAAAGGAACCGCTTCTACAGGCTGAGTTTTATAACGAAAGGTTTCAAATTACTTCTGAGCAACTACAGCGATGTTCCAGGCAAAGCGCTTCATCAATGGAATCTTTTTCACAAGACTATCAAACTTCTCTAATCGGAGATACATTGGCGCTAATCTTTCCTGCTCAATAATAATTTTCTTCCAGTAGCGCTCCTGATTGGGGTCAACCTTTTCAATGAGATAGAAACGCAAGAAAATCCAAAGAGTTGCTATCCAAAAAGTGTCGTAAGCCGTCTCGGAAAACAGAGATTGAATGTAATTTACTATATTAATATCCAGTGGCATCTCATCCTCTGTTCGCACCTCAGTTGCCATACGCCGATAGACATTAATCACGGGATTATGCTTGAGCGGGTCCCAAAAACAGGCTTTCCCACCAGGTTTTAGAACTCGATGCATTTCCTTTAAAGCGATTTTGGGATCAGGAATATGGTGTAGTAAGTTTGAGGCATAGACTAAATCAAACGTGTTGTCAGGGAAATCCAACGCCATTGCATTAGCGGTACGTCCTTCAATCTCAACCCCATTAGCAGCAGCTAGCTGAAGCGCTACTTCTACCATTCCCGGTGAATAATCCGTCGCTACACACCTCGCTCCTTGTTTAGCAAAATAGACACTATTTTCCCCAGCACCACACCCCAAATCTAAAAGCAGTTTGCCTCGAATATCTCCCATTTGTCGTAAAATAAATCTATTCTCTGGAGCCGTGCAAGCTTCAAAATAATCGGCTACTTTTATCCCATCTACATCAATAGCAGCAGCCCAAGCATCATGAAATTGTCGCTCTCGCTTAAGGGTTTCATCTAACATTTTTTCTGCCTACATCGTTACCAACAATAGTGTAGAGTTTAATCTTCAATTGCAGCTAAAATAGCTTATTTTTATAAGTTTAGGAAAAAGCTATTTGTCATTGCTTTTGATTGGATACCGTTACGGAATTAATTTCCATTTTACAAAAATTACTAAAATTATTTCTATCGTAGCTCAAGATATCTAACAAGAGATAGGTCGAATTTTTGCCACTAATTGATAACGCAAATCTACGCGAATCATTAGGAACATATTTTGCTTCTAAGCTGCTGAAAATTTCACCGTCTTTATTCAACGTAGATAATCGTAGAGATGAACTAACACAGGGTTCGCTTAAGGAAATAATTGCACCAGTTACTTTAGCCTTTTCTGGCAGTGAACCAAGGTAAAGAAAAGATGTTTCTTTTCCCTGTGTGCGATCGCGTTGCGATTGTCCTAGTTCCTTGGAATCCGCTTTCAAAAGGCGATCGCTCGGACGCGATACTAGTTTATAAGTGTTATTGAGATTTTTCTTGACCACAGAGTAGTTCGAGTATGGGTTCACAACCAGCCAGTCCACTTGTCCTCCTGGTCGTTCCCCAGTACGCTGCACAATAGTATTAAGTGTGCGAACAGCAGTGTCCAGAGAGGTTGGACGAATTCGCTGGTAAATACTCACCACAGTACCCCGTTCTAAAGTGAACTGCACAGGCAAACGCCTGAAGTCTTGGGCAATTTCCTGATTTTGAGTAAATGCATCAAACACCACCGTAACGACATCCAGTTCTTTATCCGTTAGCCATTCCCCAACAACCGGAAATTTATTCGTGTCTTGCAGTACCCCTCCACTTGGATAGCTAGGCAACGAATTGGGGACAACCACATACTGAGCCTTTAGTAAGCTTTCTAATGGATAGGTATCGCGAGAGTCTACCTTCGGTACAGGTAGAAGGCGCAGAATTCTACCCTCGTGCCCATAGAGTAAGATCTCAACGCCTCTCACCAAACTAGAATCAAGCTGAAGGCGTTGATTGCCCACCACGAAGATAGGCTCTTTTTTGGGAGCTAGTTGGCGTAGGTACTTCACCAGTCGGACGACTTCATCGTAGTCTGTACGCACTAGCGGTGGCATGTTGAGGGCAAACAAGGGATGCAAGAAGTGGCTTAGATTGCCGACTGGGGCTAAGCTAATCACGAGATTGCTGACTAAATAGCAGCCGGCTATGCCCAAAATGAGCGTGCGAAGTTTGCCCTTGACGCTAATCCAGGTTGTCCAAATCAAAGCGAATAATCCGACGATGACTAAGGGCGTAATATGCACGGAATAAAAGACATTCGCATAACGCAGTACAACCAGCCATGCAATCAAGGAGAAGACACCCGACAGTGCCAGAAAGCTGATAGTTGGTAAAGCGACAGCACGGGTAAGAATACTTGCCGACAATCCGATCGCAACGAGTAGCCAGGTTCCCCACCCATAATAGGAGGCGTATAAGCTAGTAATCTCACCGAAAGGCAGATTCCACGACTTGTACAACGTTCCATAGTCGATCATCCTTGCCCGATAGGTAAATTGCCAAGCTACAGCCATCACTGTGCTGACTGCTAGGGCACTGATTAAACCAATCCGCACGCCGTACTCGATTAAATTCCGCCAAGCTAGTTGTGGTTTTTTTCGCACCTCAACCGAGAAACTCAGCAAGGCTTGTACAGTAATTGCCCCCAGGAAAGCAATACAACCATAGACAAAATGACGGCGCAACAGAACCGCTAAGCCAAGCAACAATCCAACTAGAGGAATTTGCCACCATCGCCGGAGTTTGACATCCTGTAAGTAAACCAGCGAGGCAAGGGCAATCAGGAAAGCACCACCCGTGTCAGGGATACCCATGAACGTAGGTATCCAGCTAACTGGGATGAGTAAGGTTAGTAGGGCAGTTGCCCAAAAAACCGTTTGCTGATGAACCCGAACCAGCTTAGAACAAATCCCTCCCATTGCGATCGCAAATGGCAAGAGATAAACCAAGGCAAGCGCCAGTTCGTAAACCAAGCGCGAAGTCCCAAACGTCAAGAGGAATGGCACCAACGGTAGGGTGTAAATCCAATTTCGGTCTTGGACAAGAGAGTTTTTAACTAGCTGTAACCCCTCCCACGGGGATTCTCGAAAAGCGGTGGTTACCCTAATCGCTGAGGAATGCCAGTCGATCCACCAATGGAAGTTACGCTCACTGGATACATACAGTGCTGTGATCGCTACCGTAATCAGCGCCAGAAACCCTAGAAGACAAGCATTAACTAGGAATTTCTGGCGAACTTCTACCCACATTCGGGGAAGAGGCATAGTGTCTAGGCTTGTTCTCTGGAACCTTGAATTGCTACAGGGGCAACTGTTGTGATCTGTTCATCGGGTGAAACAGATGGATTCTTTTCACTCTGCAACGACGCATAGAGTCGGTTGAGGGCATTTACATAGGCTTGAGCGGAGGCGACAATAATGTCGGTATTCGCCGCATGACCCGAATAGACGCGATCGCTATGCCGCAACCGGATGGTCACTTCCCCGATCGCATCAATGCCTGCCGTGACTGACTGAACGGAAAACTCAATCAGTTGGTTCGGCACGTTCACAACCCGGTTCATCGCCTTGTAGACGGCATCAACGGGACCTGTCCCAATCGCGGCATCCGTAAGTTCTTCCCCAGTTGGTGTTCTCAGGGTTACGGTTGCCGTAGGACGAGCGCGATCGCCACAAGACACCTGAACCAACTCCAGACGGAATAGTTCCGGCGCTTGCTGAATTTCATCATTAACAATTGCTTCCAAATCCCAGTCAGACATTTCTTTTTTCTTATCTGCCAGGTCTTTAAACCGGAGAAATGCCTTATTCAAATCAGTTTCTGATAAATCAAATCCCAATTCCTTCAGGCGAGTGCGGAAGGCATTGCGCCCGGAGTGTTTGCCCAAGACAATCTGATTGTCATTTAAGCCAATCGACTGGGCATCCATAATTTCATACGTGAGCTTGTTCTTAAGGATGCCATCCTGGTGGATTCCCGATTCGTGTGCAAAGGCATTTGCGCCAACAATTGCCTTATTTGGCTGCACCAGCATCCCAGTGAGGTTGGACACCAAACGAGAGGTTTTGTAAATTTGGCGAGTATCGATATTGGTCAGGGGTTCTTCAGAGTCTGCTGGACGCCCTAAGAACGGATTGTAATATTGCCGCCGAACGTGCAGTGCCATCACCAATTCTTCTAACGAGGCATTTCCTGCGCGTTCACCAATACCGTTAATCGTGCATTCTAGCTGCCGTGCTCCATTCTTGACGGCTTCCAGGAAGTTGGCTACCCCGACACCCAGGTCATTGTGACCGTGGACTGAAATAACCGCTTGGTCAATATTCGGCACATTTTCTTTAATCCCCCGAATCAGTTCCCCAAACTCACTGGGCATACTGTAACCAACGGTATCGGGGATATTAATCGTTGTTGCCCCAGCCGCGATCGCACGTTCTAGCACTTGGTAGAGGTACTCTGGATCGGTACGTGTGGCATCCATCGTTGAAAATTCCACATCGTCCATAAAGGATTTGGCATAGGCGACCATTTCTTCTGCGATCGCCAACACCTCTGCCCTACATTTCTTGAGCTGATACTCTAGGTGAATGTCGGATGTCGAGATAAACGTATGAATCCGAGCGTGACGCGCTGGTTTTAGCGCTTCCGCCGCCGCTTCAATATCCGCTTTAATCGCTCTTGCCAAGCTACAGACGATAGGACCATCTTCTGTCCCCACTGTCTTGGCAATCTTCTGAACTGCCTCAAAATCTCCGGGACTAGCAAAAGCAAAGCCTGCCTCAATAACATCTACCCCCAGACGAGCCAGTTGTCGAGCAATAGCGAGCTTTTCATCTACATTTAGGGTTGCTCCGGGGCACTGTTCGCCATCTCGGAGTGTGGTGTCAAAAATAATGATGCGGTCTGGTTGTGGTTGCTGGTTCATAGCTCGATTTACTGACATTAGAGACTGGTCTTCCTAAAATCTATAAAAGATACTGGATATTTTTTGTTCAATTATAATTAATAATCGAGTTTCTCAATATGGTTTCGTACATCGTTTAAATCTATGTAACGATCAGTTGCGTTTCTGAGTTCTCTTGCAATCATTCCTTCTGTTGATACTACTGTTATATGCGTATTTTTTGACCGAAGTAATTCAATTGCACGTTCAAAGTCACCATCACCACTAAAAAGAATCACTTTATCGTACTGTTCTACCGTATTAAACATATCAACAACAATTTCTATATCTAAATTAGCTTTTTGAGAATAACGACCCGAATTATCATCGTAATATTCTTTAAGAATTTTTGTCCGGACTGTATAACCAAGACTAATTAACGCATCTCGAAAGCCCCGTTGATCTTGTGGATCTTTTAATCCGGTATACCAAAAAGCGTTCACCAGCATTGTATTTGGCTCACCTTTAAAGTAGTCTAAGACCCTCCTAGGGTCAAAGAACCAGCCATTTTTTTGTTGAGCATAGAACATATTGTTCCCGTCTACAAAAATAGAAAGACGGTTCATTTGGCATGGCATATAAACTAAGACCTAATAGTTCTAGAGAATAATTGAGCTTCTTATTTTAGCAATGTTTATGTAATGATTTTGTGATAGTTACTTTATATTAGTAATACATTTATCGTTCTTGTGCTTCCTCATTCTCTCAATTTTTTTCCTGAAATCACACTCAGCTAATAGAAATGCTACAGCATCCTTATGTGTGTGAAGTGCCAGCTCTTGCGGGAAGAAGTCCAGCTCTCTCGCACGGCGAAGCGTTTGTCCAGGAATCAGGAGTGAGGCATTTGCACACTTCACTTAAGCCTATGTAAATTTGAGTAAAACCGCAGAAAGTCTCCTGCGGTTGTACTTTATCAACTCTACATTTAAATTTGTCGTTCTGCGTTAACTCTCTATAGAAGCCGATTAGTCAGAGGGCTTTATTGCAAATAAGAACACCAGTCACTCCAACTGCCAGCATAAAGCTTACCCGCGTGAATCCCTGCTAGTTCCAAGGAGAAGAGATTGACGCAAGCGGTGACACCAGAACCGCAGTAGACGATGACTTCTGTCTTCGACTCAATATCTGCCCATCGTTGTTGTTGCTCAAGGTTTGGGAGTACAAATCCTTGAGGGTTAGTGACTTCTTGCCAAGGATAATTGATTGCTCCAGGAATATGACCAGCGATTGGGTCAATTGGCTCTTGTTTACCAAGATAGCGATCGCTTTCCCGTGAATCAACTAAGGCAACTTCTGGTAAGTCTTTAAGCGCTTTCACGGCATCAATATTCACCACCCAGTTAGAGCGCAACTGCGGCACAAAGTGTCCTTGTTGAGGAGTTGGTAGAACATCGGTAACCGGATATGCTTGTGACTGCCATGCCGTCCAACCCCCATCCAGTAAAGCAACGTTGTTATGCCCTAAGTAGCGCAGGAGCCACCAAAGCCGTGCCGCAAAGGCAAAGCGGGAGTCATCATAGGCAACAACCAGCGTTTGTTGAAAATCAACACCAATCCCCGCTAGTTTCTGGGCTAAGTGGTTGGCATCAGGTAACGGATGACGCCCACCATGACGTCCTACAGGTGCTGAAAGGTCTTGATTTAAATCCAAATAGTGGGCACCAGGAATGTGGCTGAGTAAATATTGCTGATGCCCCAGTTTTGGATCGCTTAGCGCAAAACGACAATCCACAATCACAATTTGTGGGTCATCAAGGTGTTCACTAAGATACTGGGCAGAAACGACAAGAGGGGAGTTTGTCATTCGACATCACTAAGCTAGAGATTCTCAAAGTGGAGCAAGCCAAAGCAAGCTTCTAGCATCTTAGCTGGAACTTGTGTAAAGCCTATATATCTGATTGTGCTTTACCTGCGTCGCCACGTCTCTCTCTTCTCTATCTGGAGTGTCTCTCCTGTTGCCTTTAGTGCCTCTAAAATCTAAAACACGGGTAGAATCATCCCTTCACGAGCGAGTAAGTCGTTAGGAAACACTGATTGAACTTGCTCTTCTACCCTGTCAAGAAAATCATCGTCATAGTCAGGGTTATAGCGAGACATAACAATTCGCTTAACCCCTGCCGCCTTGGCTGTTGCGATACCCGTTTGCCAAAGGTCGTCTTGCCAGTTTAAAGGTGAAGACTTAAGCGCATCATCAGCGGAAATGGTATAAGGAGCATCCAAAATTAGTAAATCGGCTTGCCGCGCCAAGTGCAGCAGATTTTGATCGATTTGGTCAGGATAATGGGAGCGATCAATTGCATAAACGGCTGAGTGTCCTTGCCAACTCACTCGATAACCCATTGCTCGATGTGAGTAGTTGAGCGAAATTGCCTCAACTGTTACATCATCCAGTAATATTTCATTGCCAGAAGTCAGGTTGTGGAATTTCAACTCTGACCGCATCAACTGAAGGGGAACGGGAAAATTGGGATGAAGCATTTGGCTGCTTAGACGCTGCTCCATCGACGCACCATTAGATGCTGCCGCGCCATAGATATGAAAACAGTTGCCTGAAATAAAAGCAGGCGTGAAAAAAGGAAATCCTTGAATGCTGTCCCAATGGCATTGGCTAAAGAAGATGTAGGCTTCTACTGGCATCTGGGAAAGCAAGTTATTCCCCAAAACTCGCAGCCCACTACCGCCATCAAAGATGAGGCGTTTCTTCCCGACACGCATTTCGACACAAGAGGTATTTCCTCCATAGCGCATCGTCTCTTTCCCTGGAGCGGAAATTTGACCTCGAACGCCCCAAAATTGGACAACAAAATCAGCAGTGAGGCCAGTTACCATGTCGGCTCTAGCATTAAATGTGCGTGGATTCGGTGCCGCTGGATCAAAATCTGGCATTTTTAAATCAAGTTGACCTTGATCAACAACGCTTTACACCTGAGGCTTTCCACCCAATGATAATCAGAGAGGCTGGGCATCGGTGAGTCAGAACAATTGCTTTTTATCAAGAGGGGCAGCGGTTGAGTTTATAAAGAAACCACGTAGGGTAATCTAGTACAAAAACAAGCGGCGATTTCGCACTTCCCCTACGTCTAATTTTCTAGCACCCTTTATCTTGGTCAGGAAGTTTTTGTCAAGCCTGTCAATTCTAACGTTCTTGAGGCAGCTAGCTTGTGAGTTTTGTCACAAGAGCATCACCGAGAATGAAGAGGCTTCTAAGCTTAGCTAGACAAAGATGTTCACCTCTAAGAGGCGTCTACTTACCCAATTGTCGAGTAAGAGAGGGCATTGAAGGACTAAAAAAAGCTTAGTTAGTCTTCCGCCGTTGAATCTCGTCCTGGCTGACCAGCGTCGATGCACTTTTCTACCAATGGCATTACCTGATCGACATTTTTCCAGCCTAGAATTTCTGTGACTTTTTTTTCTAGATTTTTGTAGGTCTTGAAAAATTCAGAAATTTCTTCCAAGCGATGAGGGGCAACATCTTCAAGAGATTTCACCTGTGCATAGCGCGGGTCTTTGTCAGGAACACAAAGAATTTTCTCGTCGCGATCGCCTCCATCAATCATCTCTAACATACCAATGGGCCGAGCGGCAATGACACACCCTGGAAACGTTGGTTGATCCATCAATACCATACCGTCTAGTGGATCGCCATCATCGGCTAGCGTGTTGGGTACAAACCCGTAGTCGTAGGGGTACTGCACCGAAGAGAAAAGCACCCGATCAAGCGCAAAGGCTTGAAGGTCTTTATCAAACTCGTACTTGTTTTTGCTACCTGCCGGAATTTCGATGAGAACGTTAATCAGACCCGGTTTGGGTTGAGCAGGAATGCGTGATAAATCCATGACCTTATTTTTAAGCTACACAGTAAATTAAGGGTGCCTTTCAATTAAAGCTTAAGCACACAGGGGTTGAACACCCAAGCGAACGTTAACCAGCCCCCGTGTAGCATTTTAGGGGAAGACGGGCACTTCAAGGCTATGGGTCATGGACTTCTAGACAGCTCAAGGGATAAGCTCTCGAAGCTTTATCAATAGCAAGGCAAAATTGTCACTCTAGGTTGAAGGACAAAGGGAAAAGTTAAAGAATGCAAAAGGTTCCGTTCAGATGGGGATTCAGACTCCACCGAAACGGGAGTTACTGGAGTTCTTTCAGTGGGGGCTTAATACCCTTACTCCCTTCGGTCATAGACAAAGGACTAAGGCATTTCTTCTGCCTCCTGCCTTTTTTGTTGAAGGTAGATCACTGAGATTTAGAATCAAGGAATTTTGAAACACTCAACACTTAAACATTTGTCAGCGTTGCTAAGCTTAGAGTTTCAGCAGTCCTCTTGAGTTAGATAATTCTTTGTCTTTAGTTACATCAGAATTTCCAGTTCACTTTTTTGACCTCGGAAGTGAGTAGGAAGTCTGTTGCAAGATATCAGCGCTGCTTCCTGAAGAGTAGTGGGCGATGACATACAGAGGTAAGGTCAGTGTTAGCAAAGCGATTAGCGTGCCCAAAATTTCTGCCCACCTATGGGGGTTAGGGTCAGAAGAGTTAGCGGACGGGCCACTTGATTCCATAAAAATGTTGAAATTGGAACTCGGTCAATTTAAAGACGATAACAATGGGTTTTATTTAGAACCCTGTCCCTTATATTTTAACGGTTTATTTCGAGGAGACTGTCTTCCAGCAAACAATTTCAAGAAAGTCTTCCAATCGAATTAATCGGTGGCACAAAAACCTCCTCCCTACGAGGGAGGTTGATTTTATAGACAATCTAAATCAACTTCACGAATTTCCGCATAAAAAACCGCCTCTAGCAGTAGGGCGGTGTGATTAAGCAATCGGAGGGTATTATAAGCTTACGTGCCGATTTTGTATCACACTGTAACAGAGTTTACAGAATTAAACAGTCTTCATCTACTGTTGGGCATAAGTTTTCAGCGGTTCTTTGATAAACCGGATGTATAGATGCTTGAAGGTGGACTTGATGACGCGGGGCATCCCAAAATCAATCGGCATTAAAGCATCGGGTAGTTTCCAATCCAGCACTTGCAGTTCCCCTGGTCGCTGAAGTGGATACTGGATATCAGCGAATCCAGAAGAAAGCCCTAATCGCTCTTGTGCGGTAATCGTGGGCACAAGAGTTGGGTCAACATTCAGAATTTCTACCAGGGAACGGTCAAGGGCAAAGACATCGGAGGACGCCCCCAAAACATTTAGCTGTCGGGGTTCGCCACCGCTAGGACCATTACCTTCGTGACCGATAATTCCATCAAGAATCGTCAAGTCTGGGTTAATTGCCCGTGCAGTCTCCACTAACATCTCCCCAAAGCGGTTCTCATCTTTCCCCGCCTCCATGTGCCACCATGCCTTCATTTTCCCTGGTACACAACCGAATAAGTTCTTGACACCCATCGTCAACGTCAACTGCATGTGAGATTTCATCTTTGGGAGGTTGATGACGACATCAGCGTCCATCGCTTCTTTACACAAGCGGAGATGATTAAAGGTAAGACTCGCCGTTTCATAACGTTGACCATGGAATTCGACAACGGGTAAGTTGAGTTCTTCCATGATTGGCAAATAGCCATTTGCCTCGGCAACACCCTTAGCAGTACCAAAAGCGGGACTATCTCCAAAAAAAGGCTTACCACCAGCTTCTTGTACTAACTGAGCAACACAGTAAACGAGTTCAGGGCGTGTGATGCATTCTTTACCAAGACGACCGGATGTGAGGAGATTCGGCTTAAGTAGGACACGATCGCCTTCTTTCACAAATGCCCTCATCCCTCCTAATGGCTCTAGCAAGGTTTCCACATAGGCTCTCAGTCGTTGGCGCTCATAAGAATCAGCACGAATCAAACTAACAGTAGGCATGGTTTTAGATTGTGACATCCTCCCGACGCTGACTGCTCGCGTCAGTACAGCGCGGGCTTCCTTAGATTACTCCAAGAAGTTCCTGCTTCAAAGGGTGGTAACTAGGCATTGCTACCCCCGCCCCTTCCCCTCCACAGGCAATTTCATTTACCGTCTGTCCAACGGCAACAAGACCACGCTTCGCTATCACTTGAGAACTGGCAACGTCTCTTGGTTTAACTGAACCGCATTCAGGACAGGAGTGAGTTCTTACGCTCAAGTCTTTTCTGACCAATGCTCCACAATCAGGGCATTCTTGAGATGTCCCGTTGGCATTAACCTTGCCGTAGTAAACATCCCGTTTCCAGCAGACCCAAGGTAAAACCTGATTCACAAACTGTCCTAGCGCGGCATCTAAGGTATGTTTTCCGAGCATACCTTTAGCCATAATGCGGAAGTCCAAATCTTCCACAAAAATCATGCCAGCTTGGTCACACAGTTTATGCGCCAGTTTCAAGTGAAAGTCGCGCCTACATTTAGCAATCTGTTCATGCACTCTACCTATCTTCTGATTTAACTTACGACGGTTGTTAGACCCCTTCAACTTATTCTTAAGTCTGCGTTGGAGCAATTCCAGCTTCCTGTGCAACTTATTGAAAAAACGAGGGCGTGAAACTTGTTCGCCGTCAGATGTAGATAGAAAGTACTCCAGTCCGACATCAATCCCGATCGCTCGTCCGTGTGGTGGAATATCGGGAATCTGTACATCAAGCTGCAAGGCAAGCATGACGTACCAACCCGATGCCTTGCGAACGATTCGAGCTGTTTTCAGTTTGAATCCTTCAGGAATCGGGCGATGCAAGTTGATTGTCACCTGTCCAATCTTGGGCAGTTTAATCTGATTCCCTTGAATTGCCTCATTGCTCATCTGGGGGAACAGGAATGATTTGAATTGCCCAAACTTCTTAAAACGAGGAAAGCCATATCCTCTCTGTTTCATGAAGGCAAAGGCAGAGTCAACTCTACCAATGACATCCTGAAGTACCTGAGAGTATACGGCTTTCATTTGTGGACTAGATTTTTTTGCCTCAGTTAACGCTTTCTTCTGCTTGTAATAGTCAGGATAGGGCGTATCGGCGGGGATGATGTATTCGGATTGGAGTGAGCAGGCATTAACATCACATTTCCTGGAATTCATCCAGTATGAGCGTTCTCGCACCGCATAGTTATAGACGCGCCTACAGGTTTCCAGCCATTCGAGCATTACTGTTTCCTGTTGGGCGTTTGGATAAATGCGGTAGCGGTAAGTTAATGTCAGCATGAGATTATCGTATCATACTTAGGGAGTGCATTGTTGTTCCCTAAGTATTTATGGGCTGATTCCGTACCTACATTTACTCCTTGTGTCTGGGCTTATCCCGATGCCCAATTGAAGCGCAGTACTCGGCATTGCCTCGATATATCCGTGCCAATTAGGGTGCGGGGCTTATCCACCCCCAAACCCCCATTAGCTAAGTTTTGGTTGAGTTGACAAGAGCAGCCAGAGGTAACTCGATTTATTATGCGATCGCTAAGCTTTCGCTCCATGTGTCAGCGCTGTTACCCGCAGAGTATCAGGGAAGACACCTGTCCCTTGGATTTCCGTTAGGGGAGGCTTCACTTCTATCTTCATAATCTGAGCCGTACAAATTAAAACCGTTTTATCAAATAGGTGCATGGTCAACCAAGGTTGATTGAGTAAATCTGACAGTTGTTGCTGGAAGGTTTCTGGAGTTAGGGGAATCTCAAACGATTCCGACTCACCATTTACATAGTGAAATGTCACTTCGGTGAAGCTATCCTGACTTTGCATCGGAAAACGTTCCTTGTCTTACAGTTAATGAGTGTGTCACGGCGCAGATTTAGGCGCTACGTGGATAGTATCTCTCATGAGACAGTCCGACAGGTACTAAAAAAACGAAATCAAGCCTTGGTTAAACGAATCTTGGTGTATTTCGCCCCAAACGAATGCTGAGGCAAGTCCGCTGTATGGATTGTGTTTTAGCTGTTTCTAATCGTCCTTATGGCAAGCCTTGGAACGATCAATCAATCCGGAACACGGTAGGACAGGAGTGGAGAGAGAAAATGTAGATTTCTCAGAAGAATACTGTGTGATGAGGAAAAAAATTCGTGCCTTTATACCTAAACTCCCGCTTGCTGTTGGTTGTTTAGTGCTGCCACTAATCGCAACAGCCTTGGGGAGTAACAACACAGTAAAAGCCCAAACTTCTACTACACCAAAAATTGCTTTTGTCTCTTTCCGCGACGACAACAGCGGTGACATTTACCTAATGAATCCTAACGGGTCTAATCTCACCAGGCTAACGAATGATTCGGTATCTGAGAGTGACCCGGCTTGGTCGCCTGACGGAAAACAGATTGCGTTCTCCTCTAATCGCGAAGGCTACTCGGACATTTACGTGATGGACGCTGACGGGTCTAATCTCACCCGATTAACCAACGATCCAGAGTACGATATTGACCCAGCCTGGTCACCTGATGGCAAGCGGATTGCCTTCACCTCTGGTCGTAACGATAGCGATCGCGATAACAACTCGGAAATCTACGTGATGAAAGCCGACGGTTCCAATCAAACCCGGCTAACCAACAATCCCGCCGACGATGGTGACCCAGTCTGGTCGCCTGATGGCAAGCAGATTGCCTTCATCTCTAGTCGAGACGGCAATTTTGAAATCTATGTGATGAACGCCAACGGTTCCAAGCTTAGGAATTTGACCAACAATCCAACATCTGATGCTGACCCTGCATGGTCACCCGATGGCAAGCAGATTGCCTTTATGTCGCAGCGCACCGACAACAGAGATGTCTATTTGATGGACGCTGATGGTTCCAATCTCACCCAGTTGACCAACAATCCAGCAGACGATGATGCTCCAGCTTGGTCATCTGATGGGAATCAAATTGCTTTCGTATCTTTCCGCGACAAGAATCCTGAAGGCAGCAACTTTGAAAACTATAACCCTGAAATCTATGTAATGGATGCCGACGGCTCGAATCAAACTAGACTGACCAACCATCCGTCAACTGATTATTCCCCTGATTGGCAACCACTTACATCGAAAGCTAGGCGGTAGGGTCTAGCTAATCATGCTAGTCATCACTGGTGGGCAATGCCCACCTTTTTTATTCTCTAAAAACACCAAACTTATTCGTCGCCCAAAAGAGGTTCGATATCTATCGTATTAGCGTTCTGGGGAGAGTTAAGGAACAAACTGAGTACCGCTTATTCTCCTGGCGATGTCGTGGTTCGCAACTGCCCTTTTTGCTCTTTGCCATCAGGTAGGAAGACTAGATTTCTCTAGCTTTTAGCTACTCAACGCTTATAGTGTCTCTTGAACTTAGCAAATAAATTTAACTTATCAGAGTATCAAAAATAGATTTTTTAGGTCAAGGAAATGAAGCTATACTGAAATTATTATTGACCCAGGTTTAAAATATGCGAACTTAAGTTAAAGCAGCCACTCTAAGTGCTGACTCACCTGACAACTGGTCGCAGACAACAGGATACAGCCACAAAGCCTGGGCAATTGATGATAATTAAGCCAACTTGCCCTTGCTGCTCAGACACCTTACTTTGTCATATCCGTTTGGGAGTCCGTTATTGGCGCTGTTGCTCCTATCATCCAGAAATGCCAGCCTAGAAACCTTTCCTGAAACGAACCTAGGTAATTCTCATAGGTAGAAAACGGATAACCGATGAAATCGGAAAGACAAAGATAGCAACTTATCCAATGATTTAGACCCAGCTTAAGAGAATTAGCCAGCTTATAGTTACGGAACACTGTAGTGACTGAAGCAATTAGCTGGGTTCACATAGCCTGACTCAAACCAATCTAACACCACCTAATTGAAAAATGATCAAACCGATTAAGACAAATTGTAAGTTACAACCCGTTATTTTAATTGACCAGCAAGGTAAACGTTCTAGTGGATATTATATCTACGAACATATTGACTTAGATTTGTTCAGTAACCAGCCATCACGCTGGACAGTCTTTGACAAAAACCGAGAAAAGTACGATTACTATGGGTGCCTTGAACCTGTAAAAAAGTAAGAGATTAAAATCTGCAATTAGGGTAGAGCAGGCGAGTGTTTGTTGTCTCCAAATGCTATACTTTCACATCATTTTATTACTCTGAACTACAAGCATAAGTAACCACTTGGAAAACTGAGGCTTGTTATCACAAGACAGAGATCTTTTTTATTGGTAAATTTGGATGGGGGCGGTGGGACTTGAACCCACACGACCGTTTAAGGTCAACGGATTTTCATTCTTCCGTAGCTTTCGCTACTGCCATTACTGGCTTTAAGAATTGGACTCTCTCTTTACCCTCGGCTTCACGTTAGGGTAGCTCCCGTTGAGTCTCTGCACCTTCCGGGAATTTTTTTCCGGCTTGGCTCAGGATTGCCATATCTGTTGCCAGACTTAGGTTTCCCTGAATTTGAGAGCATTCATTTGACAGATTTCTCCGTCAACGCTCAATTTTTTAAGTCCGTAGCGTCTACCATTCCGCCACGCCCCCGATTGAGTTGCAGTTAGTTTCTGTGTTTCCATGAAACTTCTGCATTTATCTATTTCACCATTAACTAGGTCTTATATGCAACTAGCATACCAGTGAACTGGCACACGGTAAGATAGAAAAGTTGAGCAAATGCCAGGAAAAACGGATTTTGCCGTCAACCTAAGGCAATTCAGCCGCTCATCAAAAACGCGATCGCTGCCCTGTTGTTTGCCCGGATAAAAAATTATGCTTGTTGCACTGCTTTACCTAGCTATCAGTGGAGTCTACCTCGTAGTCGTTCCTGCAGCTCTTTATTTGTACCTACAAAAACGTTGGTACGTTGTTAGCTCATTTGAACGAGGCTTTATGTACTTTCTGGTGTTCTTCTTCTTCCCAGGCTTATTGCTCCTCAGCCCCTTCTTGAACTTTCGCCCCAAACGCCGTCAAGTACAAGGTTAAATGCGACGAATCGATGCGATCGGGATTGCCTTCGGTGTCTTTGCCGCTGGCGGCATTATGTATGTAGTCTTACAGGTAGCTGGGCTGGATACCCTCAAGGCAGGTATCTGGAGTCAACTGTTGTTAGTTGGTGGTTTAGTTGGCTGGCTCCTCACTTACTTGTTCCGCGTTGGAAGCAATAATATGACCTACAATCAGCAACTCAAGGACTATGAGGAAGCCGTCTTACAAAAGCGCCTTGAGGAAATGACACCTGAAGAACTTGCCCAGCTACAAGTAGAAATTGAGCAGGAAAACCGTTCTGAGGCAGATAATCAGCAATAATGATCTAAGCTGCCAATCATTTAACTTGCATCTCTAAAGTAATCTGTTATTTGTTGAGGGTTGGCTGTTAAGTAACAACAGTGAACCCTCAGTGAAAAGTGTTTAAATCTAAAATCTAAAATCGAATGACCTCGGTTTCCGCTCGTTTAAAGTCCCTACGCGATCGCTCCCAGTGTGCCCTAATTCCCTTCATCACGGCTGGTGATCCAGATCTAGAGACAACAGCCCAAGCCTTGCGGGTTCTTGACCAATCTGGCGCTGACCTGATCGAACTAGGAGTTCCCTACTCCGATCCTCTAGCTGATGGACCAACCATTCAGGCAGCCGCTACTAGAGCCTTACAACGAGGTGTGCGCTTGGATGACGTTCTAGAGATGGTTAAGAACGTTGCCCCAGAGGTGAAAGCGCCGATTATTCTATTTGTCTACTACAATCCAATTCTCAACCGAGGGATTGAATCGTTTTTAAAGGAGATTGCGGCTGTGGGTGTTCAGGGGTTGGTTGTACCCGACTTACCCTTGGAAGAAGCTGAATCTCTGCTCAAGCCTGCGGCGGAGATTGGGATTGAGGTAATTTTGCTGGTTGCGCCTACAAGTCCACAAGCGCGCATCGAAGCGATCGCACAGCAATCTCAGGGGTTCATTTACCTAGTTAGCGTGACAGGCGTTACAGGGATGAGAACCCAACTGGAATCACGAGTACAAGATATCCTTGTGCAGATGCGTACTGTAACCGATAAACCTATCGGCGTTGGCTTTGGCATCTCCCAACCTGAACAAGCCGAACAGGTGAAAAATTGGGGCGCTGATGCGGTGATTGTTGGTAGTGCCTTTGTCAAACGCCTAGCTGATGCTGAACCCGCAGAAGGACTTCAAGCTATTGGCGAGTTTTGCCAAAAGCTCAAGTCAGCAATTAGCTGTTAGTTGTTAGTTGTTGGTTGTTGGTTGTTAGGCGGAATGCTAGCGAACTAGATAGGAATTTTGGAGAAGATGCGATCGCACCTCCTATCCTCTCTCTGTTTAAGTGCGGTATAGACGCTTTGTCTAGTTATGTGATATCGAACATTCACAAATTCTTCACACTTTCTTAGTACTCTTCAAATCAATGGAAGTAGACGCCCTTTCGTTTTCCTACCTCGAAAGGGCATTTTTTATTGTTCCGAGAAATCTGGCGTTTAGACTAAGGCGCTCTGACTCAGCGAAGCTGAGTGGAGCGAAAGCCTATTAGCGCAGCTTTCTGGGGATGAGAGTAACAACAAATTGACTCAGCAACACTGAGTTGATAACAGCAGCAAAAAAGGGGAGATTCTCGGGAGATCAAACCGAGTTT
>NZ_JCACKQ010000112.1:180725-255675 GCF_059505465.1 Symplocastrum torsivum | reverse complement strand
CCCTGCATGAATTATATCTTTATTCACTCTCTATTTTCGTTTAAGTCCCGTTAATCAGCTCCGGTCAGAAACCTCTCTGGCAAAGGGATTTAGCTTAGAAAAGATAGATAACTTAATAAATATGAAAGCAATTTTGAGAATGTGCTTTACAAAAATCAATAAAAGCCTTAATGTAATTACAGACAGACAAAAAACGTCTGCCTAACCAAAAAACAAATCAAGCACTTATAAACCAAATGACAACCACATTACAGCGCGAACGCAGCGCATCCGTGTGGGAACGGTTCTGCAACTGGGTAACCAGCACCGACAACCGCCTGTATGTAGGCTGGTTCGGCGTGTTGATGATTCCTACCCTTTTAGCCGCTACCACCTGCTTCATCATCGCCTTCATCGCCGCTCCTCCAGTAGACATCGATGGTATCCGCGAGCCTGTTGCGGGTTCCTTACTCTACGGAAACAACATCATCTCTGGTGCAGTAGTTCCTTCTTCTAACGCCATCGGCTTACACTTCTACCCAATCTGGGAAGCCGCTAGCTTAGATGAGTGGCTCTACAACGGTGGTCCATACCAGCTCGTAATCTTCCACTTCCTCATCGGCGTATTCTGCTACATGGGACGTGAGTGGGAACTGTCCTACCGTTTAGGAATGCGTCCTTGGATTGCCGTAGCATACAGTGCACCAGTAGCAGCAGCAACCGCAGTATTCCTCATCTACCCAATCGGACAAGGTTCCTTCTCTGACGGAATGCCCTTGGGAATCAGTGGAACATTCAACTTCATGTTCGTGTTCCAAGCTGAGCACAACATTCTGATGCACCCGTTCCACCAGTTAGGTGTAGCTGGTGTGTTCGGTGGTTCACTCTTCAGTGCAATGCACGGTTCCTTGGTAACCAGCTCACTGGTACGTGAAACAACCGAAACCGAATCACAGAACTACGGTTACAAGTTCGGACAAGAAGAAGAGACCTACAACATCGTTGCGGCTCACGGCTACTTCGGTCGTCTCATCTTCCAATACGCTTCATTCAACAACAGCCGCAGCTTGCACTTCTTCCTCGCGGCTTGGCCTGTCATCGGTATCTGGTTCACCGCGTTGGGTATCAGCACGATGGCGTTCAACCTGAACGGTTTCAACTTCAACCAGTCGGTCATTGACTCACAGGGTCGTGTGATTGGCACCTGGGCTGATGTGTTGAACCGCGCCAACCTGGGTATGGAAGTGATGCACGAGCGCAATGCTCACAACTTCCCTCTCGACTTGGCGGCTGGTGAAGCGACTCCGGTTGCTCTAACCGCTCCAGTTATCAATGGCTAATTCTTAAGAATCTAGCTTATTAAGAAGCGCCTCCTTAGGGAGGCGCTTTTTTATTTTTAGAGTTCTTGGTACAAGCCCCTTGCAATTCTTTCCTTTCTGCCATCTGCCTCCTGCCCTCTACCTTCTTCAACGCGAAGTTGCCCCAGGTTCTCGTTTACTAGAACGCCTTACCTTGGAGAATGGCATTATATAGAAGGTACACAGACACGGAGAAATGACTACGGTTTACACAAGACCCTTAGCACGTTTAATTGAGCAACTGCAACGTCTGCCTGGAGTAGGCCCTAAGACTGCTCAACGCCTAGCACTGCACATCCTCAAGCGTTCAGAAGCAGAAGTACAGGCACTCGCTCAAGCCTTGGTTGAGGCGAAAAAGCAAGTGGGTTTGTGTCAGGTATGCTTTCACCTCTCTGCTGAACCTGTCTGCGAAATCTGCCGTAACTCTAACCGGGACAATAACACTATCTGTGTGGTAGCAGATGCCCGTGATGTGATTGCCCTGGAAAAAACGCGAGAGTATCGCGGCAAGTATCATGTCCTGGGTGGTGTGATTTCGCCAATGGAGGGAATTGGTCCCGATCAGCTACACATCCACCAGTTGGTGCAACGAATCAGCCGGAGAGACAAAGAGATTCAAGAAGTAATTTTGGCAATTAGTCCTAGTGTGGAAGGTGAGACTACCACACTGTATGTCGGGCAACTGCTAAAACCATTTACACGAGTAACCCGGATTGCTTTTGGGTTACCAATGGGTGGAGATTTAGAGTATGCCGATGAAGTGACCTTAGCACGAGCTTTAGAAGGACGACGGGAACTAGATTAGAGATTGAGGATTAGGGATTGGGAAGATTTCAGCATATATTGCTTCAGGTCTACCCAATCTCTAAATCTCTAAGGCAAGAGCTATTTTAGTTTTTGCTTGATGAACGTTACTAGCTGAGTTAGCTGTTTCTTCAAACCATCAATTTCCGTCTGCATCTTGGCAATTTTCGCATTCAGCGCTTCAATCTCTGCTGCTGATACAGAAGCCGCAGGCGAGTCAGCAGTGGGTGAACTTACTGTAGCTGCGGGTGCTGGGGCAACTGGGCGGGGTTTTTTCGCCTTGCCCATCGCTTCTTTGATTGCATCAACTAGCTGCTTCTTCTCAAATGGCTTTTCAACAAAGGCAAAATACTCAAAAGGCTCTGTGATTTTCTCTGCTACTTCTTCCTTACGACCTGACATCAGTACTAAAGGGATTGTTTGCAGATCACTATGAGTTTGAATTTCCTGAAATACGTCCCAACCACTCATCTTGGGTAAGAGGAAATCTAACATAATTAAATTTGGGCGTTCCTGGCGGATTAGATTAAGCCCTTCAATACCATCTTTCGCTTCTAGAACTTCAAAGTTACCTGGAGGTAACATTTCTCTAACCCGCATCCGGATGACTTTACTATCATCAATTACCAGGATTTTATGACTTGCCACGACTGACTCCTTTAGAGAGGTAATTTAAAAAACTATAGTTTTTTGAAGCGACTGCCGCTGACTCTAGATGAGGAATTCAACCCTGAGTCAAAAATTAGTTACTGTTAACGCTGCCAACTCATATTTCATGGTGTAGCGTCAGTGTGTCTAGGTCTGATCTACAAGTCACTTTATACCCAATCGACATAAACCAGTACCACACACGTAAGACGGAATTACTTCTGTCCCTGAACTGTGATACGGCTACTGACATTACATCCTCAACTCTTACCCTTCTGAGCTTAAGCCCAAGAGCCAACGTTACGCCTGACTCTAGATTAATCTGGTCTGACGGATAAGAGCAAAAAAGTGGGTAAAACAAGAGTGGGAGTTGAGTGCTTTAACATTCTTATCGTAGAGGTTATCACCATAGATGGATTTGTCTACAAAAATCAACCAGTCTTTGACTACTCCACCCACTCAGAAGTCATGGCAACCGCCAGTTGAACCACTTCCTACTTGGTTACGGCGTCCAATTGGTAAAGCCAGCGAAATCTCAGCCGTGCAGCGCATTATTAAACAACGGCAAATCCACACGATTTGCGAAGAAGGGCGTTGTCCGAACCGAGGCGAGTGCTATGCCCAGAAGACAGCGACATTTTTGCTGATGGGGCCAACATGTACTCGTGCTTGTGCTTTCTGTCAGGTCGATAAGGGTCATTTACCAATGCCCCTTGACCCTGAGGAACCGCAAAAAGTGGCTGACTCGGTACATCTGTTGGGCTTGCGTTATGTTGTGCTGACCTCAGTGGCGCGAGATGATTTACCTGATCAGGGCGCAGGTTGGTTTGTCGCAACGATGGACGCAATTCGTAAGCTGAATCCAGAAACAGAAATAGAGGTACTGACTGCGGATTTTTGGGGCGGTAGAGGTGAAGGAGAAGAAACACTTGCCGACCTACAACACCAACGGGTAGAAACAGTAGTTAAGGCTCGTCCGGCTTGTTATAACCACAATGTTGAGACGGTGCGACGGCTACAGGGACGAGTGCGGCGGGGAGCAAAATATGAGCGATCGCTTGATGTCCTGCGCTTTGTCAAACTGCTTGACTCCACTATCCCCACCAAGTCAGGCTTGATGCTAGGGCATGGTGAAACCCAGTCTGAAGTGATTGAGGCAATGGTTGATTTACGCAATGCCGGATGCGATCGCCTTACCTTAGGTCAATACCTGCGCCCCTCTTTACAACACCTACCCGTTCAAAAATATTGGACTCCCCAAGAATTCGACGAGTTAGGTGCGATCGCACGAGAGTTGGGTTTTGCCCATGTCCGTTCAGGTCCCCTCGTTCGCAGTTCCTACCACGCTGGTGAGAGAGTCTAGAGAAAGTAGGTGCAAATATTTCCGACTTAAAGCGGATTGGATATTAGCCAATAATCCCTCTAGAGAACTTTATCAAGTCCCTGTTTTTTTCGGTATTTATTAAGAAACTCATAGAATTAGCGTCTTTAAAATGCCGACTGAAACCAAAAAAGAAACTAGAGAAACACAAGAAATTAAAGAACACAGAGAAAATAAAAAAGGTTCTGCTGTTCTCACTCCCAATGAAACGCCTTCCTTCCCGGTGGGCTTAACCCTTGGAGCCAGCTTCCTACTGGTTAACCTATTGGTTGCTGCAATTTATTTCCACGTTATCAACCCCTAAACTGCTGAATCAGCAATCAATAAACTGGGTAGATGATTGGGAAGAGTAGGTCTTTAAGGCTCTCCCTACTTCATCCGGCAATGAAACTGCAACCTCTCTCAACCCTATGGATTGTCTACTAGACAAGTAAAAGGTGCAAGAATCTTCACAATAAGTCACACCTACAGGTATGGCTCTTTGGTACGGTTTAACTTTACTATTTTTTAAGAAAGTCTCTTTATAAGGAGCGAATCCTATGACGGCTCAAACCAAGAAATATAACGCCCCAGTTGCAAAAACAGGTGCTAAGCCCCCATACCCCTTCCGCCTATTCTGGGCACTAGTCCTTTTGTTAGGCAACTTTGTAGTGGCAGCCTTCTATTTTCATATCATTGAATAGTTCCAGCCACTTGGTCTAAATGAAGCTTGCGCTGCTCAATCGTGCCCTGGAGCAAGCCGAGGGTACGGGTGAGCAGCCTCAGGAATTTGGTCTCAAGCTACACTTGCCTAGAGAAGACGCTTAATGTCGCTTAGGGTGTAAAGCTATACCATTTCTGCTAAGCATCACTTAGACGAACGTTTGTTATTGAGCTTTGACGTTGAGAGCATATTCACGAAATCGCTCTAAATCCGCTTGGATGGTTGACTCAACAACACGACCCAAAAATAGGTTATCCATCAACTGACCAAGGAAGCCGGGAATCGCATAAGACACAGTCATTTTGACAATACTGCTGCCCTGCCGATCATAGAAGCGGATAGCACCACGATTCGGTAAACCATCTACAGATTCCCACTGAATAATTTGCTGTGGCACTAACTTGAGAATGCGGGAAAGCCAAGTAAACTCTAAGCCACCAGTTGCAAGTTTCCAGCGAGATAACTCAGGATTGTCTTCAAGCACCTTCACCGAGTCAATCCACTTCATCCAACGGGGCATTTGCTCCAAATCTGACCAGAGGCTCCACACGGTTTCAATGGGAACATCTACTTCGACCTGTACACTGTGTTCTAGCCAATTGGACATGGGAATTGGGAATTAGGAATTGGGAATTGATATTGGTCATTAGTCGTTGGTTTTTCTGCGTTAAGGACTAACGACTAATGACTGAGAACACGTATAAACTCAACCTGCTGTTACAGGGGTTCGCTCTACAAATTCTTGAGCCTTCTCTAGAATTGCTTTAGCTGCCTGACGCCCCGATAAAGTGGCTCCTTCCATACTATCGATGTAGTCTTGCTGGGTGTAGCTTCCGGCGAGGAAAAAGTTGCTAACAGGTGTCTTTTGCTCAGGACGATAGGCGTCCATGCCAGGGGCTTCCCGGTAGAGAGACTGGGCAAGCTTGACAACACTGTACCAGGTCATGTTCAACTCTCGTGAAGAGGGAAAGAGTTCATGGACTTGCTTGAGGACGTGTTGTGCGATCGCCTCATTATTTTGCCGGATAAACGGATCGCCTGGAGTGAGGACTAATTGTAACAGTGAGCCTTGTCCCTCACGGTAGTAATCACTAGGACTTGTTAACGCTAAGTCAGCAAAGCACGAGAAGTCAGCATCAGGAGTATAGAGTAAATTATCCAGTCCTGCCGCTTCCACTAGCTGCTTACGCTTCTGGGCATCATGGAGTTCAGTCACCCAGCCATCAAACCTTAGCTGCACGGTTGCGACTGGCACTGCATCTAGCTTGTAGATATTGTCAAACTCCGACCACTTACGCCATGCTTCCGGTAGGAGGCGTTGCACACCAGGGATATCGCCAGCGCAGACGTAAGTATCAGCCGTGATGGTTTCCTCAGTCTCGCCGTTGGCAATCACCAATCCAGTGACTTTGGTATGTTCTCCCGCCTCAGCATAGAGAATTTCCCGAACTCGCCGTCTGGTGTATATTTTTGCGCCTCGCGCTTCCAGGTACTCAATAATCGGCTTATGCAGATACTCATAAGGGGAACCTTCCAGCATTCGCAATACCGAGGCTTCTGAGCGCACTGCAAAAAACTGGAAAATGGTCAGCATACAACGGGCGGAAATGTTCTCCGTGTCGATGAAGCCAAGAGCGTATGCGATCGGGTTCCACATCCGCTTCAAACTGCCATCATTACCACCATGACGGCGAAACCAATCGGCAAAGCTGATTTTATCCAAGTCACGAATTGTTCTCATCGCCCCGTCAAAGTCCACTAAACCGCGAACAATGGGACTGGTGCCCAGAGCAAGAGAATTTTGTAGCTTATCCTGTAGCGATAGCTGGGAGGTTGTGAAAAAGGCTTTCAGCCCATTGAACGGCGCACCTGTAAAAAAACGAAAATCCAGTTCACCGATGCGTCCCCCTTTATTGATGAACGTGTGGGTATGCTCCTTCAGGCGCAAGTTATCCAGCGCCCCCACCTTCTTCATCAAATCAAATAGCTGGTAGTAGCAGCCAAAAAAGACGTGTAATCCCATTTCTAGATGATTACCATCGGTATCTACCCAGCTACCAACCTTCCCTCCAACAAAGGGACGAGATTCAAAGATTTCTACCTCATGTCCGGCATCGACTAAGTCAACTGCTGTCGCCATCCCAGCTAGTCCTGCCCCAACAATTGCAACGCGCATTCAGCCTTTCCCTCTCACTTTCTTTACAGATTTTAATAGAATTGCGCCTTGGGATGCAGCAAACGTTTGCTTAATCTTTGTTGTTTTCTACAGTTCAGAACCCTGGCTTCCCAAAGAAGTCGGGGTTCTCGCGTTCAGTTAAATACCAAAATCACCCAGCGAATCCCATTTACCAAGTAGTATCCTCCCATCAGAATTAGCAGCCCACCGCCCAAGCGCATGATCCAATCGGAATGCTTCAATAAAACACGGGTTTGTTTAGCTAAACCTGTAAATAGGCTGGCAAAGAAAATCAGTGTGCTTGTACCCAGTGCGTAACTAACCATTGTGAGTGTGCTTTGAAGCTGGGAACCCGTCGCCGCAGCGGCAGTCAGAACGGCGAATAGCACAGGACTAGTACAGGGAGAACCGACCAAGGCAAATGTTAATCCAGCGCTATAAGGACTTGTAATTGGTAACCCTAGACCTGTTTGGGGGATGGGAAGGCGTATGATCTCTAAAAAAGTTAACCCCATCAGCACAATTACTGTACCAACAAAAATATTGACATAGCCACGATAGCCAACCATTACTGCCCCAGCGAAGGACGAAAATAGCCCTAATAAGCTGAGAATTGTCACGACACCTAGAACAAATGACGCAGCCTTAAGGAATGCATCTCTGTAAGATTTAAACTCACGGGTACCGATGTACGTGAGGTTTACCGTTAGGAGAGCAAGTTTGCAGGGCGAGAGGCTAGCAATCAAACCGCCTACAAAAGCTAATAGAAGTAAAAATCCAGGATTGTTGGTGCTTTGTTTCCCTAGCCATTGCTCATAGCCATCTTCCAACTGGAAGACAAAATCCTGGATGGGTTGGAATAAAGCATTCCAATTGATAAAGCTGACAACCAGGATTAGGAGAATCGTGCCTAAGAAAAGCAATCCAAGTAAGAAGAATTTAGAGAGGCTGCGTCCAGCTATGGCTAGAGAGAACCGTTTGCTACGTGTCATGGTGTTAGTTCACTCGTTTTGATATTGAAGTATTGAGACTCACCTGCTGAAATTACTGAACGCCTTGATAGCTAGATAAAGCCGCCAGCTCCTGCAATGAATATCCACCTGGGCGATACAATTGACCATTGACTTCCCAAGTCGGAAAGGCTTGGATGTTGGCTTGGCGACAGAGGTCGGGACGCGCATTTTTCCCTGCGGGATCGCACTCAATGTAAGTAATTTGCTTAAATGCTTCTTCACCAAACTCTTGCTTCTGTCGGGTACAAGCAGGACACCAGTATGCCCCGTACATCTTAGCTCCTGCCTTTTTCAGATGAAGCGCTAAAGCCACCTCTGGACTAACAGCAGAGGGGCGAGTTTGCCTGGAAGCAGTGACAAGAGTCGCAGGACGGGTTTGTTTGAGAGCGGCAGTAACTGGAGGCGAGGGGTTGGCTTGGCTAGGGACTACGGCAACAACTGGAGGGGAACTCGCTGCACCTGTTGGTTTTGAGGGATTCTTTTCCTGCTGTTGAGCATAAGCGAGGTTGCGTTGGTACTCAGCAATCTTTTTCTGAGATGTAGTGTGATTGGGGCTAGATTTGGGTACAGCTTTGAGTAAAGCGATCGCACTTTGCCAACGCTCAATAACTAAGCTCCAATCATCCTTGGACTGAGCTGATTGGGCAATTGTTGCTGCACCCATTGCCGTATCCAGTGCCTCTTGGAAGCCTTCAGGTGGAGGTGTTGGTGAAGCACTCGATGCTGGTGCTTTAGAGGCAACAGGCTTTGGAGTGGGTGCGATCGCTTTTGCAGGTGTTGAGGGGGCAGATACGTTTTGAGACGGTTCAACTGAGGAACATGCAGTTGTTAATGTTAAGAGGGCTACAGAGACGGCGGCAGCAAACTTGATAGATTCCAGCATGGGTTATTAAAGAGCGTCTTGATAGATACTTAAAACAACAGGCTGAAATTAGCCGTTTCCTGAGTGAAGTTTTAAAGTTTAGATTAAGCTTCAATCAAGCCCACAGTTAGGAAATCTTAGATTTAAAACAATACTTGCTTAATCAACAATTGTATCTACATTTTGGCATCAGCTCTTTATCAACAGCAAACCTGGCGGATAGTAACTTTTTTTGTTAAAAGGTGTAGATACTAAAAATAAGATTCCGGCATTGGCTTTTCTTCAACTCGGTAAACTTTGAAGCCGCGTTTGATGTAGTTATTGAGGGCATAGGGTCCATCTAAATTACTCGTATGTACCCACAAGCGTTGAGTGCCTTTGTTCCAGGCGTAGGCGATACCATGACTGAGTAAATGCTTGCCTAACCCACGACCAATGTAGCTGGGACGTAGACCAAAGTAGTCAATCTTTGTTGATTCAAAACGACCACCAGCGCCTTCCCGACGCTTCGCTAGTTCTATATATCCAGCCGGGACACCATTGACATATAGAACATGAACACTTGTTCCTGGTGCTTTTAGCAGTGCCTCAATTTCTTCATCCGAATGGGAGAGTCGATCGCGCCAACCCCACGGCTTACCCACAGAAGTGTATAAAAATCGATAAAAAGCGACATCTGGCGTATCCATGCACATGACTTTGATTCCATCATGGTAGTAGAGATACGCAGGACAAAACTCTGAACCATCCGTCATCTGGAGATAGGTCGTCACCAGAGTATCCGATACAGCGCCTAGAGGGGACACTTTAGAAGACACCGGAGGCTGAACGTTTTTGATACGTTCCTCCGCCTTTTCGACCGAGCCAATGATCACCATCTACAATTAACTCTCCACGCAGAAACACCTTTTCAACTTTGCCGATCACACAGCGCCCCTCGTACAAACTGTAATCTACGTTTGAGTGATGGCTACTTACACTTATCGTATGTGGTTTATCTGGATCAAATAACACTAAATCGGCATCCGAACCGATAGCGATCGCACCCTTACGAGGAAATAGTCCAAACATCTTGGCGGGTGCTGTGGAAGTAAGCTGTACAAAACGATTGAGTGAGATTTTCCCACCTTTAACGCCACCATCGAAAATTAATGGGAGACGCAGTTCTACCCCTGGTGCGCCATTAGGAATCTTCTCAAAGTTATCGCGACCTAACTGCTTGGAGCGATTTAAACCATAGAGGTTTTCATTAAAACAGAAGGGACAGTGGTCAGTGGAAACAATTTGCAAGTCATCAAACTTGAGTCCTCGCCACAAAGCGTGTTGGCACTGATGGTCACGCAAGGGTGGGGTCATTACATATTTTGCGGCTTCAAACCCTGGTCGTTCGTATTCGTCGCTGTTGAGAAACAGGTAGTGGGGACAAGTTTCAGCAAAAGCCGGTAAACCGCGATCGCGTGCTTCCACAACTGACTCTAATGCCTCTTTTGCTGAGAGGTGAACGAGATAAACTGGCACTTCTGCAAGTTCCGCCAGACGAATTGCTCTGTGGCTTGCCTCCGCTTCCATAATTGCGGGTCGCGTTAAGGCATGATACTTCGGGGAGGTGTTGCCTTGTGCCAAGGCTTCTTCTATCAAAACTTGGATAACACCACCATTTTCCGCGTGTACGTTGACCATCCCACCGTGGTGTCCAACCACGCGCATCGTTTTGAAGATGTCGGCATCATTCATCATCAAAACGCCAGGGTAAGCCATGAACATTTTGAAGCTGGAGACACCTTCGATATCAATTAAATCTGGTAGTTCCGTCAGAACCTCTGGTCTAACGTCAGTCAGAATGATATGGAAGCCATAATCAACACTGGCTTGCGGTTCAGCGACGGCTAGCCGTTGTTCCAGGGTTAGCTTGGCACTTTCACCTTGTTTTTGCAGGGCAAAGTCAATGATTGTCGTTGTCCCACCAAACGCTGCTGAACGAGTACCGGACTCAAAGGTGTCACACGTTTGGGCTTCACCGAGGGGAAACTCCATGTGGGTATGGACATCCACGCCACCAGGCATCACGAGTAAACCTGTTGCATCATAGCGTTGGGCAGAGGGTGCTTCTATTACTCGCCCAATTGTTTCGATTTTGCCGTTGCTGATTAAAATATCTGCAACGTAATCATCGACTGCTGTAACAATCCGTCCTCCGCTAATTAATACATCATCCATGAATGATTGCTCCCCTGGTCTAATCGTTTTGTCTAGTCTGAGAATAGGTCAGAGGTTAAGACAATTAAGGTTAGAGGTTGTAAATTTTCATCAGGTTTGTTGTAAGCGTTAGAGTACAGCGTTACCGTACTCCAACTCCTGTCGGGTGTTGCCCGCCCACTTCGCTAACAAAGAAGGCTTCGCCAACGGAGAATGCTTCTGTGAAAAGGAACCTCTGTAGAGAACACACCTGAAAACCGCGAAGTGTAAACCTGGTGTTAGGCATCTGTTTCTTAACGCCCACACCTGTTTAGTACACATTCCTTTACAAAGGATAATCACAGTTTCTTCCTAAGTCTCCTTACCTAGGGGTGACAAATATAGTGATGCCTGGTGCTAATATTCCCAGAACTCGCAACAAGGGAACAACTTTTTCTCTATTCAAAAAATTTTTAACAAAAAGAGCAGAGATTCAGAGGTGGACGAAGTATAAGCCATATTTGTAATGGTTAATACATCGTTTTGTGTTGAAGTATGAGCTTCAAGATGTCCTTATAAGGCAGATTTTCATCGTAGTATTCACATAGTGACTGCCATAGCGCTAGATGGGGTCTTGCCTGTGGGTGTTTGGCTAGAACTTGCTGAAAGGCATCAAATAGTGCCAGGTGTTCTTCTTCCTTCAAGGATGCGATCGCAAACGCCACGGAGCGGCTAATTCCCGCACCGCAAGCAATTAGTACATTACGATTCTGTGCTTTTTCCAACCGCACAAACTCAATACCCCTTTTAAGCAAGTTAAAGGGTAGTGCCACGCCATCTTCGACAGAAATGTACAGCGATGGAATATTAGGCGAATTCACGTGATCAGCGAGTTGCAAGATTCCACCAATCTCCTGTTGGCGCAGTAGTTCTTCATCCTGGGTTTCACGAAATTTACCAACGTATAACCAGGGTCGGATGGTATGCATATTGCTCTTACTGGAGTTGCGTTTCCAATATAAGCAAAGCAGGAAGCTTGTGGCTTCCTAGTGTCTATGCGACTGCCATATCAGAGAATACTAAGGTGGGCAGTTTGGGCGGTTAATTTCACTGTAATGATAAAACGCGATCGCTCACTAGTTAGCTTGCTTATACGCCGCCCAACCACCAAAGTTGGAGATATCCGGCCAGTTGTGCTGTTCTATCAACTCACGCGGGTAGAGCATTGCGGAGATTACCTCACCGTCTTCTAACATCACCCTCCCCTCATACAAATCTGGTGGTTCTCCGTCCATTAGATTTTTGTACTGCTGTGGAGTCAGTTCATACACCTCACCAGGAATTGCAATCCCCCCTGAATCAATTTCGTAGATGCCGGGATGCCAGCCATTGCCAACGGCGTGCAGTCGGTAACGAGGTCGGGTAGAGGCTTCTGTGATAAATTTTGCGGATTGGAGGTTTTTGTGGTCTGGCTGACCCCGTAAGGCAGAGCCGCAGATAAAGAATCGCTTTAACCCTGGATCTCGATCAGTTAGTTGCACCTGTAGTTAAAAATATCCAAAGTAACGGTTTGAGTTTATAAGGTAGCGAGAAGGTTCTGTTTTAAAAAGTATAGAAAAATACAGTTCACGAACCCACAGACACTTTTAATGACTAGCTAATACTAAAGTTGTATTTTCAAGATGCCATTGATGCGCTTAAGCAAAAAAGGGAAGGCTGAAAGGGGAAAAGATGAGTCGCTCTTTTCCCCCTTGGCTTTTTCTCTTTTGCCTACTGTTATCGCTCTGGTACAACAGAATCAACTTGGGATAAAGCGGATTCGCCCAATACTCTACCGACGCAAGCAAGATGACCATCGGCACAAGCAATACTGAGGCGCAAACTATTCATCCCACCAATCTATCTACTCTGCCTCAAGCACAGGGCGTTGCGCTGAGGTCTGTGACAAAGCAGTATGGCTCTGTGGTGGCAGTCGAAAATCTGACATTAGATATTCCGGCGGGTTCTTATTGTTGTCTATTAGGACCAAGTGGTTGTGGTAAAACTACGACACTACGGATGATTGCGGGTCACGAAGACATCACGAGTGGCGATATTTTAATTGGCAATGCCCGTGTCAATGATTTGCCGCCAGCAAAGCGGAATACAGCAATGGTGTTTCAAAACTATGCGCTGTTTCCACACAAGACGGTTTGGCAAAACGTTGAGTTTGGCTTAAAAATGCGAGGCACACCAGAACCCGATCGCCGAGATCGGGTTGATGAGATGCTTGAGATTGTGGGTTTAAGTAGCTTTGCCAAGCGTAAGCCAACTGCTCTGAGTGGGGGTCAACAGCAACGTGTAGCACTTGCAAGAGCCTTAGTAACCCGTCCCCAAGTGCTGCTCTTGGATGAGCCTCTGAGTGCTTTGGATGAGTCATTGCGTGTTAAAACACGAGGCGAGTTGCGGAAGTTGCAGCGTCAGTTTGGGATGACGTTTATCCAAGTCACTCATGCTCAGGATGAAGCCTTTTCCCTCTCTGACCAAATTGTTGTCATGGATCATGGTCATATTGACCAAATCGGCACACCGCAAGAAATTTTCGTCGCTCCCGCCTCTCAGTTTGTTGCCAAGTTCGTTGGCGATAACAACATTTTTACGGGCAAAGTCGTTAATGCGATCGCAGATACCAACGGCTATATCATCCAGTTAGAGGTTGAAGGTATTGGTACGCTGCTGTGTCGAGGACAATTTGCCCAACCGGGAGACAATGCGGCTTGCTGTGTCCGTGCCGACAGAATGCACTTAGAGGTACAGCCAACTGCGGAAGGGCAAACGGTTCATAACCGAGTTTCGGCAAGGATTGCCTTTGTAGAGTTTACGGGTTACGTCACGCGAGTACGGCTTTTGGTGGAATCAACGGGTGCTGAGATTCTTTATAAAGTGCGATCGCATGATTGCATATCCCAACCTCTTCAGGAAGGACAAGTCGTTACACTCAATTGGTCAACGGATGACTGTATTTTCTTACCCCATTAAGCCAACAAGCTTGCAGATTTCTCTTAATTAGTAGCCTAGCAACAAACTTTTAAAGTTCCCTTGTCAATCACTGCTGATGTAGGCTAGCTGCCTCCTACAAAACCCTCCCTTCTCTTCATCCAACCTTCTACAACCATGCCTAAATTTACTCGTCGCGAACTAATCAGAGCCGGACTAGCAACTGGAGCTTTACTCACTGCAACTCAGTGTACTCGGCAGCAAACTACTCAACAGTCGAGTGGCGGCCCTACTGTTAATACCAATCAAATTAAAGATGTAACGCTCCGGTTTATTGGTACGGGCGTTTCCCAAATCAACGAGATTGCTCAAAAAGCTCAAGAGGATTTGGGTTTTAAAATTACATCACGGGCTTTGAGTACTGATGAAAATAATCAAATTGCGATTACTCAGCCCAAGTCCTATGACATTTTCGATGGCGAGTATTTCAGCTTGCCGTTAGTGGTTCCTTCGGGTAATTTGCAACCGATTGATGTCAATAAAATCAAACAGTTTGACAAAATAGTTCCCTATTTCACAACAGGTAAGTTTAAAGAAGGAGCGCCTGTCAATACGTCGCAAGGAACAGCTCCTTCTAAAGTCATGTTCTTGAAAGGGCAAGATTCAACAGAATTCTCTCCTACCCCAACTGATTTCGCTACTCTGATTCCCTTCCAGTACAATGCCGATACCCTTGGCTATCGTCCCGATTTAACAGGGAAAAAAATTGAATCTTGGGGAGAGTTATTTGACCCAAAATACAAAGGTAAAACCTCAATTCTTGATATCTCTTCTATCGGTATTATGGATGCCGCTATGGTAGTTGAAGCCCTTGGCTTGATGAAATTTGGCGACAAGGGCAACATGACGAGGGAAGAACTGGACAAAATTACAGCAATTTTAATTGAACAAAAGAAAGCTGGACAATTCCGAGCCTTCTGGAAGGCATTTGATGAATCAGTAAACCTCATGGTGTCTGGTGAAGTCGCGTTGCAATCCATGTGGTCACCTGCCGTTACACAAGTGAAATCTAAGGGAATTAATTGCATTTATGCCCCACTTAAAGAAGGATATAGAGGTTGGGGAGGCGGTATTGGGTTATCGAAGAATCTCTCAGGTATTGCACTAGATGCGGCTTATGAATACCTCAACTGGACTCTGGATGGCTGGTTAGGTGCTTTCCTTGGACGGCAGGGTTATTATAGTGCAGCTCCGGAGACAGCTAAGAAGTTTATGAAGCCGGAAGAATGGGCATTTTGGTATGAGGGTAAAGCGGCTTCTACTGATATGGTTGACCCATTTGGCAAAACGTTGGAGAAGAAAGGCTCAGTGCGTGATGGTGGTTCCTTTGAGGAACGCTTCAGCAAGATTGTCTGCTGGAATTCTGTGATGGATGAGCAGAAGTATCTTGTTCAGAAGTGGAACGAGTTTATTTCTGCTTAGAGATTAGTGAGCATTCCGTGGTAACCCGTCTTTAAACGCTAAGATTCCCGACTTCTTCAAGAAATCGGGAATCTGAATAGCCAATCTTTACGTACGGTTAACTGTAATAAAAATGAAGTTAAAATCCCTACAACAGTATTTATTAATCACTCCACAAGTTTTAGTATTACTATTATTTTTAGTCTTGCCAATTATTACAATTATTGTTATAAGTTTTTGGGACTTCAACGGCTATACAATGACACCAGGGTTTACCTTGGTTAACTACAAAGATATTTTCAGCCCAACTTATTTTGCCACGTATCTAAATAACTTTAAATTTACAGCACTAGTTTGGTTCTTTACTTTAGTGATTGGCTTTCCTGTTGCTTACTTCCTTGCCTTTCATGTTAAGAGTTTGCGCTGGCAAATTATCTTATTCTTAATTTGTACAATTCCCTTTTTGACCTCTAATATTATCCGGATGATTTCTTGGATTCCTTTTTTGGGAAGAGAAGGGATTCTCAATAAAGCTCTCATGTCTTTGAACTTAATTGATGCTCCCCTAGATATCTTCTTATTTTCAAACTTTTCAGTGGTCTTAGCAATGGTACATCTTTATGTACTGTTCATGATTGTGCCAATCTTCAACAGCATGGTACGGATTGAGCCTTCGTTGATTAGTGCAGCACGAGATGCTGGAGCATCTGGATTTCAAGTGTTGAAGGAAGTGATTGTACCTCTGTCTGCTCCGGGGATTGCAATTGGCTCAATTTTTATTGTGACGTTGGTGATGGGAGAGTTCATTACTGTGAGGTTAATGAGTGGTGGACAAACATCTTCGGTTGGATATTTGATGAGTAATCAAATTCGGAGTTTGCAGTATCCTCTAGCGGCTGCTAATGCTGTGATTTTACTAGTTATTACATTGGCAATCGTGGTGGGGATTTTACGAGTTGTTGATATTCGGAAAGAGTTATAAGTAATGCGATCGCAAAAACGTTCCTTGTCTTTTTATCTATTTGCAGCCTTCTTCGGGTTGTTTGTCCTATTTTTGTATGGACCAATGCTTTCCATCTTCATTCTGTCGTTTCAAGGAGAAGATGGCGGATTAACATTTCCAATGAAGGGATTTAGTTTTTACTGGTTCTCTTCGGTATTTCAGACGCAGCGGATTGGAAACTTTACCGAACCCTTTAAGCGATCGCTTTTACTTGGCTTCATTGTAATGTCCTTAACCGTCATCATCAGTGTGATGGCAGGTTTGGCGTTTCGGCGCAAGTTCTTGGGTTCACGAGCACTCTTTTACCTAACAATTTCTAGCCTTATTGTTCCTAGTGTTTTGATTTCCTTTGGAATTTTGGTTATCTTTAGCCAGTTTGAGTTATCAACCCAGTGGTACTCGTCTGTATTGGGGGGTCATTTAACCTGGACAATCCCCTTTGCCTTTTTAATTATGATTGGTATTTTTAACCGTTTCAATCCTTCCTATGAAGAAGCGGCTAGAGATTTAGGGGCTACAGATGTTAAAACCTTTTGGGAAATAGTTTTCCCTTTGATTACTCCTAGTGTTGTAGGAGTAGCACTACTAGGCTTTACACTTTCCTATGATGAATTTACTCGTAGTGCTTTGATTTCTGGAGAGAACAACACCTTACCGCTAGAAATCTATGGCATGACGACCAATGTTACTTCTCCAGCATTGTATGCTTTAGGAACATTAACGACAGTGTTTTCATTTGTTGTGATTGCTGTTGCCGTTGTAGCGATTCAATTCTTCTCCCGTCGTCAACAGGAGTGAAAGAATTGAGGTTAAGCGTTGGGATGGGATTGGGGATCGATGCTTAGGGGAAGTAAAATTAAATAAAAAGGTGCTTAAAATAAAAGCCGAGGGCTGAGAATTATGGAAAGGCGTGAATTTACAGACGCTCTAGCCTGGACTCCTGAAGCAAAAGCTAAGCTAAAAAATATTCCCTATTTTGTTCGTTCTCAAGCACGGCAACGGATTGAGCATTTAGCTCGTGAAGCCGAATTAGATGTGGTGACAGCGGAAATCGTTGAGCAGGCAAGGGCTGAGTTTGGGCAATAAGCGATCGCCCTAATCCTAAGGAATTTCTATGCTGTGAAATCTACACACAGCAAGGAAAACAAAACAAGCTGACGGCTTTCTGCTATGTTCAACTAGCAGACGTAGAGTTGGCTTGTTGACGTGCCACCTCACCCATCACATCTTCTGGAAACTGCAACAACAAACCATACTCAATACCCTCTACCACAGCCTGATAAGATGCCTCAAGGATATTAGTCGAGACACCCACCGTTGTCCAACGTTGATGCCCATTGCTGGATTCAACCAATACACGAGTCTTTGCCAATGTCCCAGCGCCACTATCGAGAATCCGCACTTTATAGTCTGTCAATTGAAATTGTGCAATCTCTGGGTAGAAGTTTTGGAGAGCTTTTCGCAGCGCTGTATCCAGTGCTGAAACCGGGCCATTTCCTTCCGCTGCTTCCAGGATGTCTTCGCCATTCACAGCAACTTTAATTGTTGCAACAGCGTTATTGTATTGAACGTTTGTCCCTCGCAGCATATCGCAATGAACTTGAAAGCCTTTGAGTTCAAATGGTTGCTTCCGATGTCCCAGTGCTTCTCGCATCAGCAAGTCAAAACTAGCTTCCGCTGCCTCAAATTGATACCCTTCACTTTCAAGTCCTTTAAGGCGATCGAGGATTTGGCGACAAGCAGGGTCTTGTTTGTTGAGGTCATGCCCGAAGCTACGGGCTTTTGCTAAAACATTGCTCAACCCAGATTGGTCTGAAATCACAATTCGACGCCGATTTCCAACCTGTTCTGGTTCAATATGTTCGTAAGTGAGAGGGTTGCGTTCAACGGCTGAAACATGAATTCCACCTTTATGAGCAAACGCTGAACGACCCACAAAGGGGGCATGGTCATCCGGGGCAAGGTTAACCACTTCACTAATTAGTCGGCTAGCTTGCGTCAGTCTCCCTAGCTGCTCATCCTCAATACATCTGTAACCTAGCTTTAACTGCAAATTAGGAATCAACGAACAGAGATTCGCATTACCACAGCGTTCACCGTAGCCATTAATTGTCCCCTGCACCATCCGTACCCCTTCCATCACACCAGCAAGGGCATTGGCAACGGCTGTCTCTGAGTCATTGTGGGTGTGGATACCCAGAAGCGGAGAGTTATGAGTCGGCAATTTACTACTAGGGGCTGATAGCTGAGGGCTGATAGCTGAAGGCTGACTTCCTACTCCCGTCTTCTCAACAACATCTCGAACAATTTGACCCACTTCATGAGGCAGAGTCCCGCCGTTGGTGTCGCAAAGGACTAACCATTCTGCACCTGCATCCTTAGCAGTGATGAGAGTCTTGATTGCATAGTCGGGATTGTGTTTATAGCCATCAAACCAGTGTTCTGCATCGTAAATCACCCGCCGACCTTGGCTACGCAGGTACTCAATCGTATCCTGAATCATCGCCAGGTTTTCTTCCAAGCTTGTATTCAGTCCTTCAGTAACTTGCAAATCCCAAGACTTGCCAAAAATCGTCACCCAGCGAGTACCTGCTGCAAGAATAGGTTGCAACATTGGGTCAGCAGCAGCAGTAATATTGGGTCGTCGAGTCGAACAAAAGGCAACCACTTCTGCCTGAGTCAGTGGTTCTTCTTTGAGTTGCCAGAAAAATTGCACATCTTTGGGATTTGCTCCCGGCCATCCCCCTTCAATGAAGGGAATCCCCAACTGATCTAGTTGCTTTGCTATTCGCAACTTGTCTTCTAGTGACAGCGACAATCCTTCACGCTGGGAACCATCCCGGAGCGTTGTGTCGTAAATCCAGAGGGGGTTTGATTCTTGCAAGGTCATGGGCAGGGAAGAAGAATGGAGTTCGGCACCCGTCATAGTGGCTTTCGTGGACTATTCAAAGAAGTCGGCTTTCTTGTTCACAGTTTGTAAAGAAATGTAAACTGTAAAATGAAAGCAAAAAACGAATGGAGAGATTAGTGAATGCCTAAAGTAACAGCTCAAGGGAAGACATTTGAATGTGATTCAGGCAGTAATCTCCGTAAAGTTCTATTAGAGCATGGCATTGAGCTTTATAACGGCAATGCCAAAATCATTAACTGTATGGGTATCGGTACCTGTGGCACTTGTGCCGTTCAGGTAGAAGGGGAAGTTTCAGAACCCAATTGGAAGGATAAGGCAAGGCGTTAGCCGCAAGGCGGCGCGCTAGCGCCTCGCTTCCTCCCCATTCTCCCACAGCCAATCGTCGCTTAGCCTGTCAGACGCAGGTTCTTGGCGATATCAAGGTGACGAAATTTGAAGGGTTCTGGGGGCAAGGTACAGAAAGTGTATGGACACCAAAAAGCTAATTTCCCTTACTCATAAAAAGCTCCAGAGACAATAAAGAAAAGAGTTTTAAGCTGTGTCACCAAATCTTCAAATTCCATCAGAGTTAAAGCAACCTAACTTATCAATTTTTCGTATTTCTCCTCTAATTCGTCTCACGTTAATGGCGCTTTATCTGGCGCTGACGATTCCTTTACCCTTTCTCTCGCAAGTATCAGCTTCGCCTGTATCACCCGTCATACTATGGACAGGAATTGGATTGGGAGCAACAGCGCTTTTTGGTGCGTTGAGTGAACGGGTGATTGTGGATGAGGAAAAAATTCAAGTCGCTTATCCCCGCTGGGTTCCCCGTTTCTTTCGCAAAGGTTGGTCGCTAGCTTGGGCGGAGGTGAAAGATTTGAAAATGCGAACGACGGGTCAAGGGGGAATGGTTTACTACTTTATCAGCCAGTCCTCAGAAAAAGCATACTTGCTGCCGATGCGTGTGGTGGGATTTGCGCGGCTAGTCAAGCTGGTGGAAGTGCATACTGGGATTGATACAACAGATGTTCGTCCTTTGGCACAGCCTTGGATGTATCTCATTCTGTTGGGATTTACACTGTTGCTGTTTCTCGTAGATGGATGGACGATTTGGACAGCTCTAACTCAGGGTTTGCTGACGTAAAAACGGTAAACTCCTTGCAATTGCAGCTAAAGCAAGTGAGCCTTGTGACCTCACTGGGAGGCAAGATTACAGGCTCACCTATATTAACGGATATTTCGTTTGAGGTTTTAGGAGGCGATCGCATTTGTCTAATCGGACCCTCTGGCGCTGGCAAAACCTCACTATTGCGGCTATTAAATCGGCTGAGTGAACCGACGAGTGGAGCAATTTATCTAGAAAATCAGGACATCAAGAAAATTCCTGTCATCCAGCTACGGCGGCAGGTTATGTTAGTGCCTCAAGAACCAAAGCTCTTAGGGATGACGGTTAAAGAGGCACTAGCTTACCCTTTAGTGTTGCAGCAGTTACCCAAACAGGAGATTTCGCTGCGCTTAGAGGCTTGTCGGGAACAGGCGCACATCCCCGCCGATTGGCTAGAGCGAACCGAGTTACAACTTTCTGTAGGACAACGACAACTAGTTGCGATCGCACGGGCTTTAATTACTCAACCCAAAATTTTACTACTCGATGAGCCAACATCTGCTCTGGATGCTGGCATCGCCTCTCATGTTCTGGCTGTGTTAACTGACTTAACGCTTCAGGGCAAGATGACAATTTTGATGATCAATCATCAGCTAGATATGGCTCAGCTATTTTGTACACGGGTATTGTATTTGCAGGAAGGTCAGCTACTTCAGGATGCTCCAGTTACCCAGATAGATTGGAAGCAGTTGCGAGAAACCCTAGTTCAAGCTGAGGCTAGAGCGTCTCAAGAGTGGATTTGAGGATTTGGTTGTTAGTTGTTAGTTGAGCTTCCACTTACAACAACTACCTTCCTGCAAAAGATTACCAGTTCCTTATTAAGCTACGGCACATCTAATTGGCATTCAGGTAGTCGTCAAGAGCCTAACCATAAACGGATTTTCCCTTTTTGACTTTTGACTTTTGACTTTTGAGTTTTGACTTGCCTAACGCCACTCATCCCAGTTTTCATTGAAAATTGAGGTGTCTGGAAAAGCTGTGGGATTGCCTGTCTTTTCCAAGCGTTGCCGCAGAACTCGCAGTTGGGGTTCTTGTTGCGGAAGTTGATCAGTTAGCTGGTAAGGTGCTACGCCTGTCTCCAAAGCAAATGCTGCCGTAGTACCAGCCGCTGCGCCTGATGACCACTCAAAGGAATGTACGCGATAGGCGGCGGCGGCGATGTGACTTGTGGCGATACTCTTTCCAGCGACTAACATATTGTCGATTTTTTGGGGAATCATCGCTCTGAGGGGAATTTGGAACGGATAGGCTTGTCCTGCGCCCTGTCGCTCTCCCTCGCGCTCTGTATTATTAGGAGCTTCAGGTGGAGTTTGGGTCATGCAGGGGTGAAAGTCGATCGCATAATGCCCAATCCCTACAGAATCAGGATAAATCGAGGAGCGAGTACGCCTCATCACCTCGTCAGGTTGCTTCTGTCCGCCAATAATCGAGAGGGCTTCGCGTCCAGCTAAGGCTGTCCGTAAGTTGCGATACATTTCAGGGGAGAGCGTCTGACGGTAATAATCTTCCTTATAGTCACGCCGAGAGATGTCGATTTCCCAAACTGTAAAGCCTTCAGGATAACCATAGGTGGGGCGTCCAATAATCCGCCGTCCTTCTCGCATATAAGGATACTTAGACAACCCATGGACTGTTCCCATTGGAGAATCTAACCCAGATAGGTAGCGGTTGTTGGGCTGTGGTTTTTTCACACCATCACCCAACTGGGAATCAGTCGTTCCGGCGACAAGCCAGTGAAAATAGCCTTGAGAGATTTCTTCACCTTTGCGTAGACTGTCTGCGCGTAAGCCACCCATCCAGCCACCAGAGGACAGTTGACCTGTGGCTTGTAACTGTTCGCGAGTAAAAACTAAGTTATCCTCAGCATTGCCGGGGCGATAATCATTACCCCAAGTCCAGTTTTGCATCGAGATGTCTCTCGGTGTTGGAGCGGTGAAATTCACACCACCAAATTTTGTTTGTTCACCCTCTTCAGGACTCCAAATACGTCGATAGGTGAATACCAACCCAAAGTCAGCTAGTCTCTGTAGTTCATAGCTGTAGTAGGGTTCATATTGAGGATAAAACGAAGGCATTCTATGGGTTTGGGCTTCCTCGGTGGCTTCCATTGCAAAGGTGTAGGTAAAGCCTTGCGTGCAATAGGCATCATTTGTGGCACTGGAGGAAGACGGTTCCAAGTGAGAACGAGGGTCGATACCAAGACGGTAAGGAACGTCAGCTAGAGCAATCATTTCACCCGTTTCGGTTGCATCAACAACGTACCAGTTCGGGGCATTTCCTTGCTGTTGCTGTTGCCTTTGGGGAACGAAGCGAACAATGCTCTTCTCAAAGCGGGATGAGTTTTCGTAACGATACCAATCTTCAATCGTTTGAGAGAGGGGTTCTGTGTTGAGAGGAGGCGCACCCGCAGCAGGTTTATGCTGAATTGCAATTGCGCCTTCGATTAAATTTCCGGTTGAGCCGATATCTACTTCCTTGACTACAGTTGAGGGGAACCACTTGAGTTGTCCTTTCCCTCGCTTGGCTGCATCCTGCAAGGTATCAAACAATAGGTTGTGAGCATCACGAGGGAGAAAGCAGGATTCACTCACCCAGCAATCTCCAGGGTTGAGTTCGCCGTATTTGCGATTAATGCGTTCTCGCAATTCTAGGTAGCCACGGGAGTAAAATAAACGCGATCGCTGAGTTGGTCGTTCATCGAGTGCGGAGGTTCCCTGAGATGAGATTTGTCCACCTACCCAGTCAGTAATTTCAGTTAGGCAAACCGTTCGTCCTGCTAGCAAGCCTTCGTAGGCAGTAGCCGCACCTGCTAGTCCGCCGCCAACTACCAAAATTTCACAGGTTTCTTGTTTGTCTGGGTTTCTCGGTGGCGCAGCTAAAGCAACTGGAGCAAGGGATGTCAGAGTAACTAAGCTTAGAGTTAAGTGTCGGAGCGATCGCTTCATAAGTTGAGAATAGACAGTCGTATCTTTTGCTACGTTAAGCAAGAGTCTTGACGCTGCCATCCCCCAAGAAGTTCATTCTAGTGTAGAAAATTGAGGACTGGCGTATAAAGCTACTCTTGACAATATTGGGTTTCTTTGATCATCCCTTTCCTAGCGACTGATGTAGCCCACTTATCGCCAACCTTAAGAGCAGCTAGCCCTTCCCTTTCCCCTAACTTGGAGCAGACTGTAACCAAACATACCTAAAGGATGAGGTAGTCAATGCAGGAATGGAGGCACATGGAAGGAAGCTTTGGTAATTTTCTTTAAAAAACTCAACGATGATTAGAAAGGTAACAGTAACTACCGCCCTCATGGCAGCTGGACTATTCTCTGCATTGGGATACTCGGCTGTTGCTCAGACAACCCGACCTGCGCCCTTGCAAAACCAATCTATGCCTGCACAGACTCAATCCGGGCAGCAGCAAAGGAACCAGCTCAGTGCCCTAGACCAGCAGTTTGTAATCGATGCAGCTCATGGTGGAATGGCAGAAGTTCAACTTGGGCAACTTGCCTTGGAGCGGTCAAGGAACCCTGAAGTGAAGCAGTTCGCACGGCAGATGATTCAGGAGCATACAAGAGCGAACGAGCGACTGATGCGGTTAGCGACTCAAAAAGGAATTACTCCTCCGACCACTCCAGGTCCGAAATATGAAGCAGCTATGAGTCGCTTGATGCAGCTATCTGGAGAAGCTTTTGATCAAGCTTACATGAATGAAGCAGGTGTCAACGCTCACATGGAAAGTGCGGCTGTATACCAGCGTCAAGCCGGACTTGGGCAAGACCCAGACCTAAAAGCTTTTGCTGCCACGATATTGCCAAGAGTGCAAGGGCATTTAGAAATGGCTAGCGAAATGACAGGTTACCGTTTTGCACAGCAGAACAATTCTAGACCTGGTATGTCTATGCCTTAGTAGGCTATGGCTATAGACACAATTTAGGAATTGCTATGAAGCGATCGCATCCACTAAGTTAATTGGAGGGTGCGATCGCTTTTCTTTAAGTCTGAGTGATACAAAGGCTATTAATAACGACATAATTGCGCTTGTCGTTGTTCATGAATTTCAGAAAGCCGTGCGATCGCGTCTTCCGTATATCTTTTTGCTTCCTGCTGAATCGCTAACCAAACCACAGCAAGTGCTTTCAAATCCCGGCAAGAACGAATTAAGGTTGAGCAAGCAGCTACCCACTGCTCTAACTTTCGGTAGCTGATGAAGTAGCCGCCTAAGCCTTCAATATTCACCCAAAGTACATGCGCCCACTTTTCCCAGCGCCAAATCCGGTTCAGGTTAATTTTGAGATACTTGGCAAGTTGCCTTTGGGTGATGACGAAAGTTGCAGGGTTGATGCGGCAACGCAAAGTTTTCATGGCTGTTCTGTTCTACATTCATTGCAGTCTGGTTCATCGGGTGTTGGGTCAAAAACAATTGCAAAAGGAGCGTTTGGCACTAGCTGTCGAAGAATTTTCAGATGAGATTCAGCGTCATTCCGGCGACGAAACCGAGCGACAATCCGCCGTTGTAAATTTGGAAGAGGGCGAATAATGCACCACGGAGACAGCCGATTTTTGTAAGTCACGATACACTCCTCTGTAATCTGGTTAATGGACATGAAAAAGCGATCGCCTAGCCAGCCATACACGCTCTAGGCAATTGTTCGTTTTGTTCTGGCAAAAGCTAACTAAGGCAGCTAACTAGCCATACGCTAGTAATTTGGTCTGCCTACCTGTTGTTACCCTTAAAAACCCTATTTAAAACCGATTAATTTCAGTGTTTTTTATAATATGGCAAGACCAAAGAAAGGTCAACCACAGGAGACAGACTCTCCATTTAAAAAACTGCGTCTAGAGGCTGGACTCACTCAAGATGACTTGGTAAGGCTCATGGGTGTAACCTCCTCAACCATTCGTCGTTGGGAAAAGGGAGAAGCAGAACCGACGATGACGGTTTACCAGATGAAGGCTTTCTGCAAAGCGGTTAACAAGACGCTCGACGAACTGCCTGACTCGTTATTGCCGCAATCTGAGGAGGATGAGGCGAAGTAAGATAGGTGTGTCTAGCCACTCAGTTGCATAGCTCATGGTTAATACAGGAACTCAACTCACACTAGAAGAATTTCTGGCACTTCCAGAAGGAGATGTAAACTATGAGTTTGTTGATGGTCAGGCAGTCCCCAAAGTGTCTCCAAAATATTTCCATTCGACCTTACAGCTAGCTTTTTTGCTCCTCATACGTGCATGGTGTAAGGGAAAAGGTAGAGTTGTTCCAGAGTGGGCAATTCTCTTAAAGCGTCAAGGGAAAGATTGGGCACCCGTACCTGATTTGACATACATCTCCTATGAACGTCTACCCAAAAGCTGGAAGCAAAATGAAGCCTGTCCTGCCCTCCCAGAACTGGTAATAGAGATTATCTCTCCAGACCAGACCATGAAAGAATTTGAAGATAAGGCTAACGACTATTTTGCTGCTGGTGTATCAAGAGTTTGGGTTGTAGACCCTGAAGCCATCAGTATCAAGGTCTTTTTTCCAGATGTAGTGAATCAAGTTTATACAGACAATATGCCTATTGTAGATACGCTACTTCCTGGATTGGAACTAACAACAAGGCAGGTTTTTGAAGAGGCAGAATTGCTTTGACTAAAGATATACTTAGAAGCTATTACTATTAATTTGTAAACTTAGGGGCACGAGAAATGAATAACGTTGTACCTTTTCAAACAGTACTTGAATACGTTGAGGCTCTTTCAACTGAAGAGCAAGACTTGCTACTAGAACTGATTTATAAAAGACGGGTTGAACAACGCCGTCGGGAAATCGCTAGAAATGCAGCACCAACACTGGAAGCGCTCAAAACAGGTAAAGCTAAGTGTGGTACACTTGCTGACCTGCGGGCTGATTTACTAAGTCAAGAATGAGTGATGTAGAGAAATACATTCTTCTATGAAATTAACATTCTTACTACCTTTACCTATCATACACTTCTCTTCGATGACGAACTTTACTGATGTCGATAGTGCGAGTATTATCATCAACGCTATAGATTACTCGGTAGTCGCCAACTCGAATTCGCCAACTGTTTTGTTCTCCCTTTAGCTTACTGCAACCATCTGGACGCGGGACACTTGCTAACGCTTCAATCTTAGAAGAAATGCGACTGCTAACTTCAGATGGTAGAGAATCCAGGTCTTTTTGGGCTGAGCGTGCGACAACGATTAGATAATCAGACACTCAACTTACCCTTCTCTATCAGCCCATGTTTAACTTCTTCCCAAGGGACTCTTTGTTCATCCTTTCTTGATTCAATAATCAGGCTATCGTAGATATCTTCCCAAAGTTCGCTGTGTTTCTCAAAGTCAAGGAATACCGCGATTTTTTCTCCTTGGTCATCAATTAGGAACTGGAAGTCTATTGGCTCACCACATTCCTCTACTACATCTGCCCAAAATTCGCTGTGCTCTTTCAAATCAACAAGTACACCTGTTTTCCTGCCTTGATAATCAGTTAAAAATTGAATGCCACGCATGGTTTGTCATCCCCAAATTAGCTAGGTATAAATTCTTAAGAAGTTAATAAGTGTATGGGCGATCGTCCATCTTATTGCTGGTTTATAGTTTAAACTTTTCTTGCGAACTTAAGATTCGCAATAGAACTTCTCTCGATAGCCAATCTTTACAAAAGCCGAAAACATTCAGATGGTACACTTCACAAGTCTCTACGTGAGAGAAGAGACCAATAAACCACGTTGTCACCCAAAAAAGGTCGCACCCGCCATAGTCCATAGACGATGTCTCCGGAGGGGAGATGCCCGTTGGGAGCATCTAGGCTGAAGATAAGGTCATCGTAATCATAGAATGTCCAAGAGCCAAATGCGGTAGGAGAGCATTTCACACACCATCCGACATACTCACCAAAGCGACACCCAGTTTCATAGTCAGCATCAGGTGTTCCCCCAACACTTTCCCAAATGCGCTTCTGTACACTAAACCCGAAGCGCCCATCGCTGTATTTTACCCAAAGACTGTCAATCGTGCAGAGGTCTATACAAGGAAAGCTTTCAATAGACTCAATATTCAGCCAAACCTCTGTTTCGCGTCCTGCTGCCTTAAGCATTACAGCGAAAGTTTCTTCATCCGCTTCTTTCCACTTCCCTGCTGCTAGCAAGTCGCGCAGCCGAGTGTAATCTACTCCTCGCTCAGAACTGAGGTCATCAGTCAAACTTCCTGACCTGACATTAAACGGATGACAAGTAGGCTCAATTGAAGTTGGAAGCTCAACACGAATAGGCGATATTCGAGGAATGTGTTGATCAAAAGAGGGTAGGTAATAGGGTACTCTCTTATGGAAATTCGGCTCAGTCAGACTAGAGGGTGGAGAGGGAGGCTCTGAACGTTTTAATCGCAACCGTTCAATTCTCTGTAATGCCCTCACCGCTTGTAGATCGTTGCCAGAAGCCGCAGCCAGTACCCGAATCCATAACTGCTCTGCCAGTTCCAAATCCTCTTCAACTTCAGCTTGATAAGCATCATTTTTCAAGGAAGCAATATCGGCTAGTGTTGCGTATCGCGGGACAAGAATTAGGTGCGACTTAGTGACAGGCTCAGCAATAGTGTATGGTGTTTGCCGAGCCTTCTTATGTTGTCGAACGAGTTCAGGTACTCGAAAGGCTAGGTACTGGTTTAACCGCTCAACCGTAGCGTATTGACCCCGAATGCCTAACCCTTCCAAGAGCGCATGGGTAAAGGCACCTTGTTGTAATGCCTCGATTTCATAAGAATATTCCTGAGGACTACAGGAAAAGATGCTGATAACTCCAGTAGTTCGTGCTTCTTCAGCCGTTTGCCGTCCAATTCCTTCACCAGCACGAGTACCAAGACTGCGACAAGCATCCAAAATTAAGACAACGTTATCAGCGCCACAGCGACGTAGACGTTCAGTAACTTGATTAATTGAAATTGCAGTATTTTCGATGTCTCCTGGATCGCCATCAGAAGGCATAAGATAATCTCGGTTAGCATGGCGCATCCCGTGACCACTGAAGAAAAACCAAAAGTTATCTCCTGCCTCCATGAAGGGGTTTTTAAATAACTCCCGCAACACTCGCAGCAAATTAGCGCGGTAAGGGCGAGTTGATTTACAACCAACATCAGGTGAGTCATCCGAGAAGAAGAAAATCTTCTCAAATCCTGCGTCCGTGCGAAGAAACTCCTGCATCAATTGAGCATCCCGCTTGGCATACTTCAGGGGTTGCAGAAATTCGTATTGATTAATGCCGATCGCGATCGCCCAATTCTTCGCCATCTCACACTTGTTCTGCTCGTTTGAACTTGAGCTTAATTGCTCCTTTGCCTCCCGCTTTTCCTCCGGTTCCGAGAATGCTCACTTCTCCCTCACCATTAATTTCTACCGATAGCTCAATTTCATCCAACTGCATCTTCGGTTTTCTATTAGCCTGCTGCTCAGTCCGGTCAAACAACCGCTCAACTACTTGCAGCAAGTGAGCCATTTCTTCCTCTAGTTTTTTAACTCTAACTTCATGAACAGCAAGTCCACCATCCTCCTTCACAACAACCTTCCTATTGGAAGCGTCCCGTTGCACTTCCTCACCCCAAGAGTGAACTCCTATATCCATCCCAACTTTTGAGCCGTCAGGAGCAACAATTTGAGGAGTATCATCAGTCACAATCCGGATAGTTTCTTCGTCCAGCATAAAGACTCAAAAATCTAAAGGCTTTACCACATGATTACAGATGTCAGCAGTGGATTAGGGTTAGAGAGCAATAAGCGAGTTGCAGAATTTACGGTAAAAGAGCGATCGCACCCCTTTTGCTTGGAACATCGCATGATAGAAGTAGATACTGCCTTGGGGAACAGTGGATGAGCAACAGCTTTGTAAATAAGCTACCCAAAGATGAAATTGCTGCGTTCTGCGATCGCTGGAAGATAACTGAAATTGCCTTATTTGGCTGAATTTTGCGGGATGACTTTCGCCCAGACAGCGATTTGGATGTGCTGATGACGTTTGCACCAGATGCCAAATGGGACTTATTCAAGGTAGTTGGTACTCTTATATAGCGGTTCTCAGTTGTGCGCGGTACAGTTTTAACCTCTCTCCTTGTAGGAGAGAGGCTTTGAAATTAGCCCCCTTCCCTTGTAGGGAAGGGGGTTGGGGGTTAGGTCAGATTGTACTCAACTCATTTGAGAACCGCTACATTCAGGAATTGATAGTTTCTTCCGTCACCTGAATCTTCCGTTGCCTAACCAATATCTCGAAAAGTACAAATAAGAACAATGTTTCAACACAGATGGCTATACTGACAATTTCAAGCCCAAAATAACGTGATAGAACTCCTGCAAGGCTTGGTAACACTGCTACACCCACTGTCGCTGCTGCAACTTGAAATCCTATAGTATTGCTAACATGATTTCGTCCGACACTTTCAGGTGTCGTTGCAATCAGTGAGGGAAAAATCGGTGCTAGTGAAAATCCAATGAGCATTAACCCAAACATGGTTAGAAAGTTAGCAATATTGAGCCAAATCAAAGTTGCCCCTATGACTGCGCTGGTCATGCATAAGCGTAATAAAAGATTGATAGGTGCTCGATTGGCAATTGCCCCAAAGAACACACGTCCAACCGTGAAGCTGCCCCAATAAAGACTTACCCACTGTCCAGCTATTGTTGTCGAAATTGAGCGTGTCTGAGTAAACAAGCTATAAGTCCACTGCCCAACTGAAACTTCCACTCCCGCATACATGAAAAATACACAAATCCTAATCCAGACCACTGGGATGCAGAGTGTACTCGTTGTGCTTGTATGGGCAGCATCTGCCGATGGGGATTGGCTTGAGGCTGTATGAGGTACCCTCCACCAATCTCGTGTCACCGCGAAACAACCCGTAAGCAGCAGTTGCACAGTTGCGACAATCAAGTAGCCCCATTGCCATGGACGATTGGCATCAAGAACGCTAGTCATGATTAGAGGGCCAGTCGTTGTGCCGATACCGTAGCTGGCGTGCAACCAGTTGAGAATTCGTGGACTGAAATGCGTTGCAACATAGGTATTCAATCCAGAGTCAATTGCGCCTGCACCAAGCCCGGAGAGAAACCCGAAACCAATCAGCACCCACCAAGATGGAGCGATCGCATAGCCAAGTAAGCTGATAGCCGTTGCCCCAGCACTAAGACTCAACAGTACGCCAACACTGATACGCGCCAGAATACGACCGCTATTGAAGCTAGACAGCGTATACCCAGCAGTAGATGCAACCAAGAGCGAACCAAGGGCATCCAGAGAGAGCGAAAAAGAGGTGCGGATAGAGGGCCAAGCAACACCGAGGAGACCATCAGGCAAACCAAGACTGATAAAACCGATGTAGGCAAGACAGATAAGTGCTAAACGTGGACGTTGTTGCATTGCCAATCCTCAATTACTGCTTTGGAATTTATCAGACAGGTTTTGTACGGCTGCAATAACGAGATAGAAAAATGGTAGGGGTAGCCGTACCAAAAGCCGCATTACTTCTACCTTTTGTAGAATTTCTACCACAAAATTGCGGGTTAACAACACCCGTTAATTACTAAAGAATTTGCGAGGATGAATCTAGTGGTCGGAGGGCAATTAATGAAATTTTTACGGCAACCGTTCTACAATGCATATCGCTTGATTCTACAAAATCCCAAGTATCGTTGGTTGGTAATTCTAGGCAGCTTAATCTATCTGGTTAGTCCCTTCGATATTGTCACGGATATTGTTCCGTTTGTGGGCTGGATTGATGATGGTTTTATTGCAACTCTGCTGGTTAGTGAAGTTTCTCAAATTATCTTAGAGCAACGTAAAGACCGTAGAGCAAAGAGTACTAGTGTCGATACTGTTTCAGCTAGCTGACCCATAAATGTCTTGTTCAAATTTATAACGTTGCGAGGAACTAAAGATGTCTGAATCTACGAAAGATCAAATCACAACCGATCTTCAGAAAGCAAAATCCGAAGGGAAAATGCGGGCAGAACGAATTCAGGAAATTGTTCGAGATGCTTTTTCTCAGACTATTGCAGAAGTAAAAGAAGGCTCTGGGGAGATTGGAGCAACTGTCAAAGGAACTTTCTCCAAAATTTTGGAAACGAGGAACGCTAGTGAGGAAACTACTGATAAAGCCCCCTCATCTAGTGCCAAATCTATAGCTGTGGTGGCTTTCAAAGCACTTAGCATTCGCTTATTGTCACGTTTGTACAAAGAATTGATAGGCTTGCCGCATCAGTACGCCAAATTGAAGAATCAAGCCGTTAATCTTGATACAAATTTGACTGAACGTTATGGCGATCGCTATTTGGCTGTGAAGCAACGCTTGGAGAACACAGCAGCTTGGTACAACACTACAACAGCACAAGCTAAAACAATCGAACCCAATGTTCTACAACAGCGGCAAGCCGAGGTTGAGAACAAGCTGGGTGAAGCAGGTGCAACGTTCGCTCAAAAAGAACAACACGTTCAACAACAGCTAAAGCAACTTCTCCAAACTGCCGCAGCTAAGCTTTAATAGGCGTGAAATTATTGAAATTAAAGGATTACTCGTGATGAAACTTGTTCGCTTTGCTCTTTCCATTCTTCTTCCACCTGTTGCTATTTTCCTAACCTATGGATTTAGCGCAACCTTGGTGATTAATATCTTGCTGACGGTTCTCGGTTGGGTTCCCGGTAGCATTCATGCTGTCTGGGCGATCGCCAAACACGAAGAAAAAATTAGCCAACAACAAGGCACTGTTGAAAATCCTCCTACTGCCTTGTCCTGAAAGTTGGATTGGCTGAATTTTATTGTTTACAAAACGGAGAACCAAGATGTTGGGATTCTTTCTAACAACGTTGATTAGTGCATTAGGTCTATTAGTTGTTGACCTTGCAGTTCCAGGAGTAACTATTGCCACGTTTCCTGCCGCTCTACTGGCAGCAATCTCCATTGGACTGGTGAATAGTTTTATTAAACCAGTCTTGTCGGTTCTATCACTACCGATTAACCTCTTGACGTTGGGTTCATTCTCACTACTGGTAAACGGTGTATGTTTCTGGCTAGCTTCTCTGCTAGTTCCTGGCTTTACGGTTCATGGGTTACTTGCGATTGTTCTGGCACCCGTCGCCCTGTCTTTGGCTAGCACGTTCCTGAACAAATACTTTACTCAACGAGGTATTGGTCAATCTCTTCTCGGAAGCAATTCCGAGGCAGTGCTTGAAGTTGGAGAACGGTAGTATCTACTACAAGCTAACAACGCCTATAAAACTGAAACAAGCGATCGCTACTTAAATTATGAGAAGCGATCACTTTTGCGTTGATAGGCTGTAGTTATTTCCTACCAAGGTAACCGACTGCCATCCCACGAAAAAAATTCACCACTATCCTTTTCTTGTAGTTGATCGAGAACTTTCAACAGTTGCCCGACAGTACGCTCAACGGTGAATAGTTTCTCTGGGAGAACATTGCGCTGAAATGGACGAGATAACTGCGTATCCGTTGTACCGGGATGCAAGGTAACAACAATTGCCCGTGGACAGGTTCGCTTATATTCAATTGCGGTTGTCCGCATGAACATATTCAGTGCCGCCTTCGATGCGCGATAGCCATACCACCCACCTAAGTAGTTATCGCCGATGCTGCCAATTTTGGCGGAAATCGTCGCCAGAATAGCGCGATCGCTATGCTTCAACAAGGGCTGTACGTGCTTCGCCAACAGCACAGCACCAAGACTATTCACTTGGAAATAGTGCAATAGCTGTTCTGCATTGAGTTGCCGCAAACTCTTTTCCGGTTGCATCGCTCCCTCATGCAATACACCCACGCAATTGATCACATAATGGAGTGCCTCCGTCTCCGTTTGGATTTCTTTTACGACAGTCGCAATCTGTGCTTCTTCTGTAATGTCCAAAGGTAGGCAGCACAGACGAGAATCGGCAATTGTCAACAATTCTGATTGCGGATTTCGATAGGTGGCGTAGACACGAGCAACGCGATCGCTTTCTAGAAATTGACGAACAAACTCCAAGCCAATTCCCTGACTCGCCCCAACGATAAGTGCAGTTGTTAGATTGCTGTTAACCATAGCTGCCATTGGTACAAGGCGCTTTGAGTATATCACCTGAGATGTGGGGACTGGGGATTGGGAATTGGTAATTAATGACTACAATTTAGATAATTCAGGATTTCCGAGATTCGTGGTAACAGTTTTTATCGGTTCCGAATCATCCTCAATTTTGCTCTGACGAAGCCTTAGCTGAGCCAAAAATTGAGTGGCATAGCCTTCAAGCACTCTGCATCTGAGCGATTTGATAAACTTGTCAAATGGATTTAGATCCACAATGTAGTTACCTACTCTCACGCCTAATGGCTCTAAGTGCTTACCTGGTAGCTCTTTGTGCAAAATCGGAAATTTTCTAGTCTTTAATTGCTCAATTAGCCAAAGCACATCACTGTTTTCGCGGATCTGCTTGTCTTTGAATTGGTCGTTCTCGCTACCAGCTAACGTATCCTTATCTAAGGAAATCATGGCTGTCAGGTTGAATAATTGACTGCGTTCAATAAAACACTGGGTTTGCTCTCTAGTTGGCAATACACCTAGTCCAACTCGGTCGAGGAAACGTGCGATCGCGCGGAGAGGAATCGCACTCTCTGTATTGCTAATATCAGGCGCAATCAATAAAGATGGCTGAGCCAGAATTGAGGCACTATCCAAACCAGCATTGCTAATAGTAGTCTCAATCTGCTGGTAGGCATGTCGTTCAACACAAGACCCCGTAATCTGTTTCCAGTGTTCGCCGCTTAGGAATTCTAGTAAAGCGATGTACTTGCAGCCTAAGCTGTGTCCTAGCCAAAAGTAGTTAGCCTTGTCTTGGTACACATCCTGTCGATAGCCTAATCTACTTGCGATTTCTGAGAGTTCTTGGCGCAGAACCTCCTGTTCCTTCAGTAAATCAATGGCAATTGACCAATGACGAAAGCTAAACCTGAAGGGTAGCGCGATGATTGTGTAACCTTCTTCAAACAACTTCTGTAAGAAATATCTGTAGAAAACGGTTGGAAAAGTACCAAAAAAAGCACCACCGATGAATTGTATGACACCTTTAGGTTCGGGATGAATCGCCACCCAGCTAAAGGAAACCGGACTAAACTTAAAAATTTCACGCATAGCAGTCCTTACATTACGAAAGATGTTTTTAGAGAGTACAAACTTAGATACAACCCTATAGGAGCATCACTAGAGGGGTGGGCTGAATCCACCCCTGCTTATGGGTTAAATCAGTCAGTGAAACAGTATTACGAATTGGAGATCTTGAAGACCCCTCCGTTGCTAACTGGGAGTGGATAGACGATTTGATCGAGTCCAATATCAGCCAAAGTCTTACCCTTTAGGTCTTTGAAGAATGTGCCGCGCTGCTCAGGGGTTACGAGCAGCGTAGCCGTGTCTGAGCCTGAAAGTGAGGACAAGAAGATCTCTACATACCCACGAGCCTCGAAGTTTGCCTCTGTCAGCAGTTCAGGTTGCTTAATGAAATCAGGTTGCAGTATGAGCAAACCAGTGCCATTCTCAGGAAGAGTGAACGTAAGCCGCGCTTTATTGTTTTGTGGAACTATTTCTGGAACTAGCGTTGCTTGAGAAAAAGAACCCGAAAAAAGATTTTGTCCTGAAATATCGACAGCATTAATGAAGTCTTTGAACGATGTGGGGCGCTCTGTTAGGTCAGTAGGATCTGATGGAAACTTGATCGTGAAGACAAGAGAGACGGTCACAGGAAAGAAGTTCACATTAGCGATGGTAAGGAAATAACCTTGAATCACTGTACGGCTAATATTTTTGAAACCTGGTGGGTTACTTGGAAATTGTGGTTTCAGGAGAACTTCAAAAGTAGAAACAAGCATTGAACTTTTCTGTTTTGAGCAACTTACAGCTCAAACATAAGTTGTTAGTCATTGGAATGAGTAGTACCCCATCGGGTACCCTTTTGATGACTTGTTTAGAGCGAGGACAGGGTTACGATTGCCATAGGTAGGCTGTTGAGATGGCGAAACTTTGAGCGAGATCTGCAAAACCTACGAGAATTAGGATGGTTGTAATCGTTATTAGTGAGATACTTCAGCTATCACGAATTGCTCTGCTACCCAGCATCTTCAGCTTTTTCCGTAGCTTTGCGATCGCATCCTAACTCTGGTGTTTAGTGCAATGCACTTATGGGCAGTAAACTTAGCAAGCGCGAGTGTGCCTATCGTTCATTCTCTACAGACTATGCGAGAGCTATGACCATAAAACAGGCAACAACCGCATCTGGAAGCTTGTTTTTGAGCTATTGGTGCAGCCGGAGGCAGCAAAGTTAGTAAGCTCTGTGTTACCTTGATAATACTTGCAATGTCAAGTGGCAACCTATTTAAAATTAAGAGGAGACTCCTATCGTAGCCCAGAAACAACTGATCAACCGTCAAATCAAGGCGACCCAAGTCTTTTTGATTGACCATGAAAATACCAAGCGTGGTTTGACTGACACTTATGAAGCTCTACAAATAGCCGAGAGTGCAGGACTTGACCTAGTAGTGGTCTCTCAGGGTGAAGACGCTCCTGTCGCTAAGATTCTGAACTATGGCAAGCTTCAGTACCAACAGAAAAAACGTCAGAATCAGAGTGCTAGACCAACAGTCAAGGAAGTTAGGCTTCGTCCAAACATTGGTGTGTCTGATTATCAGCTACGCATCAATAACGCTATTCAGTGGTTGAGTAAAGGCGATTCAGTTAAGTTTCTCATTCGTTTACGTGGTCGGGAAAATCAATATCGCGAACAGGCAGCAGAACTGCTAGACCGCATTGCAAATGACTTAAGCCAAGTTAGTAAAGTCCAGACGCTTGATAGGCGCTCCCTGATTGTTCAGCTAATGCCTGTTTAGACTAACTTTCCAGGAATCTCTTGGGAGATTCCTGGATGAAGAGCTTGAAGAAGGATAGTGTTCTAAAGGTACGCGATCGCCTATCTAGATTGTTGAGAGTTAGGCTCGACAGTCGTGATCGCTTTGTGAGTCTATCCCAGAACCCAAGCTCCCAAAGGGTTTCACAAGTTTTTGTCTAAGTCCTATTAGGCAGTTGCAGTGGTTTGCAGGGTAGAGAGAAATTTAAGTAAGAACAATATTGTTTGGCGGTGTCGGAGGTTCGCTTATCCCTGGCACCATCGTTGTGACAACTGGTAGTTTTGATGCTGCTATTTTGATCATTGTTGTGGGTGCTTTTGTTACAGCATTCATCCTATTTGTTTTGGCACGGCAATCCAGTACTGAGTACTTCAGCGCTATAGGAAGAACAAAACATGGCTAAAAATTTCAATCGCAATTCCCCACTCCCCTCGTCAGTCCCATCTCCTATCCGTCGAACATCAACACCAAGTTCTGAATTCTATTCTAGTTTTTCTGAAGAAGAAGTTTTAGGAATAATTCAGGCAATAGAAGTTAGACGTGAAATTCCTTTAAAGTATTCTTACAAAGGCAGAGGAGCAAAAATTTGGGATAATTTTTATCTAAAATATATTATTCCTCGATGGTATCGGACATCAAATGTGGAAATTGACCTTTTAAGGGATAATTTTGAATACCTCAATGGCAATCTACAAAATTGTAAAAAAGTTAATATTGTGGATGTAGGAGCAGGAAATTCCTATCCTGTTAAAGCATTTATCCAGAAACTTAATAAATTGGGCAAAGTCAATAAATATATTGCCTTAGATATTAGTGAAGAATTACTTGCTTTATCTAGGAAAAATTTTAGAAATTGGTTTCCACTAATCGAGTTTGAAAGTTACAGCATTGATATAGAAACTAGTTATCTTCCTAAAACTTCTTCAAAAGATCAGGCTGACATTGAAACTGACGATATCGCAAAAACAATATTACATTTAGGTGTAACAATTGGCAATCATCAAAATAGACTCGAAGTACTAAAAAACTTTAAAAATAGCATGGGTAAGCATGATTTATTGGTCTTGACTAACGAAACTGGTTCTAACGCTCAATGGGATGGAAGAGTGAGAGGTGGTTTCAATTATCATGCAGAACAAATATATACGTGGCTTAAAAACAATATTGGAATTAGACCTGAAGATTGTGAACTTGTGAGAAAGTATGATTTAAAAAGAGATAGTATGGTTGCTAATATGAGAATCATTCATGATTACACAGTGAATTTCAGTTTTAGAGGAATAGATAAAACTATTGAAATTGCTGACGGGGAAGAGATTACTATTTGGAGACATCATAAGCATGAGCTACCTGAACTTCGGCAAGAACTAGAACAAGCTGGACTACAACTCGTCCATTACAGTACTAACAAATACTCATCACATTTTATGGCGATTTGTCAGGTTGCCAGTAATTAGAGTAATCTTCAATGAATTGTAAGAGTCCCTATAAAAGAAGCGATCGCTTATCTCCAAAGAGATTATCAAAAGCGATCGCACAGCTACAGCGTTTTCTAGGCTAATGAGGTACATCTATCCTACTCTCCCATTCTCTATAGGAGAAGAGAGAAAAATTGACTGTACCTCACCAGTATGAAAATTGCTGTATAATTCCTATTTGCTACGAGATTGGTGTGCTACACACTCACTAACGCAAGGTCAGATTCCAGCATGACCAATTGCTAAACCCGCAACTAGCATCCCTAGTACCAAAAAGGGTTGGGCACTGGCTTGATACTTCACATCATTCTTCAAAGGGTCACGCAAGAAGTACATATCCTGGAACGTGATTTGGGGAATGATTAACAGCATCAAAATCGCGGCATAGAGGTTTTGATGGATACCAATCAAGTAACCAGCAATACCCACTTGAAAGACATCAATCATCAGCACGCAAATCCAAGCTGCTGCACCAATACCGAACATCACAGGTAGTGACTGTAACCCCAATTGGCGATCGCCTTCTACACTCTTGAAGTCGTTAACAACAGCAATTCCTAACCCAGCCAAACTATAGAACAGGGTCAAAATCACAATCGTCCAGTTTAGGTCGCCAAACAGCGCGTGACCTGTCCACCAAGGGAGGGCGATGTAGCTTGCCCCTAGAGCATAGTTACCTAGCCAACCATTCTTCTTCAGTTTCAGGGGTGGGGCTGAGTAGATATAAGCCAAGAAGGCACCACCTAAGGCAAGACAAGTAATCGTGGGAAACTCATGACCTACCCACCGATCCAGAATGTAGGAAAGACCGATTCCCGCAATCAGTAGCACCAGAATCTGTGTAACGACCTGGCGTACAGAAATAGCACCAGAAGGGATGGGGCGATAGGGTTCATTGATTGCGTCAATTTCGCGATCGTAGAAATCATTCAGAGTTTGGGTATAACCCACCATCAGGGGGCCAGAAAGCAACATACAGGTTGCTGCTTTGAGGATGTCCTCCAGCGTCCAGCTATACCCACCAGAAGAAGCCGCACCGCAGACAACTCCCCAAATCAAGGGAATCCAGGTAATCGGCTTCATTAGCTGGAGGCGAATTTTCCAAATCGAGGTTTCACCAGGGGCAGCACCTTTCATACCCAGTAGTTGCCGGGTTTTGGCGCTACGTTCGGCTGAGTTGTCGTTAGTCATTTGTTGTTTGTTGTGTGTTGTTTGTTGTTTGTTATTAGTTGTCAATCACCAACAACCAACAACTAATAACCAATAACCAACTAGAGCGATATCGTTAGATAACTATTTTGGAATTTAGCACCCTTTACTGGTTGACCACTCAGTTGGGGGGGCAGCAGGATATTACGCCGTTGGTCACCTGCTTCAATCGTGATTTCAGGACCCGATTGGGTGAGTTTTACCTGCTTTTTGTCAAAACCAGGCAGGAACAAGCGTACCTGACGGGCGGGAATGTCGATGGTGATTGGTCGGGGTGCTTGGGTGGCTTGCTTGAAATCTGGCAAGGCATCCATCAGGGGTTGCCAGTCATCGTCAGTGCGAGAGGGAATGGTGGTTAGTGGCAGAGGCTCAAATTCTGCTGCTACAGCATCGCTGGTCGAAGCACGGTTGAGAAGGGTACCGCCTACGGTTAAGCCTACTTGTTGAGCGCTACCCCAGAGATATTTGGCAGTAGCGATCGCAACTGGGTCATCGGTGGTGACTAAGTATGCCGCCACGCGGTTTGGGTCAGTGAGTGCCGCTTTACCTTGCTCTAGTAGATTGTTCGCCTGGTTAGTGGGTGCCTGGGCGAAGCTATCTCCTGTCCATGAGACAGTTAAGACAGTACTGGTGATCGGTTGAATAAAGGGTGATACGGATTTCCAAACGTCGGAGTCTTCTACGACTTTACGGAAGCGGCGGATGTACCAGCTTAAAATCTCTGGTAATCCCAGCATCCGTAGGGTAGCTTGGTCGCCACTACCGTCGTAGATGATTGCGTCGTACTTGCCGCTATTTTCATACTCGCGAATCGCGTTCAGTGCCAAAGCATTGTCCATGCCTGGTAAGATGCCCAGTTCTTGACTGTGGACACTTGTTAAAACAGGCGATCGCAAATATTGCGCCTCTAGTTTTTTGACCTCTTCCCAGTTACGTTCTAGTAGTACCGTGCTTTGTAGCTGGACAACTTGGAGGTTTGCGCCAATTTCAGTTGGGTCGGGACTCGTTGATGCCCCTAGCAAAATTTCAAAGGCAGGACCGGGGTCTTGTCCTACCAGAAGCACTCGTTGACCGAGGCTGGATAGCTGTTTAGCGGCAGCGATCGCAACAGTTGTGCGACCGATGCCGCCTTTGCCCAAGAAGGTAAGTATCAGGGCCATTGTTAGTTTTCTGCGGGTTTCAGTTCGTCTTCAAAGAACCAGGTGCTTGAGTTATCGTCAAATTGAACAATAACGCCAACGCCACTGCCATCGGTCATTTTGTAACCTTTAATGATACCGACTTTCCCCAGTTTACTTACAACAACGGGAGACACGCGGTCTCTGAGGCGGTAGACTTTTACTTTTTGCCCGATCTCCATTAATGTTTCCAATACAATGAATCATTCCACAGTGTAGCGGAATCCGGGACTCCATAGGCGATTTCAGTTGTTAGGCATAACTAAAGAATGTCTTGTATTGCTGCGAATTTCTTGTAGACTCTTTAACTTAGTAGGAGTGGTTTGTCTCTTTCTTTAGCAGGGCAGCAATACGAAGGGAACTCTCGTGTTTGACCCAGCTTCAATAGGGGGAAAGGTGGTTTGTGTGGTGATTGTGAGCGAGGAAGCGCGTGCTACTTAAAGATATAAAGCTATTTCTCCGTAAGGTTTACCGAGTGAGGCGCTGGCTACCACTGAGTGAACAGTGGTGGGCAAAGTTTGATTTGTTACGGGCACTAGTGCGGCGGGACTTAGAGGCACGGTACAAGGGTTCTGTTCTAGGCAACTTCTGGCCGTTGTTGAATCAGCTATCACAGTTGCTGATTTACACCTATGTGTTCTCAATTGTGCTGGATGTGAGGTTAAGCCTGAAGGGTTTGCCTGAGAATGATGCCACATTTGGTTTGTGGTTGTTTGCAGGCTTACTTCCTTGGATCGCCTTTACGGGAGGGCTAAATCAAGCAGCGAGTTCAGTGCTAACTCAGCCAAATTTGGTAAAGAAGGTGGTATTTCCGCTAGCCTTGTTACCACTGGTGCCAATTTTATCGGCGTTCATTGAGAGTTCCTTCGGCTTGATGGCGTTGATTGTGTTAGTGGCTGTGTCGTCTCAAACATTGCACACTACCTTAGCCTTACTACCGTTGGTTTGGATACCGCAGTTGTTGTTGACGGTTGGGTTGGGATATTTAGCGGCTGGATTTACAGTGTTTTTACGGGATATTCCCCAAACGCTAGGAGTTGTTTTGAATCTTTTGTTTTATCTAACACCAATTGTCTATCCAGCCGCCATTATTCCAGAAGAGTTTAGAGAGTGGGTGTTTTGGTTGAATCCGATTGCTGCGATCACAGAAGTTTATCGCGATCTGATTTTAGTTGGAGAAATCGAACATTGGGCAGAATGGGGAGTCGCTTCTGCAATTTCTCTACTCGTATTTGGGTTAGGTGTCTGCTGCTATCAGCGTTTGCGCTCAGCTTTTGCTGATGTGCTATAGCCCTTAATGACTTGGCTTTTTACAGAGCTATAGTGAATCTCAGTAATCGATTGGATAACTCGTTCAAGGTCTTCACTTGTTAAATTAGAACCAGAGGGCAAGCAAAGACCATGCTCAAATAAATCTTGGGCGATTGCACCTCCAATACTCTCACACTCAGCGAAGACAGGTTGCAGGTGCAAGGGTTTCCAAACAGGACGAGCTTCTATTTGCTTATTCGCAAGAGCTAGGCGGACTTGTTCTCGATCTGCACCAAAGGTGGCTGGGTCAATCGTGAGACAGGTGAGCCAACGAGTTGCACGACCAAAGGAGGCTTCGGGCATGAATGTGATTCCGGGTAGGTTCGAGAGAGCCTGTTGGTATATTTCAAAGTTATGTCGTCGGGCGGCTACCCTATCCTCTAAAACACACAACTGACCACGACCAATCCCTGCTAAAACGTTGCTGAGGCGGTAGTTGTAACCGATTTGAGAGTGTTGGTAGTGAGGGGCAGGGTCACGTGCTTGAGTTGCCAGGAAACGGGTTTTTTCTACCAAATTCGGATCGTCTGAAACCAACATACCACCACCAGACGTTGTGATAATTTTATTACCGTTGAAGGAGTAGATACCAACTTTGCCAAAGGTTCCAGGCGAACGTCCTTTGTAAGTTGCGCCTAAGGATTCAGCGGCATCTTCAATCAAAGGAACAGAGTAGCGATCGCACTCTTCTACAATTGGAGCAATATCGGCACTTTGACCGTAGAGATGCACGAGAACAATGGCTTTGGGTAGTTTACCGACTTGAGCACGGCGATCCAATGCTTCCCGCAACAGGTCAGGATTCATATTCCAGGATGTGCGATCGCTATCAACAAAAACGGGTTTTGCTCCCAAGTAGATAATTGGGTTAGCTGTGGCAACAAAGGTGAGAGTAGAGCAAAAGACTTCATCTCCTGAACCAACATCGACCAGTTGTAGAGCGAGGTGTAAAGCAGCGGTTCCTGAACTAACGGCTGCCGCATACCTAGCACCTACCACTTCACAGAATTCTTGCTCAAAGGCATCTACATGAGGTCCAACTGGTGCAATCCAGTTGGTATCAAAGGCTTCTTTTACGAATTCTAGTTCGCGATCGCCTAGATGGGGAGTTGAAAGGAGGATTGGTTTCGTCAATTTTCAGAGCTACTACTTAAATTGATTTTTACTGGACTCTGAGCCATCAAACTCACTTTTTACACACAAAAGTAAGCATTCCTGTAATTGGTTCATTAACTAATGTCTCAACAGATGAATGCATTTTTTCTTGTTCCATCTGTGTTTTAGAACCAATAGCAACTACTTCAAAACCAATTTCTTTTAAAATTTGATCTACTTCTTTAGTTTTATACCAATATACATAAGGTTCAGCATCAATCAGTGCAGACCAGTTAATTTTTCCTCCATGCTTAAGCCATGGAAGATATTGTAGTGAGCGATTTGAACCACGTAACTTTCTAATAAGGCTTAGATATACCAGATAAGGGACATAGAACAGACTACTGGATCTGGCTTCAAAGCTCAGGAACGAAAATAAAGCAGTCCCTCCTGTTTTTAAGATGCGGTAAGCCTCTTTGAAAGTTTGAAGCCGATTTCCCTCATCTTCTATAGAGCTGATGATTTGGTCTAAATAAAGTATTTGGTCAAAGTAACAGCTTTGGTAATTTAAGTTGGTTGCATCCTGAACCTCAAAACAAATACTTTGACTCCTGTCTTTCTGTTTCGCTCGTTCAATTAATTCTGGTACATAATCAAAACCATAAAGAGAGGTAAAACCCAACCCTCTCATCTCTAATAAAATTCTTCCCCCTCCTGTTCCTGCTTCTAATGTCTTTTCATTTTTATTTAAAAACTTTCCTATTAAATATTTTTCTGAAACATTTAAGTTTTCTCGATTAGCGTAAGTATCAAATTCTACAGTACTGTAAACTTCTTTATTGTTCTTTATTGAAATCATGCTTTTTTCAGCTCCTCTAAAAATTGATATTAACTTTACCAAAGGTCTAGTAGCTATGAAGTTAAAGAAGATCGGTATGCTGGAAAAAAACTGGTTGCCAGTAGTATAGTTGCGTCAGTATTCAGAGACTTTGCTCGTAACTCAACTAACTCACGATACTTTATCTCATCTGTAATTAAGCGTAATGTCATAAAATTATCTCTTTGTTTGGAGAAGCCTGCCTTGAAGTGGTAGAGGCTATCCTTTGCACTGCCAACACCACCGCCGAGATGAAAAACTTCATTTCCACGATCCTTAGCCCAGAATCGCACATAATCAAACATTAGCTTGCTAGGAGCTTGTTTCAAAAAATGGTTCCTTGTACCACCCAAATGATATTGAACTATCCCACAGCATTCAGTAAATAAACCAGCACAAGCAACTTGATTATTCAATTCAACAATACACAAATGAAGTTGTTCACCTAAGGCATCTGTAAGCTCTAAATAGTAATCTTTATTAAAATAATAGGATTGTGCCGCTCCTACACGCTCCATTGTTTCTTCATAAATAATTATAAACTCACTAATATATTGTTCAACTTGTACCATTCGGGCTGTAAAGCCAGCTCGCTTGCAGCGATTAATTTTGTTGCGATGTTCTGGTCTAGTTTCCTGCCAAATTTCAGCTTCAGAAAGCCTCAAATCTATGAATACAGTTTCTCCAGTTTCTCGCAAAGCCAAAGAATGCCAATGTTCATTAAGGCTCCTGTTAAGGAGAGTATGAAGTCGAAAGAAAGCTGAACAGATCTGCTTACTACGAAATACCTCTATTAGCTCATTGATTGCCAAGCTGATAAAGTTTGGGGCGTTCTCGGCTGCTTCACTCCACAAAAATCCTGGATAACCATAAGGTGAAACAATATCGAAGACTTCTTGCTCTAGTAGGTCTTGGTCAAATAGCTCATTACATTGACGCAGTAAATAAGGTACAAACAAGAGTTTGTCATCATCATAAATTAAAATTGCTTCTGGAATGGTTTGAGTTCTTTTCGCTTCTAAAGATAAATATTCAGGTAAATGGTAAATATCATGACGTAACGTTTTCAAGATTTGCAACCATAACGGATTTGACAAATCAATGACTTGAAAATTCATCCAAGTAGTACCCTTTAAATTCTTCCATCGTGGCATGACCTTGTTGACTGATTCCTTCTCGTTTCAGTACTTTCCATACTGTTAGAAGCAGAATTTTAAAGTCAAGCCATAGGGTAGCATGATCAACGTACCAGACATCAAGCTTGAACCGTTCTTCCCAATTGACGGTATTGCGACCGTTGACTTGCGCCCAACCTGTAATCCCTGGTTTGACCTCATGACGACGCGCTTGTTCAGGAGTGTATCGATCTAGGTAGGCTACTAGGAGTGGGCGGGGACCAACGAAGCTCATGTCGCCCTTAAGAACGTTCCACAATTGAGGGAATTCATCCAAACTAGTTTGGCGCAAGAATTGACCAAGGGTTGTAAGACGTTGCTCATCGGGGAGAAGATTACCCGTTACATCACGCTGATCAGTCATGGTGCGGAACTTGTAGAAGGTAAAGATACGACCGTCTTTGCCGGGTCGGGGTTGAGTGAATACAATTGGGCTACCCATACGAATATAGATAGCGATCGCCAACAACAGTAGCAGGGGAGACACAACCAAAAGCGCGATCGCAGCTACAAGTCTGTCCAACACAGACTTCACCAATCTGCTGAATTTAGTGAAATGATTTCCTGCGCTAAATTTTGTACTCATTAATGATTCCCTTTGAATCAAGCATAAGAAACCACACGATCTTCTGCATCTAGTGCTTCAGCATATAGTGTTTCGTGCAGCTTTAGGATCAGTTGAAGTTCATAATGTGTGATGCGTTCCCGCCCACGCCTTCCCGTTGCTTGCGCCTCTTTCGGATGATCCAATACCCAAGCCATTGCCTGAGTTAATCCCTCCACATCCCCAACTTTGACTAAAATGCCGTAGCCACCTTCAAGTAAGTCACGAGTTCCACGAATCTCCGTACCAATCACCGGAATCTCCAGTGACATTGATTCCATGACACTCCTGGGAAGTCCCTCTTGGCTAGAAGACAGGAGTGTTGCAACTGAGGCGCGTATCAAGACCGGAACATCCTGACGGAACCCTAGAAAATGTACCTGATGCTGAATTCCTAACTTGGATGCTAAGTGCTGCATCTCCTCTAGCAGTGGTCCTTCTCCAGCAAAAGCCAAGTGCGCTTCAGAGTGAGCCAGTCGAGCAAATGCTCTTAAAATATCCTCATTCCGCTTGCGAGGAATAAACTCAGATAATGAGAGAAACAAGGGAATCTCCGGAGTTAGCCCTAAATCCTGACGTAGCTTCTCTACTTCCATCTCAGAAACAGCACTAGGATTGTAGTACTGGGCATCCACTCCTATTCCAGGCATATAGCGAACTTGCTCAGGTCGAACGATACTGTAACGCTTTGCAGCTTGTTCATCCTCATGATTGATCACTACTAAGTAATCAGTCCAATGCCCAGCAAGCCACTCTAGACCCAAGAATATTGCATTTTTTAGGAGTGCCCCCCCAGAGTAAAAGTGAAAACCATGGGCTGTGTAGATTACCTTCTGCTTTCCCTTTTTTCTCCAATCCTTGAGAGCATAACGGCTAATAAAGGCAGCCACTGGCGTAGACACATGAACAAGGTCGTACTCTTGCTCGGTACACACCTGAAGCACTTGTTGCGGAGCACTCAGAAAGTTCCGTAAATCTAGGGGATTGCGCGACCATTCTACATCCCAACGCCGCTCAAAGGCATCTAAGCAAGTCTCAGTACTGGTGGAGATTCCCTTAGCCATAGCATCCACTCTCCAACCTTTGGCTCGGAAGTGACGGGCAATCGGGGCAAGGAAATAAAGAGTGCTTGGGATAGTAGTGATAAATAAAAGACGCTTCATGTGTTTTATATAGTCAAATCAAGCTGGCTTTAAAAGCACAAATAAATCACATATACATAGTTCTTCATCAGAAAGATTTCTAAATTCTTTAGATAGATTTTCTCGTGGGGTTGGTAGTCTATCCCAACGTTGCACCTCTAACACCTCAACCTCAAAGCCTGCTTTCTCAAACAGATCTAACATCTGCGAATACCGAATTCGGTTCGTATAAAAGCCTGCTCTTGCCATAAAATCTGACTCCCAAATGGATTCAGAAAATCTAAGATTGTTTAAGGCACAATCTAAATGATCTTTAAAATCAACATAATGGGTACAGACTCCTTGATTGCGAATAATCCTTCGCAGTTCTCGCATAATGTCAAAAAAATCTGCTTTTCTAATATGCTCTAAAACAGCTTGTGACCAGATGAAATCTACAGACTCATCCGGAATGGCTTGCAAGGATGATAATCCAGAAACTAAATAATGAGCAGAACACGATTCCAGAATGGATTTTAAAGATTCAGCGTTTTGCAAATCAGGAGTAGGCAAGCCTTTTTGCTTTAAAAAATCTTCCATAGCTTGATAAAGCTGGATATCTTTCAGAGCAAAATCTCCAACATCAACCAGATAAGAGGCAGAACCGCCCAAAGCCCAGCTAATCATACCAGAGAAAAGAGAGGTTCCGGGTCCAAGTTCTAAGCTAACAAATCCTTTTTCAGGTTTAGCTCTATTTAAATGCTCTTTAAATGTATTGTATGCGTAGATTGGTTCCTCCATCGTTGGTTCGCTGGAAAATATGCTGATGTCATTCAAAAACTTTTCCCGGTTTGGTAATTGAGATAACAACAGCTTAGTCGCGATTTTGCCCCACCATGGAATATACCTTTTTATACCAATAGCTAAGGGCTTTATCGTCACAACTAGAAGCTCCAATGATTAATTGCTTATGGCATTGTAACAGGGTCAAGAACCAATTCAACATTTCTCACATCTAATTAAGATTTTATGGAATTTTAGGCATTCTTGAACTTGGAAGACCTTCGCTTTTACAAATATATTGAATGAGTTTAGTTCGCTTCTCTTTAATATCATTTGGGTGTTATATAATCCGTTCTCCGTAAGAATTTACTGTTACATAGTTGCCTTCTGAATTAACGACATTAACTACACCTCCTAATAATTCTTGAAAAGATTGTTTTTGGGAGTTTAGCATAACTAATCCAGCAAAAGCTCATAGCAATAGAATTACTAAAATAATAATTGTGAATTTTCCATGTATTATATACCCTTGTTTTTTTAATTGTTTTAATCTAACAGTACTTTCTCAGTTAGCTAAATTAAAGCTAATTAATCAAGTTTTTGAAGTTAGTTAATCCTTAGCGTAAAATAAACCATTGGCTTCTGAGAATTTTCCGCACATACCAACTATCCTCTTCTCTTTTGGCATCTTGTTGCTGTCTGCAATTAACCATATTGCTCCAAAACTATTTAAATCGAAAGCATTCATGATTGTTGTGGAAGAACCTAAGCTAGCCAATTCCTTCGCCAACTCAGGATAGCCATTCTCAGCAAGGTTTGTTAGTCCTTCTTTGAAGTCACTTAGACGAACGTTAGGCAAATGTGTTGTTGGGAGAGAGTTATCTGCCATAAGATTAATTGACGAACCAGATATTATACGCAGATATACAGCCTCGGTTGCCTCTGGACAGGATAAAGTAGAAAATTGAGGTACATGGCTAAATACTTTTGTTGTGACAGGAGCTACAAAGATAAATATTGCAAGAATACTACTAAAACTTATTAAAAATAGAGGAGAGTTATCCTGAATCGATGTATCAAACGGCTCTGGTGATTTTATGCCTCTAGCTAGAGCTTCAAATCCTAATGCCGGAAGGACAGAAAAAAATGGTAGAGTAGCCGCATAAATTCGGATACCACCATCCCAAGGCGGTGCAAATGGGACAGACAGCAAAATACCAATGGTAGCCGCAATTAGTAGAGAGTTATGAGGCTCTTGGCGCTGACGATAGCAGAGGAATAAAGCAGTAACACTGAGCAGTTGTAAAAGAAAGTTTCCCTTAAGGTTACTGATAAAAGAGAAAACATAGTCCTTGAATAGGAAGTGATCCCAAGCTCGAAGGCAACCAGTAACTAGAGCAAGTGGATTAGCACGAAGTGCATCAAAGGCAAGGGCATAGATTCTTCGTGCCGCTTCTGAATCACTGAGGCTGCTCAGTTCTGGATAATTTTTGAGAACTTGAGTCCAATTGCCCCCAACAATCAGACCATACAAGGTGTAGGAGAAATTGGAAAAGGCGATCGCATCAGGAGCGCCAATGATTTTATTCAAGATAGAGTTGAGGAGAAAACCGAGCAACACAGCACTGGTTCCACCCAAAAGAAAGCGCCAAGAAAAGCGAGTTGTGCCGCGAAATGACCAAGCTCCCCAAAGAATTAGCACGGGTAAAATAAAAAAGGCTCCAGCACGGGCATTCAAGGCAAGGGTAAGCAAGAAAATGCTACATACGCAGTACTTAATCTGTTTTTGCCATGCGCCACGCCACAAGAGAGCAAAACCAACAGCACCCAGAGCTAGTCCCAGATTTTCGGTCATCACTTGACCGATAGTCAGTCTGTAAAACAGAAATAATATAGTAATCACCATTACTCCTGCTGCTGTTCCGTGGCTACGCTGTACCTCACGAGCGGCAAGGAAACAAGCAATTGCAGTGATGGCAACTAAAATTGCTAGTGTCAGTTGTAGATTCTGATTGGTTAATCCAAGCAGAGGTGCCAACAGAGCAGGAAATAAAGGTCGTCGGCTACCCCATTCTGAAAAATTTTGACCTTCAAGTAAGCGTCTTGCCTCCCAGTAATAACCACTAGCATCACTCCAAGGAAGTAAACCACCAATGAGATAGCCATCACTCATGCCACTATTCCACAAGGCGGTCAATGGTAAGGCAAACAAGAGCAGGGTCAAGCTAAGACTTGCTAATGTTCCTGTCCAGCCAGACCAACGATAGGCTGGGTAAAGCAGCAAGATGAAAGCAACTACGGCTGTAGTAAAGCCAGAACGAGCTACCTCGCCAATTTCTTTAGGTACACCAAGAATTAAAACGGCTGCATAGACCAGTAGCGAAATTGCTAGGCTAATTACTATATAAAGCGATCGCACTCCCCACTTCTTTGATCTGTGAGCTAGCCAATTTGCTGATAATGTTTTTATGTGCTGCATTTTTATATCAATTAAATAATATTCCAGAATTTTTTAAAGTCTATCCCTCATCACTTGGCTGGTATCTTCTGAATTGATTCCGCATAAAATACCCCATAGTATTTTGGAAGAGTTGGCTCAGTCGCCCAGTTTCCACAAACTCCAACAATGCCCTTCTCTTTTGGCAATTTACTAGTTGCTGAAATTAACCATGTCGGTTGCCAGTTTTTTAAATTAAACGTGTTAATCATTGTGGTAGAAGGACTTAGACGAGTAAGTTCCTTTGCTAGTTCAGGATTCTGAACGCTAAAGGTTTCCATGTTGTTCCGGAAGTCACTGATCCGAACATTAGGTAGATGCGTTTTTCTAATTGAGCTATCAGCTACAAGATTAACGAATGAGCCACTACTAAGATGCAGGTATACAGTTTCTTTGCCAGCTTGACAAGAGATATCAGCAAACTTAGGAGTACGACTAAATACTTTTGTCGTAATCGGAGCAACAAAGACAAATATCCCAAAAGTAAGGCTTAATATAAATAAGAGCCTAGAATCATTTATGTGTTCAGGGACTTTGATAATCTGTTGTTCGTTTAGCGTGTTAGCTATCCGTTCAAGTCCTAAAACCGGAAGTACAAGTACGAATGGTATAGTAGCCGCAAAAGCTCTCATTTCAGCATGATCCCAAGGCGGTGCAAATGGCACAGAGATTAAAAGACCAAGGGTAGCCATAATGAGTAGAGAAGCTTTTGGTTCGCGACGATTACGGTAGCAGACAACTAGACCCATTAGGCTAAGGAGTTGTAGAACGAAATTTACCTTTGGATTATGGGTAAAGGAAAAAATATAATCGTCAAATAAAAGTCGTCTCCAAGCTCGAAGTGAACCATGAACTAAACCAAGAGGATTAGCACGTAGTGCCTCAAAAGCTAGTGCATAAATTCTTTGTGATAACTCTGGCTCATTGAGAGCTTCTACCTCTGGATGATCAATTGTGACTTGAGTCCAATCACCACCAACAATCAGACCATAAAGAGTATGGGAGAAATTAGAAAAACCCACTCCATCAGGAGAACCAACAGTTTTAAGCACAATCAAATTTAAGAGGAAACCAAGCAACATTATGCTGCTTCCACCCAATAGGAAGCGCCAGGAAAAGCGAGCAGTACCGCGAAATGACCAAGTGCCCCAAAGGATTATTGCTGGTAAGATAAAAAAGGCTCCGGCACGGGCATTTAAGGCGAGGGTAAGTAAAAATAAACCGAGTAAGCAGTGGTTGACTTGCCTTTGTCCCGCGCCACGCCACAATAGAGTGAAACTTAGTGCACCTAGAGATAACCCTAAGGTTTCTGTTGAGGTTTTACCGAGGAACCATCTGTAAAAAAGAAACTGTAGGATGAGCATCAGCACCCCAGCAGCTGTACCGTGGTTGCGTTGGATTTCACGAGCTAGCAGGAAGCAGCAAATTGCAGTAATGGCAACTAAAATTGCTAATGCGATTTGCAAATTTTGTTGGGTCAATCCAAGAACTGCTGATAACATTCCAATATATAAAGGTCTTCGGGAGGAGAAGTATGAAAAAGTCCCTCCTTCTAGCACTCGTCTAGCATCCCAGTAGTAGCCACTAGCATCACTCCAAGGCAATAATCCACTAATAATATAGGCATCACTAACACCACTATTCCAGAGTGCTGATAACGCTAAAGCAAACAACGTTAGGGTTAAGGTAAAACTAACAAGTGTTCCTGTCCAACCAGTCAGACGGTAAGTCAGATAAAGCAGTAAGATGAACGCAACTAGTCCATAGGTGAAGTCATACCGTACAGCTATACCAACCGCTTGAAAACCACCAATAATTAGAATAACTGCGTACACCAGTAGGGGAATTGTAATGCTAAGGATGGGATAAAGCGATCGCAATTCCCACTTCATCGTTAAGCGGCGACTGAGCAAACTTGCTGATAATCTTTTTAGAAACGGCATTTATTAAAAACTTGATATACAAAATTATCGAAATAAAGCATTTTTTTAGTTGGCAACTAGCTTCTTAAGAGATTCCGCATAAAAAAATCCATAGATCTTAGCCTCCGGATTAGCTGTTAGATTTCCACAGACACCAAATAGTCCACTTTCTTTAGGCATTTGTGGAGTGCTAGTTATTAATAATATGGGTCTTTTATCTTTTAAGTTAAAGGCGTTGATTAGGCTACTATAGACACTAACGCTGTTATATTCTTGAGCAATTGCTGGGGTGTCAAATCCCTCTAACCCCTTCTTGAAGTCGCTTATCTTGATGTTAGGTACACGGGTTTGTTGAATTGAATTATCATCAACAAGATTAATAGATGATCCAGGACTAATCCGTACATATATCGCTTCTGTACCAGCTGGACACGCTATGTCAGTAAATTGAGGAACACGACTGAAAATCTTGGTAGTAATCGGAGCGATACAGACAAATAAAGCAAAAATAGTACTAAAAATGACTAACGATTGAGAAGGGTTTTCCGTAAGTGTCACTCTCACCAATTGCTGCCAATCTATTACCTTGGCGAAAAAGACAAGCCCAAGAGCTGGAAGTATTGCAAAGACGGGTATTGTAGCGGCATAAGGTCTCATTTCTGGAACATCCCAAGGAGGGACAAACGGAACAGACGCTAAAATCCCAATGGTAGATGCAATGATTAGTAGAGCCTCTGGTTCTCGACGTTGACGAAAACAGAAAAATAAACCGAAAATGCTAAGGAACTGTAAAAGAAAATTTACCTTAATACCCCGTGTAAAGGAGAAAACGTAATCATTAAATAGAAACTGATTCCAAGCTCGAAGTGAACCAGTAACTAAACCCAAAGGATTAGCACGTAGTGCCTCAAAAGCCAAAGCATAAATTCTTTCTGATAATTCAGGGTCGCTTAAATTCTCTAGCTCTGGATGATCAGTTAGCACCTGTGTCCAGTTACCTCCAACGATCAAACCATAAAGGCTGTAGGAGAAATTAGAAAAAGCTATTCCCTCCGGAGAGCCAACAACTTTCAGCACAATTGAATTGACAATGAAACCGAGCAACACGACGCTGGCTCCACCAAGGAGAAAGCGCGACGAAAAGCGTGCCATACCGCGAAATGACCAAGTGCCCCAAAGGATGAGGGCAGGCAAGATGAAAAAGGCTCCAGCACGGGCATTTAGGGCAAGAGTGAGTAGAAATAGACCGAGTAAGCAGTAATTAACTCGCCTTTGGCTTGCACCACGCCACAGAAGAGCGAAGCCAACTGCGGCCATTGCTAACCCTAGATTTTCTGTGAAAATTATGCCAGCGTAGCCTCGATAAAAGAGAAAAAGTATTGTTATTACTAATAGCCCCGTGACAGTTCCGTGAGTACGTTGGATTTCACGAGCGAGAAAGAAGCAAGAAATCGCATTGATAGCAACTAAAATAGCTAAAGTCACTTGCAGATTCTGCTGAGTTAATCCAAGGAGGGCTGCCAACATTCCTGGAAATAAAGGTCTCCGTGACGAGAAGGTTGAAAATGTACCACCTTCTAGCACTCGTCTTGCATCCCAGTAGTAACCGCTAGCATCAGTTGAAGGCAGCAAACCACCCATAGCGCCATCAAAACTATCCCCGCTATTCCAGAGTGCTAGCAAGGGTAAAGCAAATAAAATCAGAGTCAAGCTAAGACTAGCTAATGTTCCTATCCACCCAGACAAACGATAAGCAGGATATAGCAATAGGATGAGCGCAATTACTGGTATTAATCCACTCGTAAGGTCATACCGCGCCGCTAAGCCAATCTCTTGGGGTCTAATGATTATCAGTGCTGTATAAATCAGCAAGGGTGCTGCCACGCTGAGAATTGGGAAAAGCGATCGCTGTAGTCCGTTGATGGGTAATTGAGCAAACTTCATTAATTAAAAAATACAGATTGAAGTAGCTTGGAAGAATCACTAGTTAGTGTAGCTTTATCTTTTATCGTAAAAGCTCTTTTCGAGAACAAATTAGATCAATATATCCTCGCTTCTTTAGCGTTTCCTGAATTACCTTGGATTGAGCAGGCTTTAAACTGCCTCTTTTGCCAAGAATATAGATAAAATAGTTTTTACCTTGAAACAACTCCAAGACTTTTTTGGGTTCAAATCCTAATTCGGACATACCGCTTGGCGCATACTCTAAGGCAATGACTGCATCGGGGTTAGCGGCTAAGGTTTGCTCCATACCTAAGCAGACAGGTAATTCATAGCCCTGGACATCAATTTTAATAAACTTTATTTCTGATTTAATCTGCTCTGCCTCTACAAAACTGTCAATACATCGCATCTCAACTACAGAAACTTTCGTCAAATCAATTCCAGATTGGCTATATTTCTTAGTAACAATTCTGTGATCGCCATGATGGTTCTCGTTATACCAAAGTTCTACTGTGCCATCTGTAGCTCCTACGGCTGTACATAGTGGGGTAACTTTGTCTCTAAGTTTGTAGGTATCGATTACTTCCTTTAGAAAGATGAAATTAGATTGGTCAGGCTCGAAAGCATAAACTTTAAAACCTGGTGCCATCACCTTTGCAAATAGTGTAGACGTATAGCCAATATTGGCTCCAATATCTAAAATGTAGCCGTCTCTAAATAGCTCTGGCTTAGCTCTGATCAACCCAAAAAATGGGTCTTCAATATATTTCTTGTAAAGAAAGTAAGAAAATAAAAATACTTTCTTAAACTCTTTATTTTCAGTTAAACCAGTTTGTTTGAAAAAAACATAAACACCTAGTAGAAGTTTTTGTATTAACTCCATACTCAACTCCTTTGGTAGTAAGTTTGCTTTATTTTTTTTCTAAAACCACCAGAATGCGAAAGGCGAGAAACCGGCTCATGGGCGAGAGAGCATTCTCTAGTGCTAAAACAGGTTTTAGCCAACTCATAGGTAGTAGAGACGGTTTATCAAAACCACCACTTAGGGGATAAGCAAAAAATGACAAGCGACGGTGATATCGCTCTACAAATTGTGGGTACTTTTTCTGAAACAGGCTATACTGCCGTTCAAATAAAATTGTTGCAAAGGCTTGATTCGCATCAAATGGCTTCCGTTCCGGAGAAGGTTCAACCCAGTCTAAAGGATTTTGCTTAAAGTCTACTGGCTCTGGGTGTAAAAAATGATAAATTGGCCAAGAAGCGAAGGAAATGTAAGGCTCCATCATTACTACTCTTCCACCCGGACGTAAGACTCGTAATGCTTCATCAAAGAAAAGCGTAACGTTTTCGATGTGGTGCAAGACATCAAACATTACGATATTGTCAAAACTTTGATTATCAAACGGCAGGTTTTGAGCATCGGCAACAGCATCTAACCACGGCAAAGGGACAATATCAGTGGATACGACATTTGGGGCAAAAGCTTTAAAGTTGCCAGTTCCTCCACCAAGCTCTAGGGTATTACCCAAAACAATTTGTGCCGCTATCTCTTTATACCAGCTAGTATATAGGGCACGTAGAATTGGCTTTTGCTCCCAAATGATTTTATGCTGCTGTAAAAGTTCTTCAGACATACTTACAGTGCTTTCAGTTTGCGAAAGGCAAAAATTGTCATTTTTAGGAGTAACCAACCATGCTGAAATCTGCTAATTTTTGTAGAACCATAAGTTCTATCTCGATAGCGAATCGGCACTTCCACAATCTTGAGATTCAGCTTAGAAGCTCCTAGAATTAGGTCAAAATCCCCAAATGGATCGAAGTCACCGAAATAGTGTCGGTTAGCTACCAATTTAAGGTAATCCTCACGTAATATTACTTTTGTTCCGCACAAAGTATCTTTGAGTGGCTGATTCAACAACCAAGAGAAAGCAAGACTGAAAAATTTATTCCCTAAGAGGTTGATAAAGCGCATAGCCTGACCTTCCATTGGGTAGACTAGGCGACAACCATTAATAAATTCTCCCTTCCCTAAAGCGATCGCATCATAAAATTTGGACAAATCTTCGGGCGGTACTGTCAGATCGGCATCTAAAATCATCAGAATGTCACCTGTTGCTGCCGCAAAACCTTTACGAACCGCATCTCCTTTCCCCTTGCCATCCTGAGTGAGAAAACGGATAGTCATTTCAGGGTACTCCTTGATGACTCGCTGAATTTCTTCTACAGTGCCATCTGTGGAATGTCCATCAACAAAGATAATTTCTTGATGCTTGCCAAATTTGGGTAATCTCTGAACAGCCGACTCAATATTCCCTTTCTCATTGCGACAAGGAATTACAATACTCGTAGAATAGGCTTCTTCTTGTGGAGTCAATCGAGGTCTAGCGACTAAGTAGAGCGATAAGCAAAGATGATTAACTCCAGGTAACGTGGCTAGATACTTATTGCACAAAGAAGCAATCAAAGGAAATCGCCTGGGTAGCAAGAGTCGATTCTCTTGCTTGACGACTTCATAATCCGCTAAATTCAGTAAATTAGCAATATCATTTGAGGAAAGCCAGTTCTGTTGGCGCTGAGGCATTTTCAGCCCAAACTTCTCGGCAACGTGAAGTATAGGTTCCCACAAGAAATGGTAATAGGAAATAATAATTCGAGTTTTAGAATTACAATATTTCCGGAGTGTTTTTAATGTTGCTTCAATATCAATGAGATGACCGATGACATCACACAAGATGATGAAATCAAAGGTTTCATCAAGTTCTAGTGTTTCTACATCAGCGACAATGAATTCAAGTTCAGAACACTCTGAGTGTCTTTGTGTCGCTTGCTCAATCATTTTTTCGCTGAAATCGATTCCCAATCCACGAGAGGGCTTCAACGCAGCGAGTAAGTCACCTAAACCACAACCTAGTTCTAGTACCTTGGCTCCCTCAGGTACTAAAAAGCGGTAATAACTATACTGCTGGTCATAGTAATAACTCGCTTTGTCTTGCCATAGGTGGCGTTGTTCAGCTAATTGATCGAATCGATGACGTATCTGCTGTTTGATCGCGCGATCGCGATATGTTTGTTCATCAAAGAAGCTTTGAGAACTAGAAGACTGAGTTTTCATGTCGGTCAAAATTTCGGAACTCCTCACGAAGACGTATGATACACCAGTTTTTCTTGCCTAGTGTAATACATTGGCAGCTAGCCAAGCCTGAAACATTAAGACATCCCACAAGTAATATTGCCAGTCACGAGTGCCTGAAAGATGCTCTATCCATTTTTCTCGGATTGGCTGTGGGTTAAAAAATCCTTCTTCTCGTAATCGACCTTCATCTAAAAGATCTTCTGCCCAATCTCGCAAAGAACCGCGTAGCCACTCGTCTATGGGAACGCCAAAGCCCATTTTGGGTCGTTCAATCAACTTTTGGGGAACATATTGAGATAAAACTTGACGCAACAGCCACTTGCCTTGCTCCTTGTGAATTTTCATTTGTAGAGGAAGCTGCCATGCAAATTCAACCAAGCGATGATCTAGGAGGGGGATGCGCGTCTCTAAACTGACTCCCATACTCGCTCTATCCACCTTTGTCAGAATGTCGTCGGGCAAATAGGTGACAGTATCCAGGAACATCATACGCTCCGTAAAATTGCCTAAATTTGCCCATTTTTCGGGGTTAGTTAGGGTGGTAGAGGGTTCTAAGCTACCTAATACTAGTGATTCTGGTTTTTTCCAATGGGATAACAAGCTTCTATACAAGGTGTCAGGACTCTCAACTGGCAGAAACTCGGCGAGTAAGTGTAAGCGATCGCCATAAATCCTCGATTTAAGTTGCCTAGGCAGGAATGAACCGAATCTAGCGAGGAGTCGATCCCAAGCCTGAGGAGATCGAGCCAGCAAAGCATGAGCTGTCGTTTGTCGAACGCTTAAAGGCAGCCAGCCAATCTTTTGCCAAATCCGCTGACCTAAAAAGTAGCGATCATAGCCTGTAAACAATTCATCCCCTCCATCTCCCGATAGGGCGACTGTGACTTGTCCTCTTGCCAGTTGAGAGACGAGAAAAGTTGGAATTTGGGAAGGGTCGGAAAACGGTTCATCATATAGAGTTGGGAGTTTGGGAATAACAGCGATCGCTTCTTCGGGAGTGACATAAAGCTCTGTATGGTCGCATCCTAAATGTTGGGCAACTTCCTTGGCATAGTGAGCTTCGTTATAAGCGTCCTCGTAGAAGCCAATGGAAAACGTTTTCACAGGTTGGCTACTTTGAGCTTGCATCAAGGCGACTATGGTAGAAGAGTCGATTCCTCCCGATAGAAAGGCACCCAATGGAACATCTGCAACCATGCGTAGCGCTACGGCTTCTCGCAATAGGGCATCCAAGTTAGCGACGGCTTCCGCTTCTGACCCAACAAAGGGTTGGGCAACACCGTTTTCAGCGACTTGCTTGGCAGACCAGTAGGGCACGGTTATGGAATGAGCATATCCCTTCCAGGTGAGGACTATACCCGGTGGCAGTTTATAAATACCTTTATAGATTGAGTAGGGTGCAGGAATATAGTTATGCCGGACGAACAGCGCTAAGGCATCCCGATTAATCTCAGCTTGAAAATAAGGATACGCTTTCAAGGCTTTTAACTCAGAACCGAATACCAGGGTTTGACCAACGCAACCGTAGTAGAGGGGTTTTTCACCCAAGCGATCGCGCCCCAAATGTAAGACTTGTTCTTGTTTGTCCCACAGCGCAAAGGCAAACATTCCATTAAAGTCTTGGATCGCTCGCTCTAATCCCCACAGGCTAAAGCTCGCCAGCATCACTTCCGTATCCGAGCAACCTCGAAACTGATAACCAAGCGCTTCTAACTTTTGCCGAAGTTCTAAAAAGTTGTAAATCTCGCCATTAAAAACGATGACATAGCGACCACAGGCAGAATGCATGGGTTGGTGACCTTCGGGAGAAAGATCGAGGATCGACAGCCGTCGATGTCCTAGAGCAATTCCAACCTCGGCATCGATCCAAATTCCACCATCATCTGGACCTCGATGCAACAGTTTGTCCGACATCTGCCGTACTACCTGCTGTTTCTCTTGTGTGCTTAGTTGCCCAGATGTATCCCAAAAACCTGTAATGCCACACATTCGGTTTAAAGTCTTCAGTTGAGTTTTAATGCGATCGCACTTTCGTACAATGTCTCATACTGTGCCACAACAGAGTCGAGCGAAAAGTGTTCAATTACTCTAGCGCGTGCGGCTTGTCCCAGACTAACTCTCTCTTGACGATCCAACTCAATCAACTCTCTCCAACTTTTAGCCAAAGCTTCCGGATTGCGCGGTGGTACAACTCGTCCTGTACTATCTACCATCCAAGCAGAGTCTCCAATATCTGTGACAACGCAAGGCACACCGCAAGCCATCGCTTCTCCCAAAGCGAGAGAAAAGGCTTCGCCATAGGCAGAAGACAAAGAAGCAATATCTAAAGCCGCCGTCAGACGGTGCATATCTTGGCGCTCACCTAGTAAAGCTACATGATTGAAAAGTCCCAGTTTTTCAATTAACTGATTGAGCGTTTGATTTTCCCGATCTACCTCACATCCTGATAGAAGAAAATGGACGTTGGGATAGTCAGACGCAAGAATTGCAGCCGCTTGGAGAAAGTTACTATGGTCTTTTTGAGGATGAAAGCGAGCCATCATCCCTATCAAGAGAGCGTCCTCTGGTAAACCTAACTCCGCTCTAACACTTAATCTGGCTTCCTCCCACGGCGTAAACTGCTGAGTATCAACTCCATTGGGTATGACGCAGTTATTCTTGCTGTGATAACCTAACGCTTCATGCTGTGACTGAGCAACATGAGAAACAAAGATGATGCTAGCCGTCATTCTGGAGAAATAACTGGATGCTCTAATGACAGCGGCGGTCAGCTTCTTTTCATACGCCAGTGAGTAAACTGAACCCTGGATATTCCAGAAAATAGGGATTCTCTTTACAGAAAAGATCTTAGAAATCTGTGCGGCTAGATTACCGTGGTACATCCACCCTTGAATTAAGTTAGGTTGGAGTTGACGCACTAGAGTAACCAAGCGCCACAGTGCAGATAGAGTCGGTTTTCCCTGTTCCAGGTTAAGGGCATAGACAGGTACATCCAACGCTTCAATGCGATCGCCTATTGTGCCATGATCCATCAACGAGATCACTACTGGCGCGAAACGTTCCCGGCTCATCCTAGATAAGAGTTTGTAAAGCATCATTTGAGCGCCGCCAGTTGAGAGATCAGTAATGATGTAAACAACTTTTATGACTTGCATCTAGCCTGATATTTAATCCCTAGCTGAATTTTTATACTCATTAACCTAAGACATTTCTTTCAGTTTCTTATATTTTCAGCTTTCATGGCTTCAAACTTAAAACTTAAAACAAAGAAAATGAATAAAAAGACTAAATTTACAAAATCATATAGTACTAATCTAGGGAGTCCATTAATAGGATAAACTGCTAGTACAAATATTGCATAGGCGTAGAAGGCAGCAAAGCTTAAATCAAACTCTAAAAGAGACTTGAAGAAAAAATCTACTTTTCTGAAAACATACCCTAAGCCAAAACCAACAATGAAAACACCTGGTACAGATAAGCTATACATAGCAAACCCAATAATGCCTGGTGGCACAAATGACTCGGATAATTCTGGGAGATTTGGATAGTTTTCATAATAAAGAGCCGTATTAAGTTGATTAACTTGGATACCTGTTTGAATATTTAATCTTGAGGGAAGGATGTCAACAATTCCTGTATAAAAATCTCTGAAAAATAACAGTGGATAACTATTGTCTATACTTAGCTGAAGTGACATTTGTACAAAAGTAAAGTAGTTTATACCTTGCAAGTAGGGATTAGCCACATTCTCTTTCAAAAAGGCTTCATATTGGCCTTGACCAAGGGAACCAGAACCAATAGCAGAGAAGATTCTGAGCGGTACAGCGAGAAGACCTTCATCCTGAAAGACCCTGTAGGCAAAAATGAAGAGTTCATCCAGAACAGGAAGTGCAATAAATACAAAAGCAAAGAACAACAGTAAATAGGATATGTATAATCTCTTGCATCTAAGACTCAATGTAAAATAAAAGAGTAATCCTAAAGCAATAAACTTGAGCTTTGAGACTGAAATAAATAGATTGCTAAATAACATCACAAACAAAGGCAAGCAACAAAGTAGAATAAAACTTATTTTTGTTTTACGCTTTTTATAAAGGAAATAAATGAGTGGAATTATTGCTAAATCTATAAACTTCCCAAAAAAAGCATAAGACCCAACTAGAGCTTGATCGAGCTGACCAGATCGGTTAATAATCAGATTAACGGCGAATGATGAAAAGCCTCCAAATTGTTGGATATAAATTAGTAGGGAAACAAAGCAAAACAAAGATAAGAAATATGAAACAGCCTTATACAAGATTACTCGGTTAAGTTTACGAACATGGACGTTGATTGGCTTTAAAACGCTACCTTTGAAAGCCTCACCCACAAAGAAAGACACCAAGAAAATCAATGTTATAAAAAAAGACTGAAGACTGACAAATCTTGAAGCTGGACTAAGATACGATTTAATTGCTGGTTCATATATTTCATGTCCAAAAACAATAATATTGATTGGGATAAAGATGTAAAAAACTACAATTATTGAAAGGAAAAAAACATCGATGCTCCAAGCATCTCTCTTGAGTTTTAAATATAAATAAACTATAGATATTAAAAACAACAGGCAGTAGAAAAGAAGAAGAATCGCCACCTTATTTATTCAAATCCCTACGAAGTAAAGTCTGATTTAGAACATCCGCCACATTTTGCACAAGTTTATTACAGCTAAATTCAGAAACAATTCTCGAACGTGTTTTTGACTTGAGAGCAGCGTCTTTGTATTGTTGTTGTTTTATTAACAGGCTCCAGCCGTTGGCAAGTGCTTCTGGGTTTTGAGGGGATACGATTATACCCGTGTTTTCAACAATCCATGCCGAGTCTCCCACATCAGTGACAACACAGGGAACTTTACAAGCCATTGCCTCTCCTATTACGTTGGCAAAGCCTTCGCCATAGGAAGAAGAAGAAGAAGCAATGTCAAGAGCATTATAGACAGCAGGCATATCGGCACGCGCTCCAGCCCAAATGACTTTTTCAGCGATACCAAATTCTTGAGCTAACCGACATAGTTCCTGTGCATAATCCTCTAGCCCAGTTCCCACACATACAAATTGCACATCTTGCTGCTGTTTAGAGAGGAGGGCTGCCGCCTTAAGAAAAGTGGGATGATCTTTCATTGGATGTAGTCGTCCTACTAAGCCGATTAAGACAGTTTGTTCCGAAATCCCCCATTGTGATCTAACCTTTGCTCTGGCTTCGGAATCGGGTTTAAACCGTTCCGTATCAATACCGTTGGGAATGACCACCATCTTGTGATCAGGGAATCCACAAGCCCGATGATAGTCTCGACCTGCATAAGAGTTGAGAATAATCAAGTCAGCAAAACGAGACATAAACCACTCTAATTGGATCACCAACCGGATTAGCCAATCGTATTGACTTAGATCATCGTTAGAGACTCGAACTCCCCAAACCATCCGGATTGACGGAAAAAAAGGTTTGAGAAAAATCATCAGTAAGTTCGGATCACTGAGATACCCATGTAGGATATCAGGCTGTATAAGCTTCAAGTGGTGAATCAGGCGCTGATAGAAATTAAATAAATCCCATCGTCCACCCTTGTCTAGAGAAATAAGCTTAACGCCACTATTTTTTAGATCGTTCTCTAAAGGACCACCGGAGTAGAAGCATAAAACCGTTACATCAAAGTCTTTTTTATCTAATGCTTTGACTAGGGTTACGAGTTGTCTTTGTGCACCACCGTAGTCAAAATCACGAGCGAGAAAGGCAAGTTTGATCATTGTTTTAGAAAAACGAACTGATTATTTCCGTGACCTCCATCTGTAAGTAAATTTTCCAAGACAAAACCTCGCTCGTGGTAGAAGCTAAAAATCTCATCAGGCGTTGCTACCTCAAAAGGATAGCCCCCAAGCCAGTCGTACCAATCATGAGTCAGAGACATTCCTCTTGACTTTTGATACTCTAGGTAGCGTGAAATGGGATTTCTCCGTTTCAAAAGGTCTACAGCTAAATCCCGAAGCATGAAGTAGGGAATAAAAAAAGCTGAAACTAGGGTTCTACCGAGAAAGCCAGAACAGTAGAGCTTTTTAACTTTCAACCAGCGTTGAGATTTACCCCCTTGGTCGTTATAGATAGCAATAAAAAGTTGTCCTTGATTGACAACAACTAAGATAATATTTTCTAGTGCTTGCCACATATTACCCGTATGATGTAGCACTCCCCAAGAGTAGACAACATCAAACCTTCCTAATGATTTTAGGTAAGCGACATCTAGCACTGAACCTTGCTCAATCGTCCACTTACAATCCTCACAAAAATATCGACGTTTAAGTTCTTGTGTACAAGCCACTGACTGAGGGTCGTAGTCAAAGGAATGAACAGTTGCGCCTAATCGACGGGCAGCCAAAGAGAACAAACCACTGCCGGAACCGATATCTAAAAAGGTTTTACTCTGTAAATCCTCTACTTTTAACATCTGCTTGAGAGAGTTTTCTGCTTCGGTAATGCGTTCATCATTCAGCACCGATAAAAAACGCCTCCAGTTTTCTCCAAACTGAAAGCGATCGCCTTCCTTGATTTCTTGCTCAAATGTGTTCGTCATAACCTAACCTCTCCTCGACAACTTGAGCCAAAAGTTTTTCCCACATTGCCATTACTTTTTCTAAGCTGAACCGTTCTACCACATCTGTTGCACAAGCTGATAACCGTTTCCGCTCTGCTTCATCAGACATTAAGCGATGCATGGCTAGAGCGAGAGCTTTAGCATCTTGGTTCGGCACTAGGATACCATCTACACCATCCTGAATAATCTCTCGTGGTCCACTGGGGCAATCTGTGGAAATGACTGGTAGTCCAGATGCCATTGCTTCACACAGTACGTTAGGAAAACCTTCAAAACGGGAAGATAGGACAAAGATATCGGCTTGCCTGAGAACTTTATCAAGGTTTTTCACGACTCCAGGGAAATGAACTAGTCCAGATAAGGCTAAGCTATCCCGGAGTGATTCAAGTTCTCGACGTAATTCTCCTTCACCAAAAATCGTTAATGTCCATGTAGAATGAAACTCTGTCAAAGACGCAAAGGCTTGCAGTAAAAGGTCAAACCCTTTTTGTTGAGTCAGACGTCCAACTGCAATGATGGATCGCCTAGCCAAGTGCTTGTCAGATGTCGTTTTTTCTCTAGTTGGCAACAAAACTTGGTTAGGAATGATGCAAGTGTGGCTTTGGAGTTTAGGAGAAAAATAAGTCTGTGCCCCTTTCGTCTGGACAACAATTTGATCAGCGAGTGGATACGTCCACTGGCGTAACTTTTCCCAAACCCTGCCGACAGAATACAATGTGGGATCGATCCGCTCTGACACCACTGTTGGTAAATTTAGCGATCTCGTTGCCAGTAGAGTCAGCATATTGACTTGCTCCATAAAACTAATCACAGCGTCAGGCTTACTTTGCGCGATCGCTGATTGTAGGATTTGTACACGCCTTAGATTGTTCCAAAAACCTAGCAATAGGTTAGACGAATCTGCAGCTATCCTCAAGGGAATATGATGCACACGAGAGTCTAGCTCGTAGAATGGCGGTTTGTTGCCATCATCAAACGTGAGTAGCGTGATGTTCCATCCCTTAACTACCCAGTAGTTAGCCATGATTGACATCACTCGTTCCGCCCCACCAGGAGATAGTGAAAAGATAACCAGTGTTAAGCGCATCGCTTTCTGGCAACTAACCAAGTATTGCTGTAAAACGATTCTGTTTTATCAGCATAGTCTAAAATCCATCCTAGCGTATTAATAAATACACACAAAACTATCCAAACAGGAAGCAAAATCCCCTTTAATAAACGAGTGATTTTGTATAAATTCATTTGCATCTCAACCCAATTTAAAATTAACACTCCTACTGTACTACCTACACCTCCTTGAGTTTTTACATTAATAATTTCATATCCTTTTTCCATGATGTTCTTAATTCCATAAATATAAAAACGCCTATAATCATCAGGCGTTCCATGTTGGTTATAAATAAAAGGAACAGAAATTATTGCTATCCCTCCTACCTTTAATACTCGGCTAATTTCTGAAATTATGCTTTCAAGGTTTGCGGTATGTTCTAGAACTTGAGTGCATAAAACGGCATCAAAGGAGGAGGCTTCTAGAGGCCATGTCTCGTCCACTGTGAGTGGAATATCAACGTGATCGCCTAAATAGATATCAAGACCAACATGCTCAATCTTCTCTAAGTTCAAAAAAGCTTCATAAGGTTTATCCCCACAAACTACATCCAGAAGTTTTCCTTGAATTGTTGGGAGAATTTGTTTTAGATCTGGGTAGAGATCTTTAACAGCAAGCCACTGAAAATGTCAAAAATATAAGTTTGGAGGAACTCCACAAATTTTATTATAGATATTAGAGTAGATTTTACCGAATAAACTTATTTCATCATTCATCGCTTAACAAAAAATCTCAGTTTAACTTGAGCTTTCTTTTCTAGACTCATGCTAATGTCTAAGCAAATACGTCATAGTCGGGGAAATAACCATAGTTAATCTTCTTTTCTTAGAACAAAAAATAAATTTTCATCACGACCATGAATGCCTAGCAATGACAATCCTTTCTTAGCCCCTGCCATTAAAATACCCTTCCAATTGAGTGTTAGCAAGTCTACAAAGTAAATAATGTCAATGGTTTTAACAGCTAATGTCTTTGGAAATATTCTTATTAAGCTTTTAACATCGAACGATTGCTGGTGTCCCCATCTATGGAAAATTTCCCCACACTTCGGACAAACGACTTGATTCTCAATAAGATTTTCTTGATAAGGAACAGTTCCAATTAGCACTCCCCCTTTTTTTAAAATTCTTGATATCTCGATTAGACCAAGATTAATCTCCTCCTTTGATAGATGCTCAATTACTTCCGAACAAAAAACAACGTCAAAAAAATCATCAGCATACGGAATGCTTTGGATGTAACCTACCTCTCCTTTGACACCAATTGCCTTAAGGTTTCTAATTGCTTCTTGGCTGGGATCGAGAGCATAAGTTTCCCAACCTTGTTCCTGGCATCTCTTCTCAAGTCCACCATTTCCTACGCCAATATTTAAGATGGTTAGGGTCGTGTCACCAAATATATCTAGAGATTTTTTAAATAGATAGTTTAATCGAGAACTTGCTGGCAAAAACACCTCCGGCGATTTATCTTGGAAATAATTCCATATCTTATCTTGATTCATTCTCAATTTTCCTCAAGTTTCTATAAGCTAATAATAGTACGCTAAAAAAAGAAAATACATAAACACAACTTGTAGACAAAGCAATTCCTTGAACACCTAACCACTGCATGAATAGATAATTTAAGCCAATATTAAAAAGTAAATTCAACCCAGCAATTCCGATGAGAACTTGATTAATATCCATTGATGAGATAAGCCGTACTACTAAAATCCCTGCTACGTAAAAAGGTAATTGTAAGACATACATTGCTTGGACTTTAGCAACAATATAAGTATCTTGGGCAGTGAACGAACCTCTTTGGAGTAAAAGCTCCACAATTGGTTGAGAATACATATATATAAAGCCTGCGATTGGTACAGTCACAAGAAAAATTAGCCAGAGATAGCGCTTCATCGTAGACCGTACTCCTTTCCAATCTTGAGCGGCAACCATTTTTGAAAGGTAGGGAATTATCGCGGTACTTAAGGCTGTAGTAATCAGACTAATCGGCAGGGCAATTACTCTCATCCCATAGTTGAGTGCGGCGACACTTCCAGAAGACAGCCGAGCTGCCATCGCTTGATCGACCAAGGTTGTGCTAGACATTAAAAATGCTCCTGCCATAATTGGAGCATACTGACTAACCACTTGACGCAAGTGAGGGTCAAATCGATAGCAGGTTGGAAGCAATGAAATCCCTTGCCGTTTCAGTGCTACTCCCAAAAGAAGCATCTCTAGCAGGGTGCCGCCAACTAGCCCTCCTGTTAAGGCAAAGATGCCCCAGCTTTTGTTCCCTACTAAAAAAGCAATTGTTACTAATGCTGTCATCGCTGGAGCGATCGCAGCTAGAGCAAAGCGCTCTTGTGCGTTTAAAACGGCACTCCAGATTACAACAATTCCACTCAGCATTACAACTGGTGTAATTGTGCAAAGTAAGTAAAAAGTTAGCTCTAGCTTTTGAGGGCTAAATCCTCTGGCAAGCAAGGGAAGATATAGAGGAGCTGTAGCTACCATTAAGATTGTAGTAATTGCCAGTAAACCTAAACCCCAAACTATTACTTTAGATAAAAGTTGTTGAGCCGCATCTAATCCTTCCTGTTCCCGGACTCGAATATAGGTAGGAATAAGAGCAGCATTAAAAGATTCAGGTAATAAAACAATGATAAAAGAAGGAACCAACCAGGCGATAAAAAAGGCATCTAGCGCATCTCCAGTACCAAACCTCCAAGCAACTACCAATTCTTTACTAATGATCGCGATTTTTACTAGTGCAGTCATTAGACCAACTGTGATTGCTGCACTAAAAATTTGGCGATTGATCGAGCCAGTTGTGATAGTTTTCCAACGTTTGAATAGAGTTTGCACTCTTGACTAGTTCCCAATCGCTAAGTTGTACTGTATCCTAACCTTAGTTTCAGGTAGCGGAGTAGAAGGGATTGTTTCAGCCTACTAAACACAACTCAACTCAGCCTGGAGATGAAATTGGTCTGGTAGATATCGTCCAATTTTTGATTCGCCATATTAAGTTCATAGGACTAACAACAGTTGTCCTATCGAGCGCTGCGATCGCTCTGTCCCTGCTCAATCCCAAACAATACCAGAAACAGCTAACGCTGTCAGTCCGATCTACTTCTATCCCGCTTTCAAGCCAACTACTGCCATTTATAGACATCAATCAAGCGGGTGCCTTGACCGTAGATTTTTTAAGAAGTTCCCAACTAGGCGAAATCACTGTTACAGCACGATATGACATTGAAACCCAAAAAATTGACCTAAACCTACAGTCTCCAAATGCCAAGACTTTGAACACCGTTGCCCCTAAAATTGTCAGCCAACTGAAAACAAGGTTTCAAGAACCCTTGAACCAGTCTCTAACGGCTTGGCTGACTACTACCGAACTACAGCTCGAAAAAGAAAAAAGTATCTTACCCCCGTTGCAGCAAACAATTGCTCAACTACCTCCCACCAATACGGGTAAACTGGATGCGCTAGAAGCAGAGCAGGCTCAGGCGGCGGCTGACATTGCTGCCCTTGAGTTTGACAAAGACTATCTAGAGCAGAGTCAGAAAAATTTGCCTAAGTTTGCTGCCAAGATTATGTCAGTGCAGATTGTGAGCGAATCCGAGGTACAGGAGACTCGATCTTCTGGACAGATGGCTGTAATTGCTGTTATTGCCAGCTTTATGGTGGCAGTTCTTGCTGCCATCATCTGGGATCAAGTAGCGCGTATAAAGAATGATTTGTCCCAACCCAAAAATTGACATCATGTAGGCGTTTAGACAACGGTATGATCAACAATCGTTGCCAATGGTGTGCTGGGACAAGTTTTCTATGCCCAAGCTAGTTATTTCTCCATTTATGTATCGGCTGGGGCAACTCACGCTAGATGGTTTTGTTGCCTGGTCGGCTTGCAGTCTCGCCTTCTTAATTCGTTTTGACGGAGAAGTTGCAGATACTCACCAATTTCTGGCAGGTATTCTACCTCTAGTCGCGATTCCTGGTCGTGTACTGATCCAAAGCGGTTTTGGACTGTACCAACAAGTCTGGCGTCTGTTCGGTCTTAAGGATGCCCTGTCCCTTTTCCAGGTGATTACCCTCTATTCACTGCTAGTTTTAGTTACGACCCGTCTATTAATTCCTCGCTTTGTACCTTTTGATGGGGTTCCTCTGGGCGTTGCGGTAATCGACTGGAGTTTCTGCTTCCTGGGGATGGTTGCCCTTCGGTATGCTCGTCGCTGGTCAGTCCATCATACCCATCAGCGCCGTCAACCTCGCTGCGATCGTTCAGAGCGGCAGAAGGTACTGCTAGTTGGAGCAGGGAAAACTGGTGCCCAGATTGTCCAAGAAGTGCGACAAAGTCCTCAACTGAATCTGGAAGTTGTTGGATTTGTTGATGATGACCCAACGAAAGTAAGACGCAAAGTAGAAGGGGTGCCAGTTCTTGGGTCGTCTAGCCAGTTGGTTGCGATCACTTCTTCTCTCAATGTCAATGAAGTCTTGATTTCCATGCCTTCGGCAAGTGCGGCTCAAATCCGTAAGTTAGTAGATCTTGCGCGTGGAACTGGACTGAAGCTGAAAGTCTTGCCGGGACAGGGAGAGATTCTTCGAGATCGCAACCTCACGCCCCAAGCTAGAGAAATTCAAATCCAAGATATCTTGGGGCGTCCAGAAGTTCGACTTGACTTAGCGGAGGAGTTTGGTTCGCACTTTCCCTCAGCGCGATCGCAAATCTACCAACGTACCATCCTGGTCACAGGTGCAGGCGGTACCATCGGCTCAGAAATCTGTCGCCAGTTGGCTCGTCTAGAACCCAAACACCTGCTGCTACTCGGACGTGGGGAGAACAGCATCTTCCAAATCGAGCAAGAACTGCGACGAGACTTTCCAAACTTAATGACAACTCCAGTCATTGCCGATATCCGTCATCAAGCTCGTATCGAACGGATCTTAAAAAACTGGAAGCCAGAAATCATCTTTCATGCCGCTGCTCACAAGCACGTCCCCTTAATGCAGCATAACCCCACAGAAGCGATCGAGAACAACGCTCTTGCTTCAGCTTACTTGGCGACTCTGGCTGATACCTATGGGGTTGAAACCTTTGTCCTTATTTCTACCGACAAAGCGGTTGACCCCTCTAGCTTTATGGGTCTGAGTAAGCGCTTGGCTGAACTCATGGTCAAGGCACATGCCGCCACAAGTAAGACTCGCTTTCTCGTTGTGCGCTTTGGCAACGTTCTTGGGAGCCGTGGTAGTGTCGTCCCAATTTTTCAAGCGCAAATCGCTCGAGGCGGTCCCGTTACAGTTACCGACCAAGCAATGACCCGCTACTTTATGACGACTCCTGAGGCAGCGCAGCTAGTAATTCAAAGCATAGCTGTAGGTCAATCAGGACAAACACTGATTTTAGACATGGGTCAGCCCGTCAATATTTTTGACCTGGCAGAACAGATGATCCAGCTAGCCGGGTTCACCCCACAGCAGGACATCCCAATTCAGATTACAGGTTTGCGTCCCGGAGAGAAGCTGCATGAATCTTTAACAGGAGCTACAGAAAATATCATGCCCACACAGCATCCAAAAATCATGGCTGTCTGTAGTAAATTACTGCTCGTTGAAGCACTGTCAGACGTAATAGCTACCCTTTCAGAAGCGACAGCCCATAATGTAGCTTCAGAGGCTTTGTGGGCAGTCGCTCAAAAATGTCTACTTACTTTTGAACATGAATCTCAAAAACATGAAATTATATGACTTAGGTAAAGTCTTATTTGCAGAAGGCTGGTTCTTTTTCGTTCCCTATCTATTTCTTTACCTGGTATTTAAATATTTCCATTTGAAAATATTTTATCTAGAAAATATTTTTATATTTTTGCATTTGTTTAACATTATAGTTTTTATCTATTATTTATGTAAGTTTTATACTAAAAATCATTTATATAAATTAGTATTTTGGATTAACCTAATACTACTGTTTCAGATTCCAGGAGCCTATCTAGAATTCCCCTCTGACTCCTGGGAACACTTCCGACGAATTTTTGAGTGGCAAGGCTATGGTTTCGTAAACGAGCATTCAGCTAATTATAAATTTACTTATTTTTGGGGCTGGACGCTGATGTCTAAAGTCGAGCCTCTCTCTAGAAGATCTGCCCTTGATATCTATAGCACCTTTTGGCAGTTTCTCCTTGCCTACCAATTTTACTTATTTGCTTTGCGAATAGGATTTTCAGAATCTTGGGCAAAAATTCAAGCATTAGGAACTATCTGTTTATTTGGCACTAATGTATTTGGCTTCTATCGCTACTATGCCCTTTCATCAACCCCTTTAGCTTATATAGCCTACCTGCGATCATTAATTGTAATTACTGATATTTTTGATGGAAAAAGAAAGAAAGGCTGTGAACTTATCCTTTTGCTTCCTATAATTTATTACAACCACTATCAAGAACTCTTTCTATTATTAATTTCAAATTTGGCGATTTTTCTTGTAAGGCTGTATGAAAAAAAACAAATTGTATTAGGTAAAAAAATAATCTATATAATCCCTGTAGTTATACTTCTAAGTTTTCTTTTAGGAGTCTTATCTATAAAGTTTTTTCAACAGTATGCGGTTTTAATCTCTAATTTTTATAATTCTTATTTTCAGGATTACTTTAAAGAAAAGACAGCTCAGTATTTAACTTTAGATCCTAATTATTGGTCAAAATGGGGGATTCTTCGGGTTTGGGATCAAAAACTTCCATACTTTCAGACTTTAGGTGTTTATGGCTATTTGAGTATGTTATTCTCCCTGATTTCTTGGAAAAAATATAGATTGTTATCAACTCTGACCTTGTTGCCACTTTTGCTACTATTTTTTCAACCTTTTACGCTTTTCATTGCCATAATAGATGGTCACTATACTACTTTTAGGATTTTGTATGCTTTTCCTTACAGCTTTGTGTTAATAGTGGCTCTAAAGGAAATGTTTGAATTTATTAGTAAGACAAAAAAAATATATATAAATAATCATATTATTGTTGTATTTTTATTATTTTTTTTGTCTGCTCAACCGAGTCTTCCCTGGCGCGGTAGATTATGGCACCAGTTATACAAGACACCAGAACAATTATCCCTTAAAACCCTAGATGTAACTGCACAATGGTTTTTTGAAAATCGTCAACTAGAAGATCAGTATGTAATTGCACAATGGTTTTTTGAAAATCCTACACTAGCCTCTCCATGTAGTATATTAGTAACTGATAATGCGACGAGTTTTAGTTTAGCTACTCATTTTGGTTCAATCCCACCTGACAGATTATCTTCCTATAATCCTAGTCAAAGTATAAAGACGGTTGATAGCTTAAAGAACTACATCAATAATTCACAAAATCAGCAAAAAATATGTAGTTTTTTAGTTGGTATACCTGCCCAAATAAATCCTTCGCCTATCTCAGAAGTAGGGCAAAATTCTGGACATTGGCTACCCGACCTAGTGAGACAAGATCTTAATTACAGCCAACAGTTTGTAGAGATAACTACGGCTTTAACTTCTTTCGGTTGGAGTAAAACATTTGTGCCTCCCTTTTATTGGCTTTATGAAGCTCCCTCACGTGAAACTCTTCAATGAACTAGGGGGATTCAATAATATTGCCCATACTACTCAGTTCTAAAATAGTTATAGCAGTGATCTATTTGGCAATGGGTAATTCCACAAAAGGGACGGAACTTGGGTGTTTTTGCTAAATCCGGTGGCAGCGATCGCATATAATTGCTATACCAAAAGGGTAGAAACCCTAATACAAAAGGAAAATTGGGACTCCAGGCTAACGTGGCTCTCTGTTCAAGTTAGGTGAGCCTAGGAACTCTTAAACCATAAAGTATCCACCTAGTAACGTTGGCGTTCGGCATTTACTGATATGCTATAAGTTTTGATGGAATGGGCAATTTGTAGTGTTGCCAGCATGAGGTGTGATGAGTGAGATTGCGATTTCTGTAAAAAATGTTTCAAAGTGCTTCAAGCGCTATGCTCAGCCTGTAGACCGGTTAAAGGACTTGCTGCTGCCTGGAAAAAGCAGGGCAAATGAATTCTGGGCTTTACAGAATATTGACCTAGAGGTACTGAAGGGACAGACCTTAGGAATTGTGGGGCGAAATGGCTCTGGAAAAAGTACACTACTACAAATTATCGTAGGAACGTTGACACCGACTAGTGGCGAAGTTCAGGTTAGAGGTCGGATTTCGGCATTGCTAGAGTTGGGAAGTGGATTTAACCCGGAATTTACAGGGCGTCAGAATGTCTTTTTTAATGGACGGTTGTTGGGTCTGGATCACAAAGAGATTGAAGCCAAGTTTGATCAGATTGCCGCTTTTGCTGATATTGGAGATTTTATTGAACAACCCGTTAAGACTTATTCAAGTGGGATGTTTGTTCGGCTAGCGTTTGCCGTAGTCACAACGGTCGAGCCTGATATTTTGGTGGTGGATGAGGCGCTGTCGGTCGGTGATGAAGCTTTTCAGCGTAAGTGTTTTGCTCGGCTTCAATCAATTCGGGAGCGGGGAGGAACAATTTTGTTTGTTTCCCATTCAGCGGCTTCAGTTATAGATCTTTGCAATTCAGCTATTTTGATAGATCACGGAGAGTTGCTTCTGTCTGGTAATCCTAAGTCAGTAGTTTTCAATTATCAAAAGTTGATTTATGCGCCAGCCGGGAAAATACAGGCTTTGCGTGAAGACATACGGAGCATGAATCATCAAGGGAAAGTCAATCAATCGCTCAACGATTCGATAACCAAGTCTTCTAGCCCTAGACAAAAGGCATCTGCTCTTTATGATCCCGATATGAAGCCTAAGAGTACTATCTCTTATATATCTATTGGAGCAAAAATTTCTCAGACTCATATTACTAACCTTGAAGGCAAAACTGTCAACATTTTATGCAGACGAAGCAATTATATTTACACTTATCAGGTCAAGTTTTCTGAGACAGCTTACAGAGTTAGGTTTGGGATGTTAATTAAGACCATCAGTGGTTTTGAGCTAGGGGGTGCTGTCTCTCACACTCTAGATAAGGCGATTGAATGTGTAGAGCAAGGTAGTACAGTTCAAGTTCAGTTTAGATTTCATTGTTTGTTACAACCGGGAGTTTATTTCCTCAATGCTGGGGTTCTTGGATTGGTAGATGATACCGAAGTCTTTCTCCATCGCTGTGTTGATACAGCTATGTTTAGAGTACAAATCGAAGAAAATATATTGGAAACCGGTCTGGTAGACTTTAAAGTAGACACTCACGTTTCTTTACTTAACCAAAGTCAAGTTATACCTATCGGGATAGAAAAAAAATCAAAAGAAATTGAGAGAAATTTAGAAGCATAAATATAATAATTTTTGAAATGGTAATATTTTATTTATATTTTTTCTAAAGATATGCAAAATAACGATAGTAAGCAAAGCATTTTTATAATCACTGGAATGCATCGTTCTGGTACCTCTCTTACAGCGTCATTGCTCCAGAGCGCAGGGGTAGATATAGGTAAAAGGCTAATGCCAGCAGGGGCTGGTAATGTAAAAGGGTACTTTGAAAATCTTAATTTTACAGAGTTTCACGAAAATATTTTATTATCTCAAGGAATTAGTAAGGCAGGTTGGACTGTAGAGAAACAGATTAAGGTGCCAGAGCAATTTTTAGGGCGAGCTAAATTACTTGTCCAGGAAAATTCTTCTAGGAAGATTTGGGGATGGAAAGATCCAAGAACAACTCTATTCTTGAATTACTGGGCAGATTTAATTCCTCAAGCCAATTTTTTATTAATATACCGTGCACCGTGGGAAGTGATTGATTCTCTTTACCGACGACGTAATGTAGGAGATGAAGGATTTGATTTTAATCCTAATTTTGCTTTAGAAATTTGGCTGAACTATAACCAAGAAGTTCTAAGATTTTATGAGCAATTTTCGGAACGTTGCCTTTTAATCAGTATTTATAGCATTGCCCACGATCCTAGTTTTCTAATACAAGCTATCAAAGATAAGTTTGGGATTCCCTTAAATTACCCGGATTCAGATATTTACGACGATTCATTACTGAATACGCAGTCGTATAATTTGCATCGACCTGCTTTGATCAAGCATTACTTTCCTCAGGTATGGGAACTTTACCAGGAACTTAATGCTAAGGCAGTGACACCGGAGGCTTTGTCTTCTTCGCTTGTTCCTGAACTCCCACCTCTACCACCTTATGAAGCCTGGGTGCTTCAGGATTGGCTAGATCTTCGGAGATTAGAAAAAGAGTCATTCAAGTTACAAACTCAGTTAGAGCAGTCCCACGAGGAACTCGATCGCAATCGCTCTCAACTGCAACAAACACTACAACAGAATCAGGCAGAACAGGAGCGATCGCATGTTGAGTTAGCGCAATCTCAATC